>JBGOTL010000119.1:0-11053 GCA_041476465.1 Candidatus Acidiferrum sp. | reverse complement strand
CGCGCCGCGGGCCGCTTTCATCACCAAGAATCCCGCGAATGAGCGCGGCATTTTCCTGCGGACTGCCGCCGCGCAGAGCTTCGATCGGCGCGCGCGCTACGCCGAACTCCTCCGGGGTGACCACGTAACGCCGCACGGCTCCATCTTTCACTTCCGCGATTTGCGTTTCCCCGGCGAGCGAAATTTCATCCAGTCCGCCGGCGCCATGCACAACAAAAGCCCGCTCCACGCCGAGTTCGGCCAGTGTCGCGGCAACCACCTCCAGGACCTCCGCGGAGAAGACGCCAACTACCTGCGCCTGCGCGCCCGCGGGATTAGTCAGTGGGCCCAGTAAATTGAACACGGTGCGAGCGCCGATCTGTTTGCGCGCTGGAATTGCGTGACGAGTGGCGGCGTGCGCCGCGGGAGCAAACAAAAAGCCGATGCCGATCTCGCGTATCGCGCGACCCACATCTTCGAGCGGGAGGTCGATACGCACGCCGAGCTCTTCGAGAACATCCGCTGAACCGCTTCGCGAGCTGGCCGCGCGGTTTCCATGTTTCGCGACGCGTGCGCCTGCCGCTGCGGCGACAATCGCCGCCGCCGTGGAAATATTAAATGTTCCGGAGTCGTCGCCGCCGGTGCCGCAGGTATCGACCATGTGCGAGGGCCGGTCTTCGCCCGCGGCGAAAACCGGCGCGGCATGGCGTCGCATCACGCTGGCAAATCCGGCTAGCTCAGCTACCTGCGCAGGCCGCGCGTTCAGCGCGGTCAGCAGCCGCACGATCTCCGGCGTTTCCACAAGCCCGGAGAGCAGCTCCTCCATCAACAATTCAGCTTGGGCGCGGGTAAGGATCTCCCCGGCCTCGACGTGTTCAATAGAGGAAATGGTCACGATTGGAAAGCCATTCGAGCGCGTCCTTGCTCCGTTTTCGCGTTCCGGTTAAACTTCTATGTTTCTTATTGCCTCAAAATTCTAACACTGGTCGACCGCTTCGCGGTCGCGCGTGAATTGACTGCCTCTCGGTCACACGGAAAACGGAACCTTGATGAAGATTCATGAGTATCAGGCTAAAGCGATCCTGGCGCGCTATGGTGTGACCACGCCGCGCGGTGAAGTCGCGTTCAGCAAGGAAGAAGCCCGCGAAGCCGCGCAGCGGCTGAAGTCCAACATCGTCGTTGTTAAAGCGCAGATTCACGCGGGAGGCCGCGGCAAGGCCGGCGGCGTCAAGCTCGCGCGCTCCGCCGACGAAGCCGCGGAAATCGCCAGCAACATTCTCGGCATGAATCTGGTTACGCCGCAGACCGGCCCGGGCGGGCGCATCGTCAAGCGCTTGTTGGTCGAAGAAGGTTTGGATATCAAGCGCGAACTGTATCTCGGTTTGCTGATCGATCGCGAATCCGGCCGCCCGGTCTTCATGGCCAGCGCCGCTGGCGGTATGGAAATCGAGGAAGTCGCCAGGGAAAATCCCGGCGCAATCCTGCGCCAGCCGATTCACCCCGCGGTGGGTTTGCAGCCCTACCAGGCGCGCAAGATTGCTTTCGGGCTGGGCCTTCCCGCGGAAGTCGTCACCGTGGCCACGCCGTTCCTCCAGGCTCTGTATCGCGCGTTCATGGACACCGATGCATCCATGCTGGAAATCAATCCCTGCGTGCTGACGGGCGATGGCAGACTCGTCGCGCTCGACGCCAAGATGACCATCGACGACAACGCATTGTTCCGCCACAAGGAATTGCGCGAACTCCGCGACCTCGACGAGGAAGATCCGCTCGAAGTGGAAGCTTCCAAGTACGGCTTGAATTACATCAAGCTGGACGGTAGCGTGGCCTGCATGGTGAACGGCGCGGGCCTGGCCATGGCCACCATGGACATCATCAAGTACGCGGGCGGCTCCCCGGCAAACTTTCTCGATGTCGGCGGCGGCGCTTCCGCCGATCAAGTGAAAAACGCTTTTGGGATCCTGATGAGCGACCCCGAAGTGAAAGCGGTGTTCATCAATATCTTCGGCGGCATCCTGCGTTGCGACGTTCTGGCCACCGGAGTGGTGGCCGCGGCAAAAGAGCTGCATTTGAATGTACCGGTAGTCGTCCGCATGGAAGGCACCAACGTGGAGCGTGGCCAGCAGATCCTCCGCGAGAGCGGCTTGAACTTCACCATCGCCGACGGCATGAAGGACGGCGCACAAAAAGTGGTTGCGCTGGCGGGGGGTGCGCGATGAGCGTCCTCGTCAACGAGAAAACAAAATTGATCGTGCAGGGCTTCACCGGGCGCGAAGGCACTTTTCACGCGCAGCAGATGATCGAGTACGGCACCAACGTCGTGGGCGGCGTCACGCCCGGCAAAGGCGGCACCAAACATCTCGAGCGCCCGGTGTTCAACACCGTGGCTGACGCTGCGAAAGCTACCGGAGCGAATGCCACGGTCATTTTCGTTCCGCCGCCATTTGCCGCCGACGCCATTCTCGAAGCTGCGGATGCCGAGCTTCCTCTGGTGATCTGCATCACCGAAGGCATTCCGGTGCTGGACATGGTGCGCGTTTCACTCGCCGTGGATAAGAGCCAGACGCGGCTCGTCGGCCCGAACTGCCCGGGCGTCATTTCCCCGGGCAAGTGCAAGATCGGCATCATGCCGGGGCGCATTCATAAGCAGGGAAATGTCGGCGTGGTCAGCCGCAGCGGCACGCTGACGTATGAAGCCGTCGAGCAGTTGACCAACCTCGGCATCGGGCAGTCCACCTGCATCGGCATTGGCGGCGATCCCATTATCGGCACGTCGTTCCTCGACGCCATTCAGATGTTCCACGCCGATCCGGAAACGCACGCCATCATTTTGATCGGCGAAATCGGTGGCAACGCCGAAGAGCGCGCCGCGGAATGGATCAAGGCCAACGTGAAAAAGCCGGTGATCGGTTTCATCGCCGGCCAGACCGCGCCTCCCGGACGCCGCATGGGCCACGCCGGAGCCATCATCAGCGGCGGCCAGGGCACCGCCAGGGACAAATACGCCGCGATGAGCGCGGCAGGCATTCGTTGCGTCGAAACCCCCGCGGATATGGGCAGCACTGTCGCGCAAGCACTCAAGTAGTTGTAGTGGCCGGGATTATCCTGGCAGTCGATTCACACTCTGGAGGAATTTTTCGTGTCTATCGAACGTACCTTCGCAATCATCAAGCCGGACGCCGTTAGCCGCGGCCAGCAAGGTGAAATTCTCGCAAGAATTCACACAGCCGGTTTCAAAATTATCGCCATCAAGACCATGCGCCTCACCAAGGAAGAAGCCGGCGGTTTCTACGCCGTCCACAAGGAGCGCCCCTTCTTCGGCGAACTCACCGATTTCATGAGCTCGGGCAAGATTGTCGCCATGGTTCTCGAAGCCGATGGCGCCATCCTAAAGTGGCGCGACACCATGGGCGCCACCGACCCCAAGAAAGCCGCGCCAGGCACCATCCGCCGCGACCTCGGCACCTCCATCGGCAACAACTGCACGCACGGCTCTGACGCCCCGGAGACCGCCGCCTTCGAAATCGGCTACTTCTTCTCCGGCCTCGAATTGATCTGACCGTTTACCTCTCTAGCTTTGTCATCCTGAAGGCTCGACTCCTGTCGGGCCTGAAGGACCTCAACCAATTATTTCAGATAAAATGCTCGGAATGGACCCCCTCCGCGAACTCGGCGGCACCCTCCTCATCCTAGGCGGTCTCCTCATCGTCACCGGCGCATTCCTGTATTTCGGAGGCAAACTCCCTTTCCGCCTGGGAAGACTCCCCGGCGACATCGTCCATCGCGGCGAACACACCACGTTCTACTTCCCGCTTGTTAGCTGCTTTCTAGTAAGCCTCGCCCTCTCGCTGCTCTTCTGGCTCTTCTCTCATTTCCGCCGCTGATTCATCTCGCCTTTCCCCAGAAAAAAGAGCTATGGTGTACCCGGCTCGGGATTCGATGCGTCTAATATGGAAATCTTGTTAAACTCTTGCAGCCATTAAAACGTTTGAAATCGGCATGCGGCTGGCAAAGAGGTGATCATGGCTTCAGGAATCAGAGGCAGAGTTTCTGCAACATGTTTTACGATCGGCGTGTTCCTTTGCGCTGCGAATCCGGCAATCGCGCAGAATAATATTGTGGTCGACGCCGCGCCGTCGCACGTCGCGAATTCGTTCAGCCCGCTTCGCGCACTGGGCGGTGCCATTGATCGGCTGAGAGCGGGCACCGGCGCACCTGGAGGTGAAGACAGCCGGCCCACCAAAGAACAAGTCGACAATAACACGGACAAGCTGCTGACCGATCCAGTGCTCAAGGAAATCCTCGGCGCGGGATGGCGGACTGTGACCTACCGTCAAAATACCGAGCTGATGGTGGAAGCGTGGCACTGGAATCCGCGCGGCACCTGGAGCAACGCCGAGAAGCAAGAAGGCTACTTTACGGGCAGCGCGGAACCCACGGAGATGATTCGGCACTCCTACGCATATCCGCTGCCGCATCGAGGCTTCAGCCGCGGCGACGGAAATGGCTGGTCCCGCCTCACCGACGGCGACTTGAAATCCTACTGGAAAAGCAATCCGTACCTTACCAAGGCGTTTACCGGCGAAGACGACTCACTCCATCCGCAGTGGCTCATGATCGATCTTGGCGCCAAGGTGGACGTCAACGCCATCCGCATCGCCTGGGCCAATCCTTTCGCCCGCCGCTACGCTGTGCAATTCTGGACCGGCGAGGTGGAACCCTTCTATGACGGCACGATGAAAGGTACCTGGCAAACATTTCCCCAGGGCAACATCACCGATGGCCAGGGCGGCACCGAAACCCTGAAACTCGTTTCCTGGATGATCCCCGCGAGATACCTCCGCATCTGGATGATGGAGTCCTCCAACACCTGCGACACGCACGGCTCGGCCGACAAGCGCAACTGCGTGGGCTACGCCATCAACGAATTCTATGTCGGCACTCTCGCAGCCGATGGCCATTTCAACGACGTCGTTCAGCACTTGCCGAGTCGCCAGCAGACGGTTACCTGGCCTTCCTCCGTGGATCCCTGGACCGCCGCTTCTGACCTCGACTATTCTCGCGGCGACCAGATTGGTTTCGACCTCTTCTTCACCAGCGGCATCACGCGTGGGCTTCCCACCATGGTGCCCATCGCCATGCTTTATGCAACCCCCGAGGACGCCGCGGCGGAAATTGCTTATCTCTACAAGCGCCACTACCCCATTTCCTGGATTGAAATGGGAGAAGAGGCCGACGGCCAGCACATGCTTCCAGAAGATTACGCCGCTCTCTACCTTCAATTCGCTGCTGCAATTCACCGCCTGGTTCCGGAAGCCAAGCTCGGTGGCCCGGCTTTTGAAGGAACGTTTGGCGACGTTGACGTCTGGCCCGACGCAAATGGAAGGGTCTCCTGGCTCGGCCGCTTCCTCGACTATCTCAAGGCCCGCGGCCGGTTGAACGATTTCACGTTCTTCTCCTTCGAGCATTATCCCTTTCAGGAAAAGAACGCCACCGCTTCGTGGAACGATTTGTATCTCGAGCCGGGCTTCGTCAGTCACGTCATACAAGCTTGGAAGGATAATGGTCTCCCGCCCAACATTCCGTTTTTTATGACCGAGGGCAACATGGGCGGAGGCTCCGGGCCCGCCGACGTCAAGAGCGGCCTCTGGCTGGCCGATTATGTCGGCTCGATGATGACCGGCGGCGCCAGCGGCACTTTTTATTTCCACTACATGCCCTCGCCCGGCCGCCGCGGTAACTTCTTGTCGCTCGACAAGGATTACCACGTGACGGGCTATCCTCCGCAGTACCTCGCCGCGCAGGTCATTACCAAGGAGTGGGTGCAACCCGTCGACGCCACTCATCGCCTCTTCAGAGTTTCCAGCGACGCAACGGATGACTTCGGAAATCTTCTGGTCACCGCTTACGCCGTCGAACGGCCGGACGGCCAATGGTCCGTGATGCTAATCAACAAAGATCACGACAACGATCACGCGGTAAAGGTTACCTTCGCGGACTCGGCAACCAAGCACGACCGCTTTTTCACCGGCCAGGTGGACCGCATTACTTTTGGCAGCGCCGAATACCAATGGCACCCCGAAGGAACCAGTGGTCGCGCCGACCCGGACGGCCCCGCTTCCAAATCAACGGTCACAGGCGGAGCGCAGACTCTTTACCAGCTACCTAAGGCGTCGATCATCGTGCTGCGCGGCCGCCTCGCAGACCGGTAAAAAGCGCGGCGAAACAGTCCTAGAAGGGGTTTGCAGGTACCCCGCGAAGGGATCTTCTCGTGTTACCGAAGATTCGGCAGGGCCGAGTCCCCCGATCTTTGGTGGATGACCGCGCACTCGGATACAATCCACTCGGCTGAGACCCGCTCAAATGTAGGCTTGCTGGCGGAGCGCGTGAAACAACGCCATCTCTTGACCGGCTCCCAGTGGCGGAGTAGCTTCTCAGCCGGCGGCGTGTTGGCCGGAAGAAGGTTCGGCAGCGAGGAGCGAGCATGCGGCATTGGACTTCCCTCGGGATTGCGTTCCTAGTCTTGTTTTGTCCTGCGACATTTGCTCAAACCGTTGTGAATTCATCTTTGCCGAGAGTCATGGCGAATGACAACCGGACGTCCGCCGGGCAGCTCAAGAGCGGCGTCTTAGACTTGCGGCTCGCACTCAGAGCCTGTACCTGGTATCCGGAGGAGGAAGACGGAAATCATCGAGACGTCTACGCTTTCGCCGAGGAGGGTCACGCTCCACAAAGCTCCGGCCCGCTGATCCGTGTGCCGCAAGGAACGCAGATTCACATCAGCATTCGCAATACGCTGCCGCTCGCGGCCAAAATCTATGGCCTGCATCGCCATCCCGGAGACCCCAAGGACGCACTGACGTTGCTACCCGGCGAAACCCGGCAACTGCAATTCCTCGCCGGCGAACCTGGCACTTACATGTACTGGGCCACCACTTCCGGCAAAACCCTGGAGCTGCGCGACGATAAGGAAACCCTGCTCTCCGGGGCCTTGGTTATCGATCCCCCGGGAGCGAAGCCGGAAGACCGTATCTTTGTCCTCGGTATTTGGACGAAAGACATCAACACGGATGCCGGAGACGCATTCCTGTCTATCAACGGCAAGTCCTGGCCCTACACCGAACGCCTGACCTACAAACGCGGCGAGACCACCCACTGGCACGTAATCAACCCGACCGAATCGGACCATGCCATGCACCTCCACGGTTTCTATTTCACCGTGGATGGCGCTGGGGACGGTGAACACTTCGAGCGCTATTCGGAAGAACAGCGGCGCTTGGCGGTCACCGAGCATGTCGATGTTGGGCATGCATTCGAGATGACTTGGACTCCCAACCAGGAAGGAAACTGGCTATTTCACTGCCACATGCTGGTCCACATGTCTTCAACCGACGAGTTTCATCCCAAAGAAGCCCAGTCTGCCGCTCACATGGCGGCGCAGGAGCACAGCTCAGGGATGGGCGGGCTGGTGATGGGAATCACCGTGCTTCCCGGTGCGACCCCCGCCCCAAAATCGGTCACCGCAAACGCACCGCGCAAATTGCAACTGGTGATCTCGGAAAATCCAGAAAAGATCCCGCTTTACAAGCTGGAGGTTAACGATCCAAAAGTACCGCCCGTGCCTGATAAGGACAAGCCGCCAAACTTGCTCGGGCCGCCACTCCTTCTTACCCGCGGAGAAACCACGGAAATCGAAGTCAAGAACCTGACCAGCAATCCGACATCAATCCACTGGCACGGGATGCAACTGGAGAGTTACTACGATGGTGTTCCCGGATGGACCGGCTCGGGCCAGCAGACGACTCCACCAGTTGCCCCTGGAACGTCCTTCGTCGCCCGCATGACTCCGCCTCGAGCGGGAACCTTCATCTATCACACGCACTGGCATGATGAAAAGCAGTTGCGCAATGGCGTGTATGGGCCGCTGATCGTTCTGGAGCCCGGCCAGAAATATGACCCGGAGCATGACAGGACTTTTGTGTTCAGCATGGGCAAATATGCTCCGTTCGGTTTTCTGGGGCTGATAAATGGCCATCCCGAGCCGGACCCCATCGAATTGCATGCCGGGACCCGATACCGGCTGCGCTTTATCAACATCACCGACAACAGCGCTGACTTGCGGGTACGTTTAACGAACAAAGACGTGCCCGTGGAGTGGAAAGTGATCGCGAAAGACGGCGCGGATCTGCCGCCCGCACAGCTGAGGTTCTCAACGGCGGATATGGGAATCACCGTCGGTGAGACTTATGACGTGGAATATCAAGCGGAGACTCCCGGCCTCGCCGATCTCGAAATTTGGCAGCCCAGTTTTCCCACGCCCGTGACGTTACCGCTGAAGTTTGTCGCCGCGAAATAGCGGGTGAAGTTGTTTGTTCGGCTAGCGCACATCCAGCGTCTTCATCAGGGCGAAATGTGCTTGCAACTGTAGCGGCGCAGCCTTACCCTGAGCTTGTGCCGCGGCCTCGTCCAGTCCTAGAACTGTCCGTTTATCCCTGTCATTCTTTACCCTTTACTTATGTTACTTTTAACGATACTATTACCGCGCGAATGTCGCAGCGCAGCCTCTGAGGCTAAGGGATTCTTCAATTCCCGTAAGTTCTTTAGGATCCGCACTTATACAAGTGTTCATTCTAAATGAATTAAAGCTCCTTAGAATGAACACTTAGGTAAAACAGGGGGAGGGGGGTACAGGCTAAAGGTGGTGAGAAGGATAGGCATCCCGAGCGATGTTTAGGAGCCAAGGATTCGGTCCAACGCTGCCGGAAGGGACCTAGCTTCTCAGAAGCAGTTTGATGCCTTGAACTGGAGCGCGTTAACTGATAACTAAGACCTGACCACTGAGAACTCCCAATGACCCAGCTCACCTTCAACCTCATGCCTGCTTGCCCCGAGCGAATTTGCGAGGGGAAAGCCTTCATGGTGTCCCGCCCATGAACCAACTTACCTTTAACCTAATGCCGGAGAAGCGGGTTTGGACCGTCAGCGAGCTGACCGGCAAAATCCGCGACCTGCTCGCGAAAAACTTCACGGACATCACCGTCCAGGGCGAAATCTCCAATTGCCGCGAAGCGCAGTCCGGCCACATCTATTTCACCCTAAAGGACGACCGCGCGCAGGTGCGCTGCGTTTTCTTCAAACAGCAGCAGCGCGGCATCAAGTTCCGCCCGGAAGATGGCTTGCTGATGACCGTGCGCGGCTCCATCAGCGTCTACGAAACGCGCGGCGAATATCAGATTTATGTGGAAAATCTAGAGCCCGTCGGGCGCGGCGCTTTGCAGCTTGCCTTCGAGCAATTGAAGAAACGCCTGGAATCCGAGGGCCTGTTCGATGCTAAGCGCAAGAAACCTCTGCCGCTCTTGCCCAGCCGCATCGGCATTATCACTTCGCCGCGCGGCGCGGCCGTGCGCGACGTTGTTCGCATCCTTACCCGGCGCTTTCCCAACTTGCATCTGACCGTCTATCCCGTGCGCGTGCAGGGCGAAGGCTCAGCCGAGGAAATCGTCAAGGCCGTGAAATATTTCAATGCCAAAAAGCTTGCCGATGTGTTGATTGTCACCCGTGGCGGCGGCTCCATGGAAGATTTGTGGGCGTTCAACGAAGAAATCGTCGCGCGTGCTATCTTCGCTTCAGAAATTCCCGTGATCTCCGGCATCGGCCATGAAACCGATTTCACCATCGCGGATTTTGTCGCCGACGTTCGCGCCTCCACCCCTTCCGCCGCCGCCGAACTCGTTGTCCAGACGCGCCGCGAGTTTGACAAGAACATCGCCGACCTGCGCGAAACGCTTGCGGGCCTTATCCGCTATCGCTTGTTGGAATCGTCCCGTCGCGTCCATGAATTGTCCGCGCGCCGCGGCTTCCGCCGGCCACTCGATCTGCTGCGCCAGCAACGCCAGCGCGCCGATGAGATGACCTCGCGCCTGGCCCTCGGCCTGCGCGCGCGCCTCGAACAATCCCGCAAGCGTTTCACCGCTGCTCATTTGCGCATCGTTTCCTTCGACTTCCGGGTGAAAATCTCCGCGTTTCGCCTGCGCCTGGAAAAACGCGGCGCCGATCTCGGCGTGCGCACCGAGCGCCATCTGCGCGCAAAGCGCGAACGCTGGCAGCGCCTCAGTCTGCAACTTCAGGAGCGTGGCCCTTTGAAGGTTCTCGAGCGCGGCTACGCCATCGCCACCGATGCAGCCGGCAATCTCCTCCGCGATACCGCCCAGGTCGCCCTCGGCGACGCCGTCTCCATCCAGCTCCATAAGGGCCGCCTGATATCTGAGGTGAAAAAGAAGGAGGAATAACGCAGAACTGAAAACTACTCGTCGTCGGAAGACGACGCGACTTTGAGAACTGCGAGGAATGCTTCCTGGGGAATGTCCACCTGGCCGACACGCTTCATGCGGCGCTTGCCTTCTTTTTGCTTTTCGAGCAGCTTGCGTTTGCGCGAGATGTCTCCGCCGTAGCATTTGGCGAGAACGTTTTTGCGGATGGCTGCGACCGTTTCTCGCGCAATCACGCGGCTGCCGATGGCGGCTTGAATGGGCACTTCAAACATTTGCCGCGGAATCAGTTTTCGCAGGCGGGTCACCAGATCGCGCCCGCGCTCGGCCGCAAACTCGCGATGGATGATCAGCGCCAGCGCATCCACCGGTTCGCCGGCGACCAGCACGTCCAGCTTGATTAGGTCGGATTCTCGGTAGTCGGCAAGGTGGTAGTCGAGCGAAGCGTAGCCGCGTGAAGTAGATTTTAGACGGTCGTAGAAATCGAGCACGATTTCGTTCAGCGGCAATTCGTAGGTGAGCATCACGCGCGTCGGGGAAAGATACTCGAAATTCTTTTGCGTGCCGCGTTTTTCCTGGCAGAGCTTCAGAATTCCGCCGACGGTATCTTCGTTGGTGATGATCATCGCTTTGATGATCGGCTCTTCGATTTTTTCGATGTCGCTGGGATTCGGAAATTTTGCCGGGCTGTCGACTTCGATCACTTCGCCGGTTACGCGCGTGATGCGGTAGCGCACGCTCGGCGCGGTGGTGATCAGGTTCAGCCCGAATTCGCGCTCCAGCCGCTCCTGCACGATTTCCATGTG
>JBGOTL010000118.1:0-11454 GCA_041476465.1 Candidatus Acidiferrum sp. | reverse complement strand
CTTCACCACTGCCGTAATCGGTGAGTACGAACCCTCGACCCGCAAGCTGCGCTACATCAACGCCGGGCACAACGCTCCCATCATTCGCCGGGCTGATGGTTCCACGGAGCGCATGGAGTCCGGAGGTTTGCCCCTCGGCATTATGCCGGACGCTGTCTTTCCCGACGCCGCGGTGGAATTGCGGACCGGCGATACTCTCGTTTTGTTCACCGACGGCGTCGTCGAAGCCTTCAATTCCTCCGGTGAAGAATTCTCTGACGAACGCTGGTTGAACGTTGTGCGCGGTCTGCCCAATCTGCCTGCCAAAGAATCTCTGCAGTTCCTGATGAAAAGCGTTGAGGACTTTGTCGGGGCGACCCGCCAATCGGACGACATTACCTGCCTCGTTCTTCGCTGCAAGTAACCTCTCCGCCCCGGTCGAATCTCATTTCTTGCGGCTTCTGTGCGATGGCTGGCGCATAATTGGAACGTGAATGCCAGGGATCTCGCCAATGCGATTTGTGCAACGCTGCAGCAGCACGGACATCAGGCGCTGTTGGTGGGCGGTTGCGTGCGCGATCTGCTGCTCCGCCGCGAACCGGCCGACTACGACGTCACCACAGATGCCCCGCCCGACCGTGTGATGCAGTTGTTTCCAGACGGTGTCGGTGTCGGCGCGCAGTTCGGCGTGGTGCTCGTGACTCAAGCCGGCGTCAAAGTCGAGGTGGCAACCTTCCGCTGCGACGTGGGTTACAGCGATGGCAGGCATCCGGACCAGGTCATCTACGCGCGCACAGCGCAGGAAGACGTCTCGCGCCGGGATTTTACGATCAATGGCCTCCTCATGAAGCACGACAACGCTGAAGTTATCGACTATGTGGGCGGCCGGGCCGACCTGCAGGCGGGCATTGTTCGCGCCATCGGTGAACCAGGGCGGCGCTTTACGGAAGACAAACTGCGCATGCTGCGTGGCGTCCGTTTTGCATCTCGTTTTGCTTACTCGATCGATCCGGACACCTTCGCTGCCATCCGGAAACACGCGCCGGAAATTCACGCCGTGTCTGCCGAACGCATTCGTGAGGAGTTGACGAAATTGCTCACCGAGGGTGCGGCGCGCCGCGGCTTTGAAATGCTTGAGGAAACCGGTCTGCTGCAGGAACTATTGCCGGAGATTTCCGCCATGAAAGGCGTGCCGCAGCCGCCGGAGTATCACCCGGAAGGCGACGTTTGGATCCACACTCGCATGATGCTCGATGGTTTGCCACCCGGCGCATCACCCACACTCGCGTGGGGCGTTCTGCTCCATGACGTGGGCAAACCGCCAACGTTTCGTCCGGTTTCTGAAACGGGGGACAGAATTCGCTTTGACGCGCATGTCGAAGTGGGCGTCCGTATGGCCGAAGCAATCTGCCGCCGATTGCGATTTGCGAACGATGAGACGGACCAAGTGAAAGCTCTCGTGGCCAACCACATGAAGTTTAAGGATGTTGCACAAATGCGGAAATCGACGCTGAAGAGGTTCGTGCGCCAGCCACGATTTCAGGAACACCTCGAACTGCATCGCTTGGATTGCAGCGCCAGCCACGGTAGGCTGGACGCTTACCACACCTTGCTGGGCTTCCTGGCGGATACCCCACCCGACCAGGTCCGGCCAGCAAGGCTTCTGACCGGGGATGACCTGCTTGAGTTGGGCCTTAAGCCGGGACCTTCTTTTCAAGAAATCCTCACCGTGGTCGAGGACGCCCAGTTGGAAGGGATGCTTCAGACCAAGGAGGATGCCTTTGCTTTTGTAAGGCGCAACTATCCCAAGAGCGGAAATGGCCGATAGAGTTAGTTAGGGCACCGTAGAGATGGGCTTCTTTAGCTGTAGATAGTATATTTTTCAATACTTTATGGAATGGCTTGCGCTCTTTTAAGTGGTTCGGTAATATATGAGTGCAATAGACTAAAGTTAATTGCTTTTCCGATTCGTAGAATTTGCACCCTTTTCCTGTTCGTTGCATCTAAGCTTTCTGAGGCGCTCTTTCTGACGCTGAGCTTAGGGGGGATACCATGGCTGAAAAAAAACATGTTGTGCCTGACACGCTGGCGATCCTGCCAGTTCGCGACACTGTTTTGTTCCCTGGCGCGGTCCTGCCATTAACAGTCGGGCGGGAGAGCTCGCTCGCGTTGGTGAATTCCCTGACCGGCGAAGAGAAGCTGCTTGGCGTGGTAGCCCAACTGGATCCCCGGGTTGAAGACCCTGCCGCTGCGGATCTGCACAAGGTGGGTACGCTCGCCAAAGTCCACAAGACCGTGAAAATGCCGAACGGCAATGTGGTCGTCTTCCTGGAAGGTCTGCAAAGGATTCGCATCGTCGAACTCCTGGGTTTGCGCCCCTTTCTTCGCGCCACCGTGGAATCGGAACCCGACATTCTCGGTGAACAGGACAACGAGCTCGAAGCTCTCGATCGCAACGTGCAGGATCTGTTTCGCGACGTGGTTAGTCACTCGCCGCAACTCTCCGACGATCTGCAAAACGTCGCCATGAACATCGAGGACCCCGGCAAGCTCGCCGATTTCATCGCTGGAACTCTGCCCAGCCTTTCCACGCTCTTGCGTCAGGAATTGATCGAAACCTCCAACGTACGGAAACGCCTGGAGATGCTCACACGCGAACTTTCCAAGGAACTCGAGGTTCTGGAACTCCGCAGCAAGATCAACGAACAAGTGCAGGAACAGGTCAGCCAGAACCAGCGCGAATACCTCTTGCGCGAGCAAATGAAGGCTATTCAAAAGGAACTTGGCGAAATCGATGACGCGCAAGCCGAAGTCGATGAACTCCGCAAGAAAGTGGATGAATCCGGCATGCCAGCGGAAGCCAAAAAAGAGTGCGACCGCGAACTGAAGCGCCTGGCGAAAATGACGCCGGCCTCCGCGGAATACATGGTTTCGCGCACCTACCTGGAATGGATGACCTCCTTGCCCTGGTCCAAGTCCTCCGGCAGCGCCGACATCGACATCACCAAGGCGCACGAAATCCTGGACGAAGATCACTACGACCTGGAAAAGGTGAAGGAACGCATCCTCGATTACTTGGCGGTGAAGAAACTCCACCCGGGCATGAAAGGGCCGATCCTGTGCTTCGTCGGGCCTCCCGGCGTGGGCAAAACTTCGCTCGGTAAATCCATTGCCCGGTCGCTGGGCCGCAAGTTCGTGCGCATCGCCCTGGGCGGCATGCACGATGAAGCGGAAATCCGCGGGCACCGCCGGACGTACATCGGCGCCTTGCCCGGCCAGATCATTCAGGGGCTGAAGCGCGCGGAATCCAATGATCCCGTCTGCATGCTGGACGAGGTCGACAAACTCGGCCGCGACTTCCGCGGCGACCCATCCTCAGCTCTCATGGAGGTGCTCGATCCGGAGCAGAACGCATCGTTCCGCGATCACTATCTCGACGTGCCGTTCGATCTCTCCAAGGTCCTGTTCATCGCCACCGCAAATTGGATGGATCCCATCCCGGAGCCCTTGCGCGATCGCATGGAAGTCATCGAACTGCCCGGCTACACGGGTGAGGAAAAGCTGCACATCGCGCACAAGTACCTCATCCCCAAGCAGGCCACCGAACACGGCGTAAAAAGCGGCGAGCAGATGGAATTCACCGACGATGGCCTGCGTGAAATCATCCACAGTTTCACGCGGGAAGCCGGCGTCCGCAACCTGGAACGCGAGATTGCCACCATCACGCGCAAACAAGCGCGCCGCCTTGCCGAAGGCCAGACGGAAAAGATGATTGTCACGCCGGAAGTTGTCCGCGAATTCCTCGGCGTGCCAAAATTTCGCACCGAGAAAGAAGTCGAAGAGCGCGTCAAGAAGCCGGGCGTCGCCATCGGTCTGGTCTGGACTCCCGTGGGCGGCGACATCGTATTCATCGAAGCCAGCCGCATGCGTGGTGGCAAGCAGTTCACCATGACCGGGCACCTCGGCGAAGTGATGCAGGAGTCCATGACTGCCGCGCTCACCTGGGTTCGCGCCAATGCTGAACGCTACGGCATCGATCCAGACTTCTTCCGCAAACAGGACATCCACATCCATGTGCCGTCCGGCGCGGTTCCCAAGGATGGCCCATCCGCCGGCGCAGCTATGGTTACCGCGCTCGTCAGCCTGCTCACCGGGCGCCCGGTGCGCGACCGCCTGGCCATGACCGGCGAAATGACGCTCTCCGGCATAGTTTTACCGATTGGCGGCGTGAAGGAAAAAGTTCTCGGCGCGAAGCGCGCGGGCATCACAGAGGTATTGCTGCCCGCGGACAACGAACCCAATGCCGTTGCTGATCTGACGCCGGAAATCCTCGGCGATATCAAGATCACCTATGTCCGCACGCTCGATGAAGTCATCCAGCATGCGCTGTCCAAGGATGCCGTGGCGCCACCCATTGTGCCCCAACCCGAGCCGCAAAAGAAAAACCAGGGCCCCGACGCCCCGCGCGCCATTCACTAAATGATTGCGTAGCGACACGATTCTTCGTGCCTTTCCGGCACAAATGAATCGTCGGGCCCGGCGAATTTGCCGGGCCTTTCCATTTTGATTCCCTGCGCGGCACAAATTCCAACTCCTGCTACCATGTCTATTTATCCATGATCCGCGCGAAGCCAGACACAACCGACATACCCGCTGAATTGGCGCGACACCTTCCCATAGCGCTAGTGCGCGAACGCATCGTTCCGCGCTTCGTGGATTCCTATGTGGTGGAACACGGCCGCTACGGCCTGCAGGTTCACGCCGCTCTTTATCGCGACCTGCTCGCCCTGCTCCAGCGCGAAGCGCTGCTCGCCATGTCCGTTCGGGCCCTGGAAATCTCCTTGAACGAACCGCCTTCCCACGGAAAATCAAGACCACGCCCCATGTTGCGAAAAGACGCTGCCGCTTTCCGGCGAAAATTCCTCACCGCGCTCACCCGCCAGCAGAAATGGAACGCCGGCGATGCACTCGAATTTCAATCGGATCTGCTGATGTACGAAGACCTGCTTGCGCGCAACGCGGCGCCGCGCCGGAGCCATAAGCCGTTCGAAGCGGCGGACCACCCCTTTGTCGATCGCTGCGCGTTTTTGCTGGATTCGTCATTTCTGGAAAAAGCGCGCATGGCCGCCAGCCGCGCGCTTCATGATCTGGAAGAACTTGCTGAAAAGGCCGTCGCGTCCGCCCGCGAACCCCGCATCGTCCGGCTTCCCCGCTGAACCACCTTACGCGCGCAACCGCTACGAATCCTTATAGTCACAGCCAAGCTACAAAACTTTTTCAACCTGCACACCCGTCCCGTACGCCAGCACTTCGGTCACACCCTGCATCACCTCGGTGGCATCGTAGCGCATCCCCACCACGGCATTTGCGCCGTGCTCCGCCGCATGCTGCAAAAGCAGCTCGAAGGCTTCCTCGCGCGTCCTCTCGCACAGATTCGTCAGGATTGTAATATTGCCCCCGATGATCGTCTGCAACCCTGCCGCCAGGTTTCCCAGAACGCTCCGCGACCTCACAATAATTCCGCGCACGATCCCGAAGTTCCGCACGATTCTATATCCCGGCAACTCCAGCGCCGTCGTCACCATCCCCATATCCAAACGGTTCATGATTTGCCTCTCCTTCGATTCCGCTGTTTACCCCTGCGATTCTACCCGCGTACAAGCTCCCTCCACGAGCATCTTCTCTGCTATCCTCAATCCGCGTGGAGACTCTTTTCTATTTCCTGGCCATTCCCCAAATCGCCGTGGGGCTCTATCTGATCTGGCAAGGCCTGCAATGGCTCGGCTATGTGCGCCGCCGCATGCAAACCGACCCTGGCTTCTATGCCCCGCGCACGGCGGTTCTTTGCCCTTGCCGGGGTGTCGAGCCCGGCCTGGAGCGCAATCTGGTTTCTCTTTGCGAATTCGACCACCAAAATTACGAAGTTTTCTTCATCCTTGCTGCGACTTCCGATCCGGCTTATGGCATCGTAAAGCGCGTTGCCGCTCAGTCTCGCGTCAAGGCCCAAGTGATCATTACCGGCAAGCCTGAAGGCTGCAGTGAAAAGGTGAACAATCTTCGCATCGCCATCGGCCAAGTGCCTCCTGAATTCGAAGTGTATGTCTTCGCTGATTCCGATGGCCGCCCAGGAAAATCCTGGCTGCACCACTTGGTCGCGCCGCTGAACGATTCTCGCATTGGCGCCACCACCGCCATGCGATGGTTCATTCCCAATGGCACGGATTTGGCTACCGCACTCATGGCCTCCTGGAACGCGCCAGTGGTCACCATGCTGACAGAGAAAGGCCCAAATTTCTGCTGGGGCGGTGGCACGGCGATCCGCCGCAGCATCTTCGAAGAAAGCGGCGTGATGGATGAATGGCAACATTCCTTCAGCGACGATTACTCCCTTACACTTGCGCTGGAGCGCATTCGCCGTTCTGTCCTGTTCCTCCCGGAATGCCTCACCATTTCCTTCGTGCAAACCGATTTCACCGGACTGTTGGAATTTACCAACCGGCAGATTTTGATCACCCGTATCTATAATCAAAAATTCTGGGCGACCGCCTTTGCCACACATCTCCTCTATTGCTTGACCATCCTCCTCGGAACGTACTTGGTACTCGGCGATATGCTCGCCTCACGCCCGGCTCTCCCTCTGGGCACTCTGACCTTCTTGCCGTTGCTTCTCGCCGCCATCCGCGGATCCTTGCGCGTCATCGGCGTCACCGAAGCGCTTCCCGCTTATCGCTCGCAAATTATGGGTCAGTCTTGGATCTATATCGTATTGACGATTTTCGTTCCTTTTCTCTACCTCATAAACTTTGCTACTTCACTTATCACCCGAAAGGTCCGCTGGCGCGGAGTCCTTTACGAAATCATCTCACCGCAACAAACTCGCGTCCTTTCTTACTAACACTCTCCTTTCGTCGAATGGGCTGTGGAAAACCTGAAAATGATTTTCCCCTCTGCCATGGTCACATTTCTTTCACAAAACAGGAGGCGTTTGGGGAAAGAAGGGAAAAATTTCGCACACTGTGAAATTCCTACCTATGAATCCAGCACGCCACATTCCTTGCAAAATGTAACTCCCCCATTTCTGAGTAAGTTACGTCAGGCAATGGTTCGGAACTCTGGGTGCTATCCTCCCAACAGCCAGGTGTAGCGTTTGCAAGCATTTTGTCAGAGTGCTCCTTCACCCGTCCCGGCGTTGCAGTTCTGAGGGAAGTCTCGCCGGTCGGTCAGCCCTCTTGCGGCTCCTCTACTGACAGCTTGCTTATACGTTGACCGCTTAGTAGTCGTGTATTGGATCAACCGCTTCCTGGTTACGCATGACTTAATCCCAGCCTCTGACGAAGCCGGGATTCAAATCCAAAGAGTCAGAGCTTCGCTCCCACCACGAAGCGCAGACGGAGGGTGCACGTGAAGGTAATCCGCAGAAACGAACAACCGCATCATCTTGCTCATCCAGGCCCTGCTTTACCCCATGATTTATTCGTTTTCTACGAGAAGAATTCTGGCGCGGCCCATTTTCAGGTCACGGCAGGTCCCGATGGCGGTTTCCCTGTGGATCACGCCGCCGGCTTGCTGGCCATGCACTGCATGGTGCGCGGCCAAGCTCCTAGCGATTATGTCGTAATGGTTCAGGCTGGAGCCGAACTGGTGGGAGGACTGCATGAACGAGCCGAACAACTCCTTCAGGCAGGCCATTCCGCAAAAAGCTCCGTAAGACTCACCCGCCGCGAGCAAGAAGTTCTCGGCGGCATCCTGCGTAGTCTTGCTAATAAAGAAATCGCATTCGAGCTGAATCTTTCCGAGCGTACCGTGAAATTTCACGTCTCTTCCCTGCTTGCGAAATTTAAAGTTCGTGGACGCATGGAACTCCTTCGCGATGCTTCTCGTCATAGCCCGGCTCCGGCTCCCCTGCCGGTTCCCCCGGCAGCCCAACAAATTCGTCCCTTTCCGTCGCGCGCGCATTCCTTTCGCCGGTCCCTCGGCCGCACAACGTTGATGCCGCTCGCCAAACCGCAACTCATGGCTTAATTCGCAATATCGGTGTTGCGGGCGGGGACAACTCCGCCCGCAACACCACAGTCGCCATGGCCCATTTGAACACGGACCATCGACCTTCGCATCAGATCTATCTAAAAAACAAAAGCCCGGCCCGTGTCAATTCGGCCGAGTCCGCAGCGGCAGGGCTTCCGAGACGTCGCGATATTGCTAGCACCCCCTTCGCTCGGTGGGTATAATGGCGCATCGCGTTCGCAGGCATTCGGTGCTAACCCGCTGAACTGCGCCAATCTAAACCCATGCCCGTCGGGGCCAAGCTCAAAAGGAGAACCTCATGACCAATCTGAGTGGTTTGGACCAACTCTTCCGTTGGCTGCACGTTTTTGCCGGGATTATATGGATTGGGTTACTTTATTTTTTCAACTTCGTAAATGGCCCGTTCGCAGGAACACTCGACGCGGATTCCAAGAAGAAAGTCGTGCCGGAATTAATGCCACGCGCGCTGTTCTGGTTTCGCTGGGGTGCGGCCTGGACATGGGTCACAGGAGTGCTGCTCCTCGGTATCGTCTTCTACAGCCACCGGAGCGTTCTTCTCGATAACCAGGACGAAGGCTGGGGTTTGGGCGCCATAGTGATGGTGGCCGTCACCTTCCTTGCCGTAATTCTTTACGACCTCCTGGCAAAATCCGCGCTGGGAAAAAACATAAAAGTGCTCGCCACAGTCGGCTTCGTCCTCATCGGGGTGGTGCTTTTCCTGATGGCTGGATGGGCTCACTTCACTTATCGCGCATACCTGATCCACATCGGGGCGATGTTCGGTACGATTATGGCTTTTAACGTCTGGTTCAGGATCTGGCCAAGTCAGAAGAAAATTATCACCGCCATCAAGAACGGCCAAGCGCCTGATGCGGCAGTTGTCGCGCTCGCGGGCTCCAGGTCACGGCACAACACCTACCTCTCGCTCCCGCTGATCTGGGCGATGCTCAACGTCCATTCGACGTACTTCGCCGGGGGCAATCTCGGCATTCAAGCAAGCTGGGCATGGGCCACCATGCTGGTCGTGATACTTCTCAGCTGGCACATCATTTGGCATTGCTATAAAAAGGCAGGAAAGGTGAAAGGCTTCTAGCGGATGTGAATTGCTGCTCGGTCACTCCGCCGTGGAGAGACCACGGCCGGCTAGCTCGGCTGAATTACCGGCTTCACGCCCCTAATGGATGCGCGAGAGCGCCCATTGGGCAGACTCCGCAACTATTTTTTCAGGAGAGACCGCCAACCGCTCCAGCAATGCGGCGATTCGCCCATGTTCTGCGGTGCCGCGCACCACTGCGCTATTTCCTAGGGCATTGCAAGCATTCCGTACCACCCCGCGCCACTTCGCCCGCTTGATCGCGCTTCCGCGAAATACCTCGCGAAACTCCTCTTCCTTCAAGGACGCCAGCCATTCCAGCTTCGGCAAGTACAACGATTCTTGCTCCGCGGCTCCTTCTTCAACTAGCACAGGCATTCCCACCGGCCTTGCTCCAAGCCCCGATAATGACCTTGGTTGAAAATCACTTGCCTGGCTCACCGGCGCTTTGCGGTTCCATGGACAAACATCCTGGCAAATATCACACCCAAATACGTTTGCTCCCATCGCTTCCCGAAACTCCATGGGAATGCTCTCTCGCAGCTCAATCGTCAGATACGAAATGCACCGGCGCGCATCCAGTACGTACGGTTCGGGCAACGCCCCCGTAGGGCACGCATCCAGACATCGCCGGCAACTCCCGCAGCGGTCGGCAGGTGGTGCTTCCGCCGCCCCCAGCGTCGGCTGCAATTCCAGTGTCGTCAAAATGACCCCCAGAAAAAAGAAGGACCCCATTTCCTCATTCAACAACAGCGTGTTTTTCCCCAGCCACCCCAGCCCGGCGTACTTCGCAAGCACGCGCTCTTGCACCGGCCCGGTATCCGCATAAGCCCGCGCGGCAAACGGCTCCGTGAATCTGCTCTTCAGCGCTTCCACGATCCCGTTCAGCTTTTCCCACAAGACTTCGTGATAATCGCGCCCCCACGCATACCTGGAAATCCACCCGTGTGGCTCTCGCGCATCTGCCTGCAACGCCGCGTCTGTCGAAAATGGTTTTTCTGTGTTGTAGTTCAGCGCGCAAACAATCACGCTGCGCGCCCCGGGCAGGGCGCTCTTCGGATCCCGGCGCCGCGGATCAAAGAGATACTTCATCTCTCCCGCATAACCGCGCTCCAGCCATTCTTCAAACCGCGCCAGCTCAGGAAACTTCTCCGCGCGCACCACGCCGCACCGCTCGAATCCCGCAGCTTTCGCGTGCTTCGCAATCCACGCCGTGTCCGCGCCGTTTTTCATTACACCGATTGTGCCGCAGACCGTCCTATCATGCGAGCCGCAGAGCAGGGCCGGCGTTTCTGGCAGGCAAATTCTCTAGGGGCAGAACTATTGCCGTTCCAACTATCTGGGCCAAACGATGGTTCAACGACCGGACGCGAAAATGGGGAGGGCATTTCCGAAGGGATTCGCCCGAACAAGTTGGAACGGCACTAGCGAAAACTTCGCAAAGCCGTGGGCTCATCCGTGTAAACATCGAAAACCGTGAACAGTCTTGTGATCTGCAGCAGATCGTGCACTTTTTTCGTCAGGTGCAATAGCTTCATTTCGCCGCCCTTGCTCTTCACGGCGGAAAAAGCGCTCACCAGCTCGCCAATCCCCGAGCTGTCGATGTAATTCACGTCCGCCAAATTCAGCAGGATTCGTGTCCGCTGTTCACTCAGCAAGCCGCGAATGGTCGTGCGCAGCAGCGCGCTGCCCTCTCCCAGCGTAATCCGCCCGCTCAATTCAACCACCGTCGCCAATCCCGCATCGCGGTGCGTGGCATGGAGCACTTGCATAATTTCACCTAAACTTCCGGGTGTGGCGATGTGCCCTGGCCGCTCTGCCCGGACTTGCCATTATTTGCCGCTCCACCCGCCGGCAGCTTCTTGGCCATGATAATTTCCGCGCCCCCGGTGCGTCCGGGCGCCACCTCAAACTCATCCATGAACGAGCGCATCAGGAATATCCCGCGCCCCGAAGTGCTTAACAGATTCTCTTCCGCCAGGGGGTCCGGCACATCGGCCAGGCAAAAACCTTTCCCCTCGTCCATTACGTGAACGACAAATTTGTCCGCGGTAAGTTCCACACACAGATGAATCTTTTTTTCCGGGCGTTCCTGATTGCCGTAGTGAAACGCGTTAATCACGCCCTCGCGCACCGACATCCCGATGCGGTAACAATCCTCTTCCCCGAATCCCGCGGCTTCCGCCACGCGCAGACACATCTCTTCGGCGAGATTCACACTCTCGACTTGCGTCTCCAGCGTAACGTCCAATTGCTTGGGGTCTGGCGCCATGCCTGCCCGCTTCCGCGGTATTTCCTCCAGAGTTTCGCCACTATCCGTAACATAGCGCGCAAACCTAAGTCAATGGAGCATGTGG
>JBGOTL010000117.1:0-11582 GCA_041476465.1 Candidatus Acidiferrum sp. | reverse complement strand
CGCGCGGCTCGCTGCTCCCTGTTCGCGGTTCTCTGCTTGCAGTTTGTTGTTTACTGGTCGCTGATCGCTGCTCGCCAATCAACTTCACATCCCAATCACCTCAAGCCTCACAGCTTCTTACGAAACGCTTTCTGCGTCTTGTAATGCTCGTACCCGTACCGCTCATAAAACCGATGTGCTTGCTCTCGAATCACATTCGACCGCACAGACATGCTCTTGCAACCGTGTTGCTTGGCCCAACGCTCCGCTTCTTCCAACAGCAGCCGCCCCGCCCCCTGGCTTCGCACTGTTTCGTCAACCACCAGCCCATTCACTTCCGCTCGCTGCTCTACCTCCAGTAGCCGCGACGCAGTCACGTGCATCCACCCAACCACGTCGCCAGCCATCTCCGCCACGAACACAGCTTGCTGCGAAGCCGGCTTGAGGCGCTTCATCCGCTCCACAATCGCGCTCACCGTCACCGGGTACCCAAGTTGTCCGGACAGTTCTGCAATGCGGGCCGCATCACCGCGCCGCATTCGCCGTATCTTTACTCTTCCCTGCTTCTCCGCCACCGCCATCTTTCTAGCCCGCCTTCTTCCGCAATCGTGCCTGCACCGCATCACCTTTCAACTCGCCCAAAGCATCCACCGCGCCGCCCGCGAATCCTTTCGTCTAATCCTCTCGGCCGTGCGGATTGCCGCTCGATTCAACCGCAAATTCCTCTTGCCGATATTCCGCAAAGCCCAGTTCACGGCCTTCCGCACGAAATTCCGTTCGTCGTATGCCTCTCGTTCGATGATGCGGAGAAACCGTTCAAATTTCCAATCTGGCGCCGCCTTATCCCGGTACGCCAAGTAAGCTGTCAGCGCAAAGCCGGCTCTTTTCTCGAACTCTTTCTTCCGCCCCGCCCAGGCCACCGTCCTCTGCCACGCAGGCTTTGCAAACACAAATAAGTGACAGCATGTCCCGTCGCAAACGTCCCAGTTATCGAAATCCTTTACCCAGCGCTCCATTTGCCTTCCGGTCACCAGCGAGGGAACATCCACCATCCCCGCGAGAATGCGCGCGTCGTGGACGCCGCTCTGCCACAAATCCAGTGCCAGCCGATGATCCTTCCCGATTTTCCGAGCCAGCAGGTCCATCTTCGGCTTCGCTACCCCATACACCACCTTCGCGCGAATCCCGAATCGCGCCATTCCGTCCACGTTCCGCTGCTCGCCGAGATTCTCCAAATTCCGCAGCGCGCGGGCGCAATTCCACTTCTCTTTATCTGCTTGGGAAGTTTTTCGCCCGCTAGAACGTTTTGTCGGAATCGAGGAGGATCGTGACCGGCCCTTCATTCACCAGCTCCACGGACATCATGGCTTGAAAAATTCCCGTTGCCACCGTCACGCCAAATCCCCGTAGCGCCGCGGCAAATTCCTCGTACAACGCCTTCGCCGTCTCCGGTGGCGCCGCGGCCAGGTAACTCGGCCTCCGCTGCCCGCGCGCATCCCCATACAATGTGAATTGCGAAACCACCAGCGCGCTGCCTTTCGCGTCCAGCAGCGACAAATTCATCTTCCCTTGCTCATCCTCAAAAATGCGCACGTTTGCGACTTTTTCGGCAAAGGAAACCGCGGTCGCCGTGGTATCCGCCCGCCCCACGCCGAGCAGAATCATCAGCCCAGCCCCAATCTCTCCCGTCACGCGCCCTTCCACCGTCACCCGCGCTCGGCTCACTCGTTGCAGCACCGCTCTCATAGACCTCGCACTTTACTTCGCGTTTTCTTTCATGATCGGCTTCCTCGGCAGCATCTCCGGGAGTTGCGCTACGTTATACGCAAACACCGCCAGCACCTGCGCGCCTTCCGTCAAATCGTCCCAGCGCACCCGCTCGATGGTATCCGCCTGTGAATGATGTGTCTTGTCGTAGTCCACGCCGTCTTGCACGCACCAGAACGCCGGAACTCCCGCGCCATCAAACGGTATGTGGTCGCTGCCGCCCTCCACGCGCAACGTCGGCTCCATGATCCCCAGCGGCTTGGCCAGCGGATACAGCACGTGGTCCATCGTCTCTCGCGCGCTATAATTCGCCATCAACCCCAGCGTCAGCACTTTCCCCGTGCCGCTGTCATGTACCAGCACGCCGGATATTTTGCCAAGCTCATCCTTGTGCGCCGCCACGTACGCCTTCGAGCCATTCAAGCCCTGCTCTTCGCCCGTGAACAGCACGAACCGAATGGTCCGCTTCGGCTTCACGCCCAGCTTCTGCAGCGCCCGCGCCGCTGCCAGCACGGCCATCGACCCGGTGCCGTTGTCTGTCGCGCCCGTTCCCAGATCCCACGAGTCCAGATGTGCGCCGATAATCACCACTTCCTCCGGCTTCTCGCTCCCGGGGATTTCCGCCACCGTGTTGTACACGTTCACGGGCTTCCCGCTGAATGAACCCTGTATATTTACTTCCGCTTCCACCGGCCCGGCATCCAGCAACCGCCACAGCATCTGGTAATTCTCGCGCACAATATATGCTGTTGGCGCCTTTCCAGGCTTATACTCCCGTCCGCTGACGCCCATATTCAACAGGCCATACATTTTTTCCGAAGCGATCAACACCGCGCCAACGCCCTCTTCCTCCAGAAACTTGATCTGGGCCATTCGCATCCTGAAGTAAGCCGTGTACTCGATCGGCTTGTCACTTTTTGGCAGGGCCACCGGAATGGTCTCTTCTCCCCACGGCGTGAGCAGCGGATTGCCCGGCGCTATCATCTGCACCGGGCGTCCCAGCAGAACGATTTTCCCCTTTAGCTTGCCCTTGTATTGCTCCAGATCTTCCAGCTTCTCCGCGGGCAAGCCAAGCACCTCGCCACGTACTGTTCCCTTTGTGCCCGGCGACCACCCCGCTGCCGCCAGTGTCAGCGCCTGAGATACCGGTGAGGTCACGCGTCCTGTCGCTGCACCGCGCGTCCAGCTATTTGCAATTGTCCACGGCTCCAGGTGGACATTCGCCAGCCCGGCCGCTTTGAATTGATCCGCTGTCCAATGGCTCGCCTGATCCAGTTGCGGCGACCCCGTCAGCCGTGGCCCGATGCGATCCGCCAGGTACTCCAGATTGGCCTTCAATTCCGCCTGATCCGCTTTCACTTGCCCCAGAATTTTTGCATCCATCTCCGAGATCGGGTCGGGCTTCGGAGCCTCTGGCTTTGTTGCATCGGCGTTCGCCGCATTGACCGCTGGATTGTAGGGCAGCGGACGCCGCGGCAGCATCGCCGGAAGCTGCGCCGTGCTATACGCCCATGCCGCCAGCACTTGCGCGCCCTGGATCAAATCATCCTTCCAGGCTTTATCAAAAGTATCGGACTGGCTGTGATGTGTTTTTGTGTACTCCGCGCCATCCTGAATCACCCAGAACCCCGGCACGCCTGCTTCGTTAAACGAGGCATGGTCCGTTCCAAACTGCCGTAGCATGCTCGGCTCCAATAATTTCAGGGCCTGAAGCGGACTAATCACCTGATCCACGATTTCCCGATCCTGGTAATTGTCATGCAACCCCAACGCCAGCACGCGTCCTGTTCCCGTGTCGTGCACCAGCACCCCGGAAATTTTTTCCAGCTCGTTCTTGTGCGCGTCCACGTACATCTTCGATCCCACCAATCCTTCTTCTTCCCCCGTAAACAACACAAATCTGATCGTGCGCTTCGGCTTCAAGTTCAGCTTCGACAGCGCCCGCGCCGCTTCCAGCACGGCCATCGAGCCGGTTCCATTGTCCGTAGTCCCAGTTCCCAGATCCCAGGAATCAAGATGCGCGCCGAGAATCACCACTTCATCCGGCTTCTCTGTCCCGCGAATCTCCGCCACCGTGTTATATACCTCCACCGGCTTGTCGCTGAACGAGTTTGTCAGTTCGATCTCCAATTCCACCGGTCCGTGCTTCACCATGCGGTATAGCAGCCGGTACCCTTCTCCCGTCACAAACGCCGTGGGAATTCCGCCGATGTCGAATTTCTCTCCGCCGATTCCTGTCATGTTCAGCAGCCCGTGCGGCTTGTTCGAGTCGCGTAACGCCGCCGCAACGCCTTCCTCCTTGAAAAATTGTGTGCGCGCGCGTGCCATCCACATCAGCGCCGCAAAGGGAGCTGGCGCCGCGCCATCTTCTTTGCGCCGCGGCGGCGATTGCATCGGCCGGATCAATTCATCATTCGGATCTTCCGGCTTCGGCGGCGAAAGGCTCGCCGGCTCCTGGTAGATCACCACCGCGCCCTTCAGCTTCCCGCGAAACTTCTCGAAATCTTCTTTCGTCTTCGCGTCGAAATAAACCACCGGCCCGCGCACCAGCCCCGCCGTGCTCGGCGACCATCCCGCCGACGCGATCGTCAACGGATGTTCCGCCGGGCTTACCATGCGTGCTCGTGCCGTTCCCCGCGTCCAGGAATGCGCAATCGTCCACGGTTCCAGGTGCACGTTGCTCAATCCGTATTTCCGGAACATGTCCGCCGTCCACTCATTCGCCTGCTTCAACTGCGGCGTCCCCGTCAATCGCGCTCCGATATTGTCGGAAAGATATTCGAGGTTCTGCATTACCTCGGCGTGGTCGTGAATCTCGCCCAGTATTTGCGCGTCCGCGGCGGCAGAGGGACTTCCTTCATCCTCAGCGGCAAACACCGGCCAGCTTCGCGCGCCAAGTACCGCGAGTACCGCCAAAACCAAAAGCAATTTCACGCCCCGTGAATTCATTCTCTCCCCTTCTACGATTCAATTGGATTCTCAATCCCCGTATCGGTTCAGCGTCTCTTGCTGCGTCTTCTCGGCGCCGCCTGGCACTTCGGGCAAACATAACTGCTCCGCCCCGCCACGATCACCCGCCGGATCACCGTCTTGCAGCGATAACAGCCTTTCCCCTCGCGCCCGTACGCCCGGTGGCGCCGCTGATATTCCCCCGGCTGCCCGTCAGCGTCAAGAAAATCGGAGATGGACGACCCGCGCAGCACAATCGCTTTTTTCAAAATATCCTGCAGCGCATGATGCAGCGCGGCTGCCTGTTCTTTGCTCAATCGCGCGCCAACTCGCGCCGGATGAATCTTCGCCCGCCACAAACTTTCATCCGCATAAATATTTCCCACACCGCGCAGCACGCTTTGATCCAGCAGCAGCGCCTTGATTCGCGCCTTGCGCGAACGCATGCGCGCCGCAAATTCCTCCGCGCTCACTTCCAGCGGGTCTGCCCCGAATCTCCGCAACTCCTCTTCGAGCGCCTCTCCCGCCAGATATGCCATGCGCCCGAATCGTCGCGGGTCGCTGTACCGCAGCTCCCGGCCGTCGTCCAGCAGCATGCAAACATGGGTATGCTTTTCCCATTCTTGCGCGGCAGGGCGCGGCGCGAGGTTCCCCGTCATGCCCAGATGCACCAACAGCGCCGCGTTCGCCGCATCGCCGTTGCTTTCTCCGCCGGTTGCGGATAACCGCAGCAGCATGAACTTACCATAGCGCTCCACCGCTTCAATTCTTCGCCCGGGAATATGCTGCTCCAGCGCCGCCGGATCATCGATAAAGTCCGATTTCCCAAGCGTCACCGACAGAATGCGTCGTCCAAGAATTGCCTTCCGCAATCCGCGCGCCACGGTCTCGACTTCGGGAAGTTCCGGCATGATGAATTTGCGCTATCAAAATAGCATATTCACTGAAGCGGCTGCTTCCCATCGAAGAACACATGCTAAAGTGCAAGCGTGGAGGTGTTGCGTGCGCAATTTGCTTCTTATCCTCATGAGTTCGTTGTCCGCAGCCTTGCTGGCCGCAAACCCGGTTCTTGCCCAAAAAAAAGAAACCGGCTTCCTCGATCGCAGCGTCACCGTTCTGGGAATTTCCTATAAGTATCAAGTATTCGTCCCGGACAATTGGACTCCCAAGAAAATATGGCCCGTTATCCTCTTTCTCCACGGCGCCGGCGAACGCGGCGACGACGGCTTGCTGCAAACCGACGTCGGCCTCCCCGCGGCTGTGCGCCAGGATCGCAGCCGGTTTCCCGCGGTGATTGTCATGCCCGAGTGCCGAAAAAATCAGTGGTGGCCCGATTCACCGATGGACGAACTCGCCATGGCCGCCCTTGCCGCTGCCCGGAAGGAATTTCACGGCGACCCGCAGCGCATCTACCTCACTGGCCTTTCCATGGGCGGCTACGGAACCTGGCATCTCGCTGGAAAGTACCCCGGAAAATTCGCCGCCATCGTCCCCATCTGTGGTGGACTCCTCCGCCCAGAGCAAGCCCGCGCGCAATCTGCGGCTGATATGTCCCCCTATTCCAGCGCGGCAAAAAAAATCGGTGCCACAACGCCCGTCTGGATCTTCCACGGAGGCGTCGATGACACCGTCCCCGTCACTGAGTCGCGCCGCATGGCCGAAGCAATGAAGGCTCTCGGCGGCGAAGCCCACTACACCGAGTATCCCGGCGTTGGCCACGACTCCTGGGACAAAGCCTATGCCGAGCCCGAACTCATTCCCTGGATGCTTTCCAAATCCGTCCCCAAGTCTTCGAAAAAATAAAACGGGGCGGCTCGTTTTGCCACCCCGTCGCTCTCGCAAGAACACCTGCTACTTCTTCTGATAGTTCGGATACGGCGGATGATCCGGAATCACCACCGGACTCTTCTTCAGCGCCTCGAGTGTCACCTGCACCGCCTTCTCCAGTTGCGCGTCGTGCCCCGCGGCGACGGACGCCGGGTCGTTCTCCACCTCGATATCCGGCGCGATCCCATGGTTCTCCACTTCCCACTCGCCATGCAATCCGTATATCGCCGCCCGCGGCGCCGTGATTCCACCGGTATCGAGCAGCGACGGATACCCGCCGATGCCGACCAGTCCGCCCCACGTGCGCGTTCCCACCAGCGGCCCAATCTTGTCTTGTTTGAACATCCACGGCAGCGCATCGCCGCCCGAACCCGACATTTCATTGATGATCATGGTCTTCGGCCCGTAGATTTGCGCCAGCGGTGAACACCACTTCTCGCCCTCGCGCGTGATCGCACAGTTGCGCAGCGGCCTCTCCAGCAGGTCGATGATGTAGTCCGCGATCTGCCCGCCATGGTTATACCGTTCATCGATAATCGCTGCCTGCTTGTCCGCTTGCGCAAAATAAAACCGGTTGAAATTGACGTACCCGCCGTTCGCCGTATCCGGCACGTGCACGTACGCCAGCTTGCCTCCGCTCAGTTCGTTCACCTTGCGCCGGTTGTCTTCTTCCCATGCTCGGTTACGCAAATCGAAATCGCTCGCGAGCGGAACCACGGTAACTTCCCGCGCGTCCTTTCCGTCTGCGTTCGGCCCCACCTTGATCCGAATCTGCTTCCCGGCGGTATTCTCAAAGAACTGGTAAACGCTCAGCGGCGCCCGTACTTCCGCTCCGTTGACTTCCAGCAGGTAGTCTCCTGCTTTTACGTCCACGCCCGGCTGCGTCAGCGGCGCGCGCAGCTCCGGATTCCAGTTTTCCCCGTTATAAATCCGCGCAAACCGGTACCGCCCGTTCTCTACTTTGAAGTCCGCTCCCAGCAGCCCGCCCTTCACTTCCGGCGCTTTTGGAATGTCGCCGCCAAAGATGAACATATGCCCGACCGTCAGCTCGCCGAGCATCTCCTCGAACAGGTGGTTGATGTCCGCGCGCCCGCCCGCGCCTTTCAGATACGGCGCATACTTCTTCTCCGCCGCCGCAAGATTCAGTCCATGGTGGTGCGGGTCGTAGAAAAAGTCGCGCTCGATCCGCCACACTTCGTGGTACATCTGGTTCCACTCCGCTCGCGGATCGAAATAGACCTGCAGGTCGTCCAGCTTCAGCGCCCCATCGCCCGGCTTTGGCGCAGCCGCTGTCGGTGCGATGAACCACGTCGGCCCCTGGCCCTGGTGATACAGCACTTTCTCGCCGTTGGCCGAGACCGCGAAGGCACTTATGCCGGAAAGGAATGGCTCTGTCTTCCGGGTGGTCAGGTCAAACTTGGAGACCGTCAGCGGCGTCGGCCCATTCAGCGACGGAATATCCGGAATCTCCGTCAGGTACAGGGTTCCCGCTTTCCCGGGGTCCAGGCTGACGTAGTTCGCCGCCTTCACCGGCAGCGATACGATTCTCTGCCCGATGCCATCGAGATCGATCGTCACGGTGACAACTTCCTCTTTCTTCTCGCCTTCTTTCCCTTTGTCGCCTTCCTTGCCCTTGTCTTTCTCCTTATCTTTGTCCGCTTCCTTCTTCTTCTCTTCCGCTTTCTGTGCCTCTGTTTTTTCATCGTCGCTCTGCGGCTCGACTGGATTCACGTCGCCTTTTTTCAACACCACCGCATATACGCTGCGCGAAACCAGCCGTTGAAATCCGGAGAGATCGAGCCAGCTTACCGAGAGCCCCAGATCTGTGCTGGCGGCGAAATAGAGTATCTTCCCTCCTTTGTCAAACAACGGATATCGCGCGTCACTCAGACCATCCGTGATCTGCGCGCTCTTTCCGGTCTCCAGCGAATACACGAAGATAGCCCGCATATGGTTCGTCAGGAATTTCGAATACGTCAGCCACTTGCTGTCTGGGGACCATCCCGGCGTGAACAGCACCCCCCAGGCGTCGTAAATGTCCGTATCCGCCTTCAACGGCGTGCCCTTCTCGATGTCCACATACCACAGGTTCAGCCGCTTGTCCGTGTACGCGATCTTCTTGCTGTCCGCCGACCATGTGGGGCTGTAGAAAAATGACGGCGGATTGCCGAGACTGATTTTCTTTACCGTGCCCAGCCCCGATTGATCGATCAAATGCAGCGCATACTCACCGGACTCATCCGAGAAGTACGCAATCCATTTCCCGTCCGGCGACCACGACGGATCACGTTCGGCCGCCGCCGTCGTCCGCGTCAGGTTCCGGATGTCGCCCTTCTCAACGGGCGCCGTCAGGATTTCTCCGCGGGCCTCGAACACCGCCCGCGCTCCCGTAGGCGAAATTCCTGCGGCCTGGATCTTCTCCGCCACTTTTTCGTAGTGCGCTCGCGTCGCCGGCAGATCCGCCGCGATATGAATCTCCACCCTTCTGGTCTTCCCGCTTCCCGGCTCATACAGGTAAATTCCGCCGAATTGCTCGTAAACCAGCGCATCGGGTCCTGCCGAAAGTGATTTTAAATCCAGCCCCTTGTTCTCCAGGACCTGCTTCACCAATTTCGTCTTCGAATCATAGGAAAAAATCGTTACCGGTCCGTTGCGGTCGGACAGAAAATAAACCGTATCGCTTATCCAGATGGGATTGGAGTCGTTCGAGTTGTCGCGCGGAATTTTTTCGAGCTGCAGATCATTGAGACGAACGATGTAAATGGGAGTCGTCTGTCCGCCGCGGTAGCGCTTCCACGCTTCCTGCCACTTCAGCAACGGCTGATACGCAAACCGCATGGCGTCCGGAGAATAGGTACCCGATTCTGCGCGCCACATCGGCAGCACTTCCGGGACTCCGCCTTCAACGGGCACCGTATACAGGCGAGTGAAGTCGGCATAGGCGTCTCTCGTGGATACAAACAAGACCTGCTTCCCATCTCGCGTCCATCCCACGGCTCCGTCCTGCCCAGGATGCCACGTCAAACGCCGGGGCTCGCCGCCTTCGGCGGGCATGACGAACACGTCGACGTTGCCGTCATATTCGCCGGTGAAGGCGATCCACTTACCGTCGGGCGAATAGACGGGCGAGGTTTCATGACCGCCGGTGGTGAGCTGGCGGGCTTCCCCACCTTCACGCGGCACGGTCCACAAGTAGCCTCCATAGGAAAAGGTGATTTGCGTCCGGTTCAGCGATGGCCAGGTCGCCAGTAGCGGCGTTTCTTCCGCCGCGGCAGCCACGCCCGCAATAGCCAGCACCGCCGCCATCAGCACTCCCATGCGAAAGCTCATGTGCCCTCCAAAGATATTTGGATCAAGAACCAAAGAATTCCCATTGTTCCGCAGTGTCTTACTTCGGCGCTGTGGCCATCTCCGCCGGAGCCGGCCAAAATCCAGGTTCGCTGATCCCCCGCGCATCCTGTTTCTCCGCGTATTTCTTCACTGCCGGGCCGATCGCCGAGGCCTTCCCGATCAACACGAACACCAGATTATCCAGCGGATAATGCTTCTCGATCACTTGCCGCGCCATCTCCGGCGTCACCCCATCCACTCGCGCTTCCAGCTGATTCACCTCGCTGTCGTCCAGCCCGCAGAACTCGTTAAACGCAATGCGGAAGGCCAGCTGGGATGAGGTCTCAATCGATGGTGGAAACTGTCCTTTGATGTAGGTCTTTGCGGAAGCCAGTTGCTCCGGCGTGATGCCGTCTTTGTGGAGTCTCTGCAGCACCTGCAAGGTCAGATCGATGGCCTGCTCCGTCGTCTCATTCTTCGTAAAACTCGCAATCGTGAATGGTCCGGGTCTCTTGCGCGGATCGAATGACGAGCGCGCGCCGTAGGTGAGCCCTGATTCCACCCGCAGCGCCTGGTTCAGCATGGACGTAAAACGCGCCCCAAAAATCGTGTTGACCACCCGAATGGCCACGCGATCGGGATCTCCGATCGCCGTTTCTATGTTCCCAATCGCGAAATACGTCTGCGTCGCATCCGGTTTATCGACTAGCAAAAGTCGTTTCCCCTTCACCGCCGGGGTCGCCGCAATCGTAACCGCTGGAACCGCCTTCGGTGCCCATGCGCCAAACGTTTCTTCCAGCTTCTTGCTTATCTCCGCCACAGTAAAATCCCCGGCCGCCGCCAGGATCATGTTTCCGGGTGCGTAATGCGTCTCGTAAAACTTCACAATCCCCGCGCGGTCGATGTGCTTCAGCGTTTCTTCATCGCCTGCGTCCGGGCGCCCGTAAGGCGCTGTTCCGTACAGATACCCGTTGTAATACAGCCCCAGCACCTGTTGCGGATCGTCCTTTGCACCTTTCACGCCATCCAGGCTCTGTGCCAGCAGCTTGTCCACCTCGCTTTGTGGAAACGTGGGATGCAGCAAGGCGTCCGAAAAAAGGTCCAGTCCGCGCGCCAAATCCTTGCTCAAAAACTCCGCCGAGATGCTCGAGGAATCTGCGCTCGCCCCCGCGTCAAATGATCCCCCGATGTAATCCAGGTCCGCTGCAAATTGTTGCGCCGTGCGCGCTTTCGTTCCTTTGCGCAGCAATCCCGCCGCCATCGAGGCAACGCCATCTTGCCCCGCTGGGTCTCCCGCCGCACCCGTTTTCACAATCGCGTGGAAACTCACCATCGGCACAGCGTGCTTTTCCAATAACAGCACCGTCAATCCGTTCTTCAACACCACTTTTTCGTGCGGCGGCATGTGAATCGACTGCGCCGAAGCCGCGGTCACCATAAACCAGGCAACCATCGCAATCGCAAGGAGACGCGCAGTGCTCTGTTGGATTTTCATTGCTTCGCCTTCTCCTCACTGTCCGGAATCAACGTCGCCACCGTGCGGTTGTTTGCGCCGAAGTACTTCGCCGCCACGCGCTGCACATCTTCCCTTGTCACCGCCTCATAACTCTTCGCCGCTTCAAACAGTTTGTTGTAGTCGCCAAAGAACACTTCGTATGTTCCAATGGTGTTCGCCCGCCCGCTGATCGTCCGCATCCGATCGTAAAATTCCACCAGGCGGATATTCTTTG
>JBGOTL010000116.1:0-11612 GCA_041476465.1 Candidatus Acidiferrum sp. | reverse complement strand
TCAGCCACATGGGCGATGCCGCAACCGAGCAGAAAATACGCAAACAGGTGGCCGAGCTTGCCGCGCGCTTCCCGATCTACGACGCCCGCGTCAAGGGCGGCCTGGTTCGCGCCGAACACGCCTGTCTTTAGATCTCGCTCGCAAACCCCAGCGGGCACGCCGCGAAAAAACGATAGAACGAAGAGCCGGTGTACCAAGACTGTCCCACGGGTCAGTAGATTCCTTCCTTCAGAGCGCGTAAGTTCGCGAAAGACTCGAATGAAAACCGCCTCCGCCACGCTACCTCTCGAACGAACGCACACCACCGGGAAAACCTCCATATTTCTAACCGATCCTGCGAATCCTTTCGGTGCGCGAATTCCACCTGTCTTGCGCGGCGCGTTTTCAAATTCCCAGAGAGTCCTTTTCCTGTGCGGCCGCTGAGCGGCCAGCGAGGTGGAACCATGATGGATACCGAAGCCTTCCGCGAATTCAAGAGCGGTCTGACGTTGCTACGCGACAATTACAGCATGAAGGCGCTGCCGCATATGCGCCGCGCTGTAGAACTCGACAAAAATAATCCTTACTACATGTCCTACCTGGGCGTGGTGCTGGCGCGCTCCGAACAAAAATGGGCCGAGGCAGAGAACCTCTGCGACGCTGCGGTGCGCATGAAGCGCAACCAGGCGCAACTCTACCTGAACCTTGCGGAAGTCTATGCCACGGCTGGAAGACGCGACGACGCTGTGGAAGCCCTGGAGGCCGGCCTGAAGTTTGCGCGGCGCGATGTGCGGCTTACCATTGCCCTGACAAAACTGACATATCGCCGGCCGCCAATTCTATCTTTCCTGCAGCGCAGGCATCCGCTGAACCGGCAGCTCGGTTTGCTGCGGCATCGCACCATGCAGGTGTTCCGGCAGTCTTGAATATAGCTTTTTCTCCAACCCCCAAACGCAAGAAGGGCGGGTGGCTAATAGCCATCCGCCCTTCTTGTTTTTGTTGAAATCTCTGTCCCGGCATACTTGCCGGACGTTCGGTTACTTCCGCTGGCGCGGATACCCGGAGGAGAAGCCGCCATGCAGCCCCATCTCCATTAGGATTTTGAAGCCCACACCAGAAAGACCGTTGGGCAAATCCTCTTTGCGAACAACTTCGGCAAGATATTCCCGGCTCATCGAGACAGGGTCCTGCGAGTAGGGCATGGTCACAAACAGCCGCATGCCGACTTCGTAGGCCGCCTCGCTGGTTTGAAAAAAGACGCCAGTGCGAGAAACGCTCAGCGACCCGCGGAGATCTTCGAAGGGGTCTTTTTCCGGGTCGGAAGGACGCAAGCGCATAAGCTGCGTAATCTTGCAACGCCGCGTGCCGCGGCGCTCCGTTTGAGAAGTCGCGCGGGTGGTTGGTATGCCGCCGTTGGGTGTCTTGCCCATCAATAGGTCTAACTGGGTCGCCATCGATCTGTCGCCTCTCCCCAAAGAACAAGTGCTTGCAAACAAAGTTTAAGGCGAGCGCAACACAAAACCAATGGTTGAAACGTACTCGGAAAAATGTAGGACGTCCCAAGACGATGTTAGTACCGAAGTACCAAAAAGGCAAAGAAAGGAATAGAGCTGCAAGGAATTAGGATCCTAAGGAGCCAGGGAGCCTGCCCTCTGGAGTTCCGAACTGAAGTAGGGACTGGGGTTAGGTACCGAATCGGGACTTCAAGCAGGCAGAGGCTTTCCAGAGCCAAGGGCTAAGTCACTCTTAAGAAGGAAGATAATGGGGAGTCAGAAGGAGGTCAAAAATCGGGCCATGGGCTACGAAATTGCACTACGGGTGGTGGTTCGAGTTTAGAACGGAGAACGCTGAAGCGAGATGAGTTAGAGCCAAAACGGAGGATGTCCCACCGTGAATACAGGTACCCGGCAGAGTTCGCTTTCTAGTACCGCGCAATCGCGCGCCACACGGTCGAGTCAACAATATTCTGCGGCCGCTGGAGCAGGAACAGCGGCAGCGCGGTGCGAACCCCCCAAGGCCACGCAGCCCAAGTCTCGCGTTTTTGTGGCGGCGGAAAACCGCCTGCTACAAGAAGCGCTAGCGCGCATGCTGACCAAGAATGGAAACCTGGAAGTAGTGGGCGGAAATTCAGCCGTGCCTTTCCATGCCGAGCTGCTGTTCGGTACCCAAACGAACATCCTGCTGCTGGCCTCGCGCGGCAAGCTGGCGGAAGACTTGCCCCTGCTCCGCAAAGTTCGCACCACCACCCCCGAGGTGCGCATCCTGCTTCTGGGAATGTCCAAGGATGAGACGGACTTTTTTCAGTGCGTGCGAGCAGGAATCAGCGGCTACCTCTTGCGAGATGCCTCGGCGGAAGAGGTGCTCGAAGGCGTGCGATTGCTGCAAAAGGGCGAAGTGGTTTGCCCGGGCGCGCTATGCGCGGTGTTGTTCCGGCACTTCGAACGCGACGCGACTTCCTTTCCTTCCGCACGGGTGCAGCAACTCCTGGGCCTGACCCGCCGGGAGCAGCAATTGGTCCCCCTGATCGCTCAGGGCATGACCAACAAAGAAATCGCTAACCATTTCTGCTTGTCGGAACAAACCGTCAAGAATCACCTCTACCGCATGAAACATAGAGTAGGCGCGGATAACCGGCTCGGCATCGTGCAACTCTGCCGCAATCACGGCTTCCTTCCTTAGATTCACTCGCGATGCGATGAGCGCCTTGCAGATGGCTTCGCCGGGGCATTTGTGCGATTCTTCTCCGGACAGAAATCCGGAGACCTGCGCGCATGCTGAAGAAATTCAAAGATCTCACCGAGAAGGAGATTCTGGCGATTGCCATTGCCTCCGAAGAAGAGGACGGCCGCATCTACGGCGAATTTGCCGATGGCTTAAGGGAGTCGTATCCGGCGACGGCAACGATGTTCGAGGAGATGCGCGAAGAAGAAGTGGTCCACCGCGACCGCCTCATCGGCATGTTCCGCCAGCGATTTGGGGATCATATTCCACTCATCCGCCGTGAAAACGTAAAAGGTTTTTTGCAGCGCAGGCCGGTTTGGTTGTTCCGCCCGCTGGGCGTGAAAGTGGCGAGAAGGCAAGCCGAAGTGATGGAGATGGAAGCCACCCGGTTTTACGAACGGGCCGCGAGCCGCACCACGGATGCCTCCACGCGGGAACTGCTGAATAAATTAGCGGACGAAGAGCGGAAACACACGCGGACCGCTGGAGACCTTGAAGAGAAGCATCTAACGGAAAGCGCGAAGCAGACGGAGGAAGAATCCCACAACAAGCTGTTCCTGCTGCAGGTCGTTCAGCCGGGACTCTTGGGGCTGATGGACGGGTCGATCTCGACTCTGGCGCCGCTGTTCGCCGCGGCATTTGCCACCCAAAATAGCTGGAAGGCGTTCCTGGTCGGCTTGGCTGCTTCTATCGGCGCTGGCATCTCGATGGGCTTCGCGGAATCACAATCGGACGACGGATCGCTGACGGGCCGCGGGTCGCCATGGTTGCGGGGAGCGATCACCGGACTCATGACCGCAGCGGGCGGAATCGGGCACACGCTGCCGTTTTTGATCGCGGACTTTCATGTGGCCACAATCATTGCGGTCATCGTCGTGGCCATCGAACTCGGCGCCATCAGCTACATCCGCTACCGCTACATGGACACGCCATTTCTGCAAGCGGCGTTTCTGGCAGTTGGCGGCGGCATCCTGGTCTTCCTCACCGGCTACTTCATCGGCAGCTCTTGATCTGAGGGACGCCCCTTGGCCGTCAGTGAGCCGGAGATGCGCAACTGTGTGGCTGTACGCCGGGCAGAATGCGCTGGATGGCATCGCGCCGGATTCCGTCGTCATCGCCCAGGATATTCCACGCGGTCATAACCACAATCAAATCGTCTTCGGGAAACACCAGCAAGAGCTGTCCTCCAAATCCCCGCGCCGCCCACGCCAATCTTTGCGGCACACCATGTGGGAGTAGCCACCACTGAAAACCGTATTTCCATTTGTCGCCGGCATCCATCCGCGGTGTGAGCGATTGCTTCACCCAGTCCGCGGACACGATCTGCTTGCCGGCCCAAATGCCATCGTGAAGGTATAGATAGCCAATCTTCGCCAGATCTTCCGCGCGCAGGTACAAACCGCCCTCGGTATCCACCAGCCCCATGGGAGTGCGCTTCCAGTCGTAGTGTTCAATACCGAGAGGCGTAAAAAGATACTTTTTCGCATACTCCTCAATGTCCTGCCCAGTTTGTTTCTTGAAAATGTACGCCAGCAACTCGGTGGCGCCACTGCTATAGGCAAACACCTTGCCCGGCTCGTGCGCCATGGGACGATCGATCACGAATTGTACCCAGTCGTCGGTGGCTTCCATCAGGCTGGCTGCGTTCTTTGGATCGTCGTAAGCAACTTCTTCGTCCCAGTCGAGTCCTGTCGACATCGTCAGCACGTCGCGGATGGTCATGTGCCGCTTGCGCTCGTCAACATTCGCCACCTTCGATGCATCGAAATACTTCAGGACCGGAGTTTCCAAACCAACGGTGAACTCCTTGCGGGTGATCGCAATGCCCAGGGTCACTGAGGTTACCGTCTTCGATACCGACTGCATGCTGTGCTCGTCGGTCTCGTGGTAATACGGGTGCCAGTGAGGATCAAAGTAATTGTAAGGCCCGGTGAGCCGCGCGTTTAGCGGGCCTTTCTCGTGCGCTTCCTTCCCGTAGATTTTGCCATAGTCATGCGCATACTTGCGTTCGTACACGGCTTCGCCACACCGAATCACCAGCAGGCTGTCCACCAGCGGATACTTGCCGCTGGCAATGTCCGCGTCGAGTGCCTCAAGACGTGCTTCTTCAATCCCCAGGGATGCCGGCGTGGCTTTCCGCCATCCCTTCGTCGGCCAATCCTGGGTGTCCCGCATTTGTGCTTGGACCGGCAAGACTAGGAAAAACAGCAAAGAACATAAATACTTCACGTGGAACCTCACGATCCAATGTGCGCAACGCAAAATCGACTGACTCGTTCTATCACAAGCAGGTTTGAACGCAAGGTAAGAGTTGGCGAGGCGCTTGCGTGACTGTTGAGTTTCCAGATGCAGACGGCCTCGCCAAAAAGTACACTAGTCTCCGCATTCCGCGGACGCCGCGGGAATGCAAACCAAAAAAGGACGCCAGGGGGAGAACGGATGCTTAAGGGCCTGATTGCGGGGATTTTGCTGGGCGTATTGCTGATGGCCGGAGCAGTTTATTTTTATTTTTCCACTGGGCGCGCGCCCGTGGCAGTGACCGCGCCGCAGCTGCCGTTTGAAAAAAAGCTGACGCACATGGCGCTCAACGCTTATCTGGCGAAGCTGCCTCACCCGGACCCGCAAACACCAGCGGACGAGAAGAATTTCCTGGAGGGGGCGACCGTCTACATTCAGCAATGCGCGGGCTGCCATGGCCTGCCCGGCGAGCCGAAGAGCGTGATCGCCCAGGGAATGTTTCCGCCACCCCCGCAACTTTTCCACGGCACGGGCGTAACCGACGATGAGGCATGGGAATCCTACTGGAAAGTGGAAAACGGAATTCGCATGAGCGGCATGCCGGGATTCAAAGGGCGCCTGAACGAAACGCAGATCTGGCAAGTCAGCGTACTGGTGAAGAATGCGGATAGGATTCCCGCGTCGGTGAAGGCTGCGCTGGCAAGCGAAGCGCAGAAGGCGGCAACGGTGACACAAAAGCCGGAAGCAGCCGTGAAAAAATAAGACACACTATTTAGGAAGAAAGCGCGCGCCGAAAAATGGCGTGCGCTTTCTTTTCGAACAAAACTTCTATTGGCCAAACACCAGAATGGTAAACGTCCCCGCCTGATTCGACGGAACGAACAGATTGTGAGTCTTAAGATCGAGGCCCATGGTCTTCGCGCCGGGCGCCGTCGCTACGTTTTCCAAGAGCGTGTACTTGTCCGCGGAATCCTGATGAAAGATGGAAACATTTCCATCTCCAGTAGACATGTAGACCAATTTTGTTGCTGGATCAAAGGCACCGGCGTCCACACGCTCACCGATTGGGGCCGTGGTGATGACCTTGCCGCTGTCCGCGTCTAGAACGGTCATCATTTTGCCGCCTCGGCAACCCACGAATAGCCGGCGGGTGGCTGGGTCAAAAGCCAGGGCGGTGGGTGTGGCGCACGGCGCGAGCGGCCAGTGGTGGAGGACCTTCAGCGTGTTCGAATCAAAGTGCACGGTCTGATTCTGTTCTTCCAGATTCACGTAGGCATTGCCCTTGCCATCCGCCGCGGCAAATTCCGGACCGCCTCCGAGGTCAACTGTGCCAACCACTTTCCCGTCCGCCGCGTTGATTACCGTGGTGCTGTCGCTATCGCCATTCATCGCGTAAACGTGTTTGGTAGCCGGATCGTAGATAATCGCGTCCGGTTTTTTGCCAACCTTCACCTCGCCTAACGTCTTCAAGGTTTTGAGGTCAAAAATAATGACGGAATCCGCTTTACCGGCGGATATAAATCCCCGGCCAAATTCTGAAGCGATGGCCACGCCGTGGACGCCCGGAGTGTTTGGAATCGTGCCCACGATCTCAAAGGTGTCCGCATTGAGCACTTCCACCTGCGTCGCATGCGCGATGTAAACGCGCCGCCCCGCTTCATCTACGGTTACATAGTCCCAACCGCCGGTGCCGGGTACCGTCACTTTCTTGATGATGTGGTATCCAGATGGCGGCGCCGCCATCGCGGTGAACGTCGCCAAACCAAGTACCGCTACAACCAAACCAAGTTTAAGTTTCATAGTCTCTCCATACCGAAAATGAACTGCCTCGTGCGTTACCTTGGAAATTCCTCACGCTGAGGCTTCAGTGACACACACCACTTCCAGAATCCGTGAAGCTCTTGCCTGCCTCCGGAATAAATTGCCAGTCATAACCGTTCGCGCGCAACGTCAGCTTCAAAACGCCGAAGGCATCGGCGTTTCGTACTTCACTGTTGGGCTGTGGAGCTCCGAAGGGCCGTTGACTCTTTCCCCCGGTGCCGACAACAAATTCGCGAATGCCGCGATTGGCATCGGCTGTGCCATCCGGTGTTTGGGGCGCGAAGCGTTCGTAGTCATGGTCATGGCCGCCCAGCACTAGTTCAGCATTCGCGTCATACAAAGCCTGCCAGAGTGGTTTTAGCTCGGGATCGTTGCCGTGTGTGCCTCCAGAGCTGAAACGTGGCTTGTGAAAATAGGCCAAGGTGCACGCCGCGGGATGCGCGGCGAGGTCCGCACGCAGCCATTTTTCCTGTCGCGAACCGGCTTCGCACCCGCCAACCTCCGTGCATTCACTATTCAACGACACCATGTGCCATGCGCCGAGATCAAAGCTATAGTAGCCATCCTTCGAATCGCCGGCAGCAGCGCCAAAGTATTCGAAATAGGGCGTGGCGCCTGAAGTATGAAAATCATGATTCCCCGGCGCGGGCCGCGTGCGAGACTTTGCGCGTCCCCAGGTTTTGTCGTAGCACACAAAACTTTCTTTCGAACCGTTGGGATACGCCAGGTCGCCAATCGCCAACACAGTCCCGGGAGTTTGATCAAGCAATTTCGCGGTGGCTTCCGCTCCGCTGAGGTCCCTGCAATCCGCAATGTCTCCCGCGGCTACCATAACGGCGGTTTTGTCATCCGCCGCTGGCGGGGCAGTGGCAAGCTTGGGTGTGTTGCGCTGCGAACTGAATCCCGCCAGAAATAATGCGCAGAGCAGAAATAGCACGCCGGAAATCGTCTTCATGCAAACCTCATCACTTCCCGCTACTCGACACCAATCAAATCTAGAAGAGTGTACCTAAACACAACATAAATCGAACCTGAATGAATGTTCAGGCAGAACGACCGGAAAAGTGACCGCTTAGGGTGACCGGAGAGTTCGTGCTTCGGTCTTCGTCCCATAGAAAAAACGGTGACTGGGCCAGAGTTGCCGCGGCGAAAACGCATTCAGTTTTCGCCGCGGATTCCCCGTTTCCTTCACTGCCCGTGAAAGGGCGACCAGCGGAAGCCGGCCGCGATAGTTGGCTGGTAATACTCCCGCTGGATCATGAACTGCGGACTGCCCTGGTAGAAGCCGAAAACCTCGTTGGTAAGATTGAGGCCGTACATGACAAAGTTCAATCCATGAGCCAGGCGGATGCTACCCTGCGCATCCACTTGCAAGTGAGAATAGAAGTAGCCATCTCCAAAAGGTCCCTTCGATCCGTCGGTGTAAAAAGCGATGTTTGCCTGATTGTAGGACAGACCTACACGCAGAGAAACACGCCCACGATCATACGTCGGGCTGATGTTCCAAGTGTTCGGCGCGTTGCGCAATAGCCTGGGGTGATCGGAACGCCCTGGCAACCCATTGGCCCGCGAAGCCGTGTAGCCATAGTTCGCTGAGATGCCGAGCCCGCTGAGTTTGCCCGGCAGGAATGTAAGGTGCTGGAGGTAGGCGGCTTCGAATCCAGTAATCCAGGCGCTGCCCGCGTTGAGCGGTTGCGTAACCGTATAAGTCCCCACTGGGGCTGTCGGAGTTGGCTGAAAATTTTGAAGAACAAAGCTCTGCGTCACTATCGGATCCGTCAGCCGCTTGTAAAAATAGCCGGCTGAGATCATCCCAAAGGGGTTGAGGTAGTGATCGATCAGCACGTCGAAGTTATCGGCTGTTTCCGCCTTGAGATTCGGATTGCCCAGGGTAGCCGTGTTCTTGAGTGACCCTGGCTTACCAGTGCTCGTGAAGGTCACTGACTGAGCGATGTCCTGGGGGTCCGGACGAGAAAGGCCGCGGCCGTAGGAGAGGCGAAGATTCGTATTACCGGTAAAGGCATAACGCAAAGAGACGCTCGGAAGAACTTTGAGATAGGAACCGCTGAATTTGCTGGTCGAGAAGACGTCGGTCACGATACCGGTCACTGGGTCCGTCACGGTACCAAAAGCGTGACTAACGGTATCAAGATTCGTGTTCTCGAAACGAACGCCTGCGACCAGACGAACGCGGCTGCCCAAATCCGTAGTGTTCATCAAGTAACCGGCGGCAACCTTTTCCGTCAGGCCGTAGTTCCCTGGATCAACTCCCTGGCTGCTGGTGAGAGAAAAGTCCGTCGGATTGGCGTTGGCAAACGTAACCACGTCTTGATAAGCAGGGTTTGCCCCCAATTTGTAGCCGTTGTTGTAGTAGCTGCTGTTTGAGAAGCGGCTCGGAAACTGGGTCATCGGGACGGCGACGTTGGCGTCCAACCGAACGTTGTAGGTATTGTCAAACTTGTGAGCGTTTCTGAATTTGCCGCCGATTTCGATGGTTGAGAGATGCGAACCTAGATGGTAGCGCTTTGCCATCGCTGCGGTGGCTTGCAGATTTAGCTGGGCGCTCAGCCCATGGTCACTGCTAAGGTGATCCAAGTTAAAATTCGCCGGGTTGTATGCTTCGGCAAAACATGCCGGTGTCCACTGCGGCCGGTAGATGTTCGCAGTATTCTTAAGGTCGAATTGGCAATTACTAAAACTGACTACGTTGGGGTCGGAAGAGAGATTCGTTGTCAACTGGTTGTCTGAATGGAAGGACGCCGTACCCGGGGACACGTTGTTATCGCGGGAATGGGAAGCAGAAACGTCCCACGCGTACCAACTGGATGCGAGAACATGCTTGCCGCCGAGCAACAGGCTGCCGATGGCGATGTCTGGACGCCGAATTTGTGTATTGAAGGACGGTGTGCCGGCGCAGACTTCCTTATTGAAATTGGGGTCCGCTGGATCCGTGATAAAGCTGCAGCCGTTGGAACCCAGCAGTGTGATTCCATTCGGAGTCACAGGGCTTTGAACGACCGTGTTGTCGGTCACTGAGGTAACCCAGCGATCGCCGTAGTTCTTGAAATCGGAGTACAAGCTTCGGACGTAGATGTTCGATCCTTTGGTGAGCTGGTAGTCGGCGCTTCCGGCCATACCCTTGCGGCTGCGGTAGTAACGATATTCGCGTAGGTCGATGGACTCTTTATAAAGTGCAGTCGAACCATCGGGCAAGGTAGCTACGTCCGACACCGGCTCGATGTCATCAATACCACGGCCAGTCCAGTCATAAGAGCCGCCAATTAGGACGCCGAAACGCTTGTTCGCGCCGAAACGCTGCCCGACGGTACCAGTGCTCTCGACCTGACCGCGGCCCCCCAGAATCGGCATGTATCCGCCCATTCCGCCGACCGAAATGGTGGGGCGCTCGCCAGCCGTCTTGGTGACGAGATTGATAGAACCGCCGATGCCGTCTCCATCCATGTTTGCTTGCAAGGTCTTGCTGATTTCCACGGACTCGACGATGTCGGCAGGAATTGCATCGAACTTGATCTGGCGCACACCGGATTCCGGCGAGGGGACGTTAATCCCATCAATAGTGGTGTTGGTGAGGCGCGGTTCGGTGCCGCGAATCTGCACGTACTTGCCTTCGCCTTCGTCGCGTTCGAGGGTGACGCTCGGCAAACGGCCGAGGGCATCGGCCATATTGGCGTTGGGCAAGCTGCGAATCACATCCGAGGGCAGCACCTGTACAACGTTGTCGGCGGTGCGCTCACGGTTGAGAGCTTCCGCTTCGGCAGAAGCGCGCTCGGCAGTTACCAGAACTTCGAGATTCTGGGACGCAACCTTTAGCTCCACATTGACGTTGGCCATCTCACCAGCAACGACCTCCACTTGCTTGGTGAGAGGCGCAAAGCCAACGTAGGTGATGGTGAGCGTGTAACTGCCTGGATCGAGGTCATTTACAGAAAAAGTCCCCTGGCCATTCGAGACTTCCACCAGGCCTTTGGGTTCCATGACGATCTGCGCCCCCTGCAGCACGCCACCGGAACTATCCGTGATGCGACCGCTGATTCCGGCCTTATGCTCCTGGGCCACGGCGCGATCCGGCGGGGCCAGAATAGGTAAAAGCATTGAGAGTGCGCAGACGAGAGCGAACCGCATACCTACAAGACTTCGCATGATTAGTCCTTCCATCTTGATTTCGAATCGAGTCAGAGATCAGGGGGAACGATGCAAAAGTTCACCTCCGACAGGGAAAACTAACGTCCAAATTTCTGAGTGCTCCCCGAAGACTCGGCGAAAGGAATTAGACGTCAGATTTATGAAGAGGAGATGACAAGGGAATGACAAGCATGTGAAACCACGAATTCCTTGATTCGCTCTGGCTCGAGCCAGGTACACCGGCAAGTTTTCAGTGCTGTGAATTATTCCTGCGCGGCTTTTCTGGGCTGCAGGAAGTAATGAATCGCTGGCGTAAAAATCAGCGACAACACCATCGAGCTGGTCAAACCGCCGATCACCGCGATAGCCAGTGGCTGCAACATCTGGGAACCCGCGCCAATGGCCAGGGCCAGCGGCAGCATGCCGGCGATCGTCGCCAGCGCGGTCATGGCGATGGGCCGCAAGCGCCGCCTTCCCGCCTGGATCATGGCTTCTTCGCTGGAAAGACCTAGTTCGCGAAAGCGTTGTTCGGCATCGAGCAAGAGAATTCCGTTCTTCGCCACAATGCCGATAACCATGATCATGCCCATGAAAGACGCAACGTTAAATGTTGTGCGCGTCACTAGAAGAGCCAAAAACCCGCCAAAGGTCGAGAGCAAAGCGGAAGCCAGAATCGCCGTGGGAGCGGAAAAAGTACGGAATTCGAACAG
>JBGOTL010000115.1:0-11614 GCA_041476465.1 Candidatus Acidiferrum sp. | reverse complement strand
TCCCTGAAAACAGGGCAGTTACCGGCAAAACCAACGGCGAGGTTTGTTGGTGAGCCGCATGCTATAGCTCTGCATAAGCGCGCGTTGGTAGTGGCAGTTTTCCAGGGCCGAACCCGGTTAAATTTAAAATTTTGAAACAAAGGAGAAGTTCTATGCGAACGTTTCTCACGCTATTCGTGTTGGTTGGAGTATTCAGCTTGCCGGTCTCCGCGCAGGATCATCCCAGGGCAGAATTGTTCGGAGGCTATCAATTCACTCATCTGAACCCCAGTATCAATGCAAACGGATGGAATGCATCGATCACGGGGAATGTAAACCGTTGGTTTGGCGTCACCGGAGACTTCAGTGGCGCTTACAAGAACGGTGGAAAATTCCACACGGCGATGGCGGGGCCAGTGTTTTCGCTCCGCAAATCGGATATAGTCACGCCGTTTGCGCACGTGCTGGTGGGAGCGGCTTGGGTGTCCGACGGAGGCACGGAGACTGCATTCGCGACTGCAATAGGCGGCGGCCTGGATGTGAAGGTCAACGAACACGTGGCAGTGCGCCTGGTACAGGCGGATTGGCTGCTATTGCATTCCGGGGGAGTCACGGACAGGAAGAACGCCCGAGTCTCCGCGGGCATTGTGTTTCGATTCTAATGGATGACCTTTAGGTCCAGAATCGAAGCGCGAATGAGCGGAGTTTGGCTGGCGCCCAGGTACTCGTTAGAGAGCACCGGCGCCAGCGAACTCCGGGAGCAGAAAGGCGTTGCTGCGGTATGGTCCTTGACATTGGGGCGGACGAGGCGTACGTGGTACTCAGTTCGCAGGGCCCTGATCACATTTCTTTACGGAGGAGGGCAGAATGCGTCAGATACTTTTGGTCGTCGTTGTTGCATGCATGTTTTCGCCAAGAGCCACGGCACAGCAACCGGAGGCGGTACCGCCGCAGCAGGGCGCGGGGCAGCCTCAAAGCCAGCCAGCTGCGGAAGGAAGTCAGACTGCGGCTTCCGATTCGCGGGATCCCAAGGAGATTCTGAAGCGAGCGCGGACCATCCACATCAGACCCAAGCCAGGAGGTGCGTGGTCCGGATTTCCATCCGAGCCGCTGGAAAAAAAGCTTCTCGAGAACAAGGACTTCCTAGCCATGGGGCTGGTCCTGGTGAAAGATGCCACGTCCGCCGATCTCTTAATCACATTGGAACGCCCTACGATGAGCTGGGATTGCTCGTACCGGATGACACATGAAGAGACCGGCGTGATTCTAGGGGCGGGGAAGGCGATCGCCTGGGACTGCATCCGGGCAGCGCCGGATATCGCCAGTCAAATCGTGAAGCGGCTTAAGCAACTGCGTGAGCCAAATCCGGTCACGCCGCAACCTGCGAAGAAAGAGCCGAAGGAAAAGAACTGAGCAAGGAAACGAATCAGCATTTGCGACGCGAGTGCCCGTGTCCAGTGGGAGGGCGGGAAGCCAACGGAATTGCCACGTAGTTCTTTGTTGACGAAAACGCACAATGAAAGGACACCACTTTTATAATTCACCGCGAGGTGAAGTAAGGAACCGGTCTTCCCGGCAGGACCGGGACGCAGATAACGCAGAAGACCGGCCACTACAACGGCTTAGGCGAGGGCGGAGCGGAAATAGGTGAGCATGCGGTAGCCGGCGATGTAGCTGAAGGGGGCGAGTTCGAGGGAGTAGTGACCGCAAGCGAGTTCGAGGACGCGGGGATGCGCGCCGTGGAGGCGGAGGGAGTCGAGCATCTGTTCGGTGAGTTCGGGCAAAAAGGTCGGGTCGTATTTGCCATAGACCATGAAGGAGTTACGGCCGGCGCCCATGCCGCGCTCGACATAGGGCATGGGGCTGATGGGCGCCCAGTATTCGCGGAGCTCCTCGACACTGAGATGATTTCTAAGACCTTCCCAGACGTGATTGGTGGTCATGCCCTGGCTGACGACGTCGGCGAAATAAGTGGAGACGTGGAAGAAGCCGCCGGCACGCACGCGCTGGTCGTGCATCAGGGTAATGTAGCCGACCGACGAGCCGATGCTGGTGCCGAGAATGCCCAGCCGAGTGAATCCCAGCTGTTCGAGCCAGGTCAAGCAGGCGCGGGCATCCATCACCGCTTGGCGATTGGCCTGCAAAGTTAAGCCGACATTGGCGCCCACAAGCTGGTCGGCGCGTTCGTGGCCGGGAGCCATGCGGCGGTCATGATAGGGCATGCTCATCTTGAGCGCGCTGATGCCCAGCCGCTGCAACCACTCGCAGAGGGAGCGCTGACCGTGCCACTTGGCGTTCCAGTTGGGCAAAACGAGGACGGCTGGCCCGGCTGATTGTGGAGCGTTGGACTTTGCAGGAAAGAACTGCGCATGGACGGTATTGTTTTCCGCGCAGGGAGAATCGAGCGGGCTGGTGAAGGTCAAAATATTTTGGGGATCCAGACGGTAGTCTTTGACGGGCGGCGTGGCGTACCAGTTCTGGCTGTTTTCGATCGCTTCCCGGGCGTAGGAACGCAGGAAACTCGCGGGGTCGGGTTCCTCGGGGCTGCCGCCGATATGTTCAAGGCCCCATTCAAATGGGCGGACCATGCGATTGTCGTCGGTGGTCCAGCGGCGGTGCTCGTAGCGGCGGATTTTGCGTTCGAACCAGGATTGCATGGCTGAAATTCGACTATAGCGGAGGGTGTGGAAGCGCGCAAACCGGGTGAACCTTTGAGAGAAGGCGCCGGCGGGACGCAAGCGCTACCAAGTCTTTGGAAGGACTGCGATGTTAGGCATGCGACACGGCAACTGCACGGTTTCTTGAGGCGCTTGGGCGAGTGTGGCACAGTCAATTTGTGTTCATCACCATCTTTTTTCTGTTTGGGATTGTAATTGGCAGCTTTCTGAATGTGTGCATTGCGCGCATTCCGGAGGGGCTATCCATTGTTTCGCCGGGGTCGCGATGCCCTCGCTGCGAAAAGCCGATCAAGCCGTACGACAACATTCCCGTGTTTGGGTGGTTGCTGCTGCGGGGCAAGTGCCGAAACTGCAAGCTGCCGATCTCGTCGATGTATCCGGTGATTGAGTTTTTTACCGGGGTGATGTTTGTGGCGTGCTATTTGAGCTTTGATGTGACGCTGGCGACCTTCAAGTGGCTGATTTTCACCTGCCTGATTATCGTTCTTACCATCACGGATCTGCGTTCGCGGATTTTGCCTGACGCCATCAACTGGCCGGGTTTCGGAGTCGGTCTGGCGCTGGCCACGCGCATTCCGGTGAATGACGGCGCTGCGGCGTGGCTGAGCCAAAGCATGTTTCACCGCTTGCTGCCGGACGCGGCAATCGGAGTGCTGGATGCGCTGCTGGGCGCAGCGTTTGGCAGCCTGCTGCTTTGGGGCGCCGCAGCGGGCTACAAGCTGGTGCGCAAGCAGGAAGGCATGGGCATGGGAGACGTCAAGATGATGGCGATGGTGGGGGCGTTTCTGGGCCTGCGTGGAGCTTTTCTGACCATTTTGCTGGGAACTTTTGCGGGGAGCATTCTTGGACTGGCTACCGTCGCAGTGCTGTATCTGGCAGGGTGGAAGCACAACGTTGCGGAGCGCGCCAGCCGCCGCGGGCTGGGCAAGGTGCATTATCTGCGCTGGGCGATTGCCACGCAGTATCAACTTCCCCTGGGGACATTTCTGGGGTTTGCAGCGCTTGTAGTGGTTTTCCTCGCGCCGTGGATCGCGGCGTACTGGCCGATGCAAGCGTGATAGGGATGCAAGCAAGCGGAGCAGGAAGCATGATGATGTTCGCCGCACTCCAAGCCGAAAGCACCAGCCACTCCTGGATGAATATCATCGTTGGGGTGCTGGGTTTCTTTGGCATCGTCGGGGGAGCGCTGTTTCTGGTGCGGCGATTTTTCCGGAATACGCGCGACGCGAACAAGGAGCAGTTCAACGCCGCGCCGCGCACGGAAAATCCTTCGGCTTTCATGACCGCCTCGATGCAGGGGGTGATCCTGAAACTGCGCGAGCAGGAGAAGGAGCTGGAACGCCTGCATCGCGTGGAGAAGGAACGCGCGGAGAAGACAGAGCGGCTAAGCGAAGAAGTCACGCGGAATATGCCCGCGGGACTGCTGATCGTGAACGCGACAGGGATTATTTCCAGCTCGAATCCAGCAGCGGAGCAAGCCCTGGGAATCCACGGGCTGGGTTTCCGGCGGTATAGCGAGGCGCTGGGAGAATCCACGGAGTTGACGAAAAATATCGCGGAGTGCCTGGCGACGGGAAAAATCTTCCGGCGCGAACAGGTGGAGCACGCGGCTCCGGGCGGTGAAACGCGGAGGCTGGGGGTAACCATTTCGCCGATTCGCCGGGGCAACGAGAAGATTAATGGCGCCATTTGCCTGCTGAGCGACCTGACGGAACTTGCCACGCTACAGCAGCAGGTGCAGCTGAAGGAAAATCTGGCTGCGCTGGGCGAGCTTTCCGCGGGAATCGCGCATGAGTTCAAGAACGCGCTGGCGACGATCTCAGGATACGCGCAGATGATCCGCGGCGAAGCGGGCAGCGCGGAATCCGCCGACAATGCCGAGCGCATCCTGGAGCAGACACGCAACATCACGCACGTGGTCACGGAATTCCTGAAGTACGCCCGGCCGCTGGATATTTCGAACGAGCCGGTGGCCATGAAAGCGGTGGTGGAACGCGTGGTTTACGAGGTGGCGGAGGCTCTGCCGAAGATCCGCATTCGCTATGAAGGGCCACTGGGCAGCGTGGCGGGCGATGAAGGGTTGCTGCGGCAGGCGCTGCTGAATCTGGCGCGAAATGCCGCCGAAGCGTGCGAAGGCGCGGCAAACGGCGGGCGGGTGCTGCTGCGCGGCGAAGTGATCCAGGGCGAAGACTCCGCGTTCCAACGCATCACCGTTTTCGATAACGGTCCGGGGATTCCACCGGCGGCGCAGGCGAAGCTCTTTCGGCCGTTCTTTACGACCAAGGCCAACGGCACGGGCCTGGGGCTGGCTGTGGTGCAGAAGATCATCGTGCAGCATGGCGGGCAGGTGGAAGCGCGCAACCGTCCGGAAGGGGGCGCGGCGTTTATCCTTACGTTACCTGTATGCTAGGGTCGCGCGGAAGCGGTAGAATCCAAGGTAGACGTCAACCGATGGTGAGTGGGGCTCGCAGTTCGCTTTGCGGAGGTAGGCCCGTATGAGTATGAAAAAGTGGAACCAGGGTTGGGTGAGGGGTTGGATAAAGGGTGCGCTGTTGCTGCCAGCGCTTTGCCTGGCGAGTCCTTCCCTTTTTGCACGGCCGCATCAGCAGGATAGTTCCCAACAACAAGCGACCGACCCTGTTGCCGAGGCGGCCCGCAAGGCGCGCGAAAACAAAAAGAACGCGCCCAAACCCAAAAAGGTTTTCACGGAAGACGATATCGCCACCAAGCCGGCCAGCTCCTCAGGTGAAGCGGCGGCAGCCAGCCAAAGTGTTGGTGGCATCCAGCAGGCGGCGCCCGTAGCGACGGCGGCGGCGGGGAGTGAGCCGAAAAACGACGAAGCAGGCTGGCGGCAGCGCTTCGAAGTCGCGCGTGGCAAGATTACCGGCGCGGAAAAGCAACTTGATGTGATGCAGCGTGAATTGGACAAATCGCAGATTCAGTATTACTCCGATCCGCAGAAAGCCATGGAAGAACAGAACAGCCGCAAAGACATCAACGACAAGACCGCGAAGATTGATGCGCAGAAGCAACAGATCGTCACGCTGAAACAAGAACTGAGCGAACTGGAAGACGAACTGCGCAAGGCCGGCGGCGACCCGGGATGGGCGCGGGAATAGTCTTATTCGTTAGAAGTTTTCACAATGCACAGAGTTCGCTGAGATTTCGAACGGTAGTCAGCAAGGCATCTCCTCGTAACCAGACAACTTTGCAGCTGTGCTTCCCTTCTTGGCACATGGGCGTCGAGTTGTCCCCGCTAAGCGATTCAATTCATGGTAGAAACGAAAGAGATGGAACCCCTGCTACTTGTTGAAGACAAGAATGAGTTGCGCGCCATGCTACGGAAGGCACTGGAGCGCGCAGGCTATGCCGTGGACGAAGCGTCCGATGGCGCGGCCGCGATCCAGAAAGTGCGCGCACGGCGATACCTGCTGGTGATCACGGACTTGAAGATGCCGGGAGCCTCCGGGCTGGAGGTGTTGCGCGAAACCAAAGCCGCGGACGCGACGATCCCAGTGATTTTGCTGACGGCGTTTGGTTCCGTGGAAGAAGCGGTCACCGCGATGAAGGAAGGAGCGTTTGAGTTTCTGCAAAAGCCGGTGGACCTGGACCATTTGAAGTTGCTGGTGCAGCGCGCCGCACGGCAGCAGGAACTGCTGCGGGAGAATTTGCTGCTGCGCGAGGAGTACACGGCGCGGTATGGATTCCCGCGTATCGTGGGCGAGCACGCTTCCATCCGGGAGATGAGCCAGCAGATTCAGCGCGTGGCGGGAACGGACGCAAATGTGCTGCTGCTGGGGGAAAGCGGAACCGGCAAGGAGTTGTTTGCGCGGGCGGTTCATCATTTGTCTCCGCGGCGTGACCAACCGTTCGTGGCGCTGAATTGCGCGGCGATTCCCGAGGGGCTGGTGGAAAACGAATTGTTCGGGCATGAGCGCGGTGCGTTTACCGGCGCGGGAGCGCGCAAAGTCGGCAAAATGGATCTGGCGCATCGCGGGAGTTTGTTCTTGGATGAAATTGGGGAGTTGCCGCTGGCCATTCAGGCCAAGCTGTTGCGGGTGCTGGAGGAGCGGCGGTTCGAACGCGTGGGCGGCACGCAGTCGATTGACGTGGATGTGCGCATTATTGTGGCCACAAACTGCAATTTACTGAAACTCGTTGAGGAGAAACTTTTCCGGGAAGATCTCTATTTTCGAATTTCGGCGGTGCCGATGACGATTCCACCGCTGCGCGAGCGCGGAAATGATGTGCTGCTGCTGGCGGGGCATTTTTTGGAGAAATTCAGCCGCGAGTTTAAGAAACCCGGATTGGAATTGTCGGAAGAAGCGCGCGAGCGGCTGCTGCATTATCGCTGGCCGGGAAACGTGCGCGAATTGCAGAATACCCTGGAACGTGCGGTGATCCTCGCGGATGGACTGACGATTCAGGCAGACGGACTGCAACTCCCGGCAAGCAAGCCCGAAGCGGGCAGTTTGCCGGCAGGGATGCTGCCGGAGAACTTTAGCTGGGAAGGCTCGCTGGAAAATGTGACGGGCCGGGCGGTAGGGCACATCGAACGCGTGCTGCTGGAAAGCACGCTGCGCGATTGTCAATGGAATAAGACGCGCGCGGCGGAAAAGCTGGGCGTTTCACCGAAAACGCTGCTGGCGAAACTGCGCGCGGCTGGGCTGGAAGAGTAGATTGTGCCACCAAGAACCGCTCACCGCGGACGCACGCCCGTGTGCAGCGCCACGGTGCCGAGCGTCCAGACCGAAAACTCAACCGCCTGATAGCCGGCGGTTTCCATCAGAGAAGCCAACTCGGCGGGACGAAAAAAACGCGCGACGGATTTAGGCAGGTAGGTGTAAGCCAAACGTTCGCCGGAGATTAGCTGACCGATCTTCGGCAACACACTACGGAAATACCAGCGGTACAGAGCGCCCAGTACACCCCTGGGTGGCTCGGTGAATTCGAGAATGGCGAGGGTACCGCCAGGTTTCAAAACGCGCTGGATTTCTCGCAAGCCGGTTTCGTAGTTCGCGAGATTGCGGAAGCCGAAGGCGGTGGCCACGAGGTTGAAAGATTCGGCCGCGAAGGGCAGGCGCAAGGCGTCGGCTTCGAAAAACTGCATTGCCTGGGCATTGCCTGGGTTCGAATTCTTCGCGAGGTGGATGCTTTTCTTTTTCGCGCGGACCAGCATAGTGTGAGCGAAGTCCGCTCCAATCACCCGTGCCCTTCCCGCCCGCGCGAGAGAGAATGCCAAGTCGCCGGTGCCGCAGCATAAATCGAGCACAAGGGCGTCAGGCTGGCCGAGAACGTTGCGCAAGCGGCGCGCGGCGCGCGCGCGCCAGAGACGATCAATCTGCAGAGACAGAATGTGATTCAGCAGGTCGTAGCGCGGGGCGATTTGCGTAAACATTTCGCGGACTTTGCGCGAGGCGTCCGCTTCGGTGACCGCGCCTTCGGGGCGAGTTCCCTTCACCGAGGCTGTCGCTTCAGCCATGGGTCTTCTCCCGTCCAAGCGGGGCAAGACTCCTCGGGTGTTGGATGAGAAAATGCGGAGCGAATTGCAGGACGCGCAGTACAGCATCAAGAGGGACGGTATTGTAGGATTGCGCTTTGCCGATGCGCGGGCTCAGAACGAAGCGAATCTTTCCGCCGCGAGTCTTTTTGTCAGAGCGCATGAGGTTGATCATGGCTTCCGGGGAAACGCGGGGCCATTCTGGAAATGGCTTTAAGCGGCGCACCAGCGCCACGATGCGGGAAACATCATCGGCGGGCGTGACCCCGACTTCATGGCCGAGGAGCGCGGCGCACATCATGCCCCAGGCGACGGCTTCGCCATGCCGGAAGTGGCGGTACTTCGTAACGCTTTCCAGGGCATGGGCAAAGGTATGACCGAAGTTCAGGATTTCCCGCAAGCCGGATTCGCGTTCGTCGCAACTGACCACCTGGGCCTTGATTTCGATCGAGCGGCGGATGATGTATTCAAGCGCGGCCGCGTCGCGGCGCAAGACCTTGTCCAAATGCTTTTCGAGATACACAAAAAGTCTGGCATCCGCGATGACTCCGTACTTGATGACTTCACTGAGTCCGCCGCGGTACTCGCGGTGTGGAAGAGTGCGCAAGGCTTCGGGGTCCGCGAGTACGAGCTTTGGCGGATAAAACGCTCCGAGCAAATTCTTCCCTTCCGGCAGGTTCACTCCGGTTTTTCCGCCGATGGCGCTATCCACTTGAGCGACGAGGGTTGTCGGCACCTGCACCAAGGCCACTCCGCGCAGATAACTTGCGGCGACAAATCCCGCCACATCACCGACAACACCGCCGCCGACGGCCACGATGAGCGACTTGCGATCCGCCCCGGCACGGATCAACATCCGCGACACGGATTCAACGGTGGCAAGATTCTTTGCCGCTTCGGCGTCATTCAGGAGATGCACAGGACTGGAATCCCTGAGTTTCAAGCCGCGGCGCACGGTCTTGCCAAGCGCGCGCCAAATCCCGGGTGCGGAGAGCACATGAATGCTGGAGCAGTCGCCCAGGGAAGCAATTTCCCGGGATGCGCGAGCGAGTACGCCGGACCCGCAGACCACGGCATACCTCCCCGACGAGGACTTCACGAAAATGGGTTTTGCTTTCATTTGCGAGACAATTCGAATGTAACACACTGCGCGTTTCTCACGCTCATCGGGCGCAGGTCGTTGGTCTCGATGAAAATCGCTTCACTGTGTCAAAAACAAGCGAGGCGGGTGTACCATGGCGCGTTCTGCGGGAGCGAAAAGGAAATTCCTGTAAACGTACATCGCCTGTGGGCCGGGATGATAAAATCGGAGTTCGAGATTAGGGGAGGAGCAACATGGAGCAAGCCACGCTGCGCAAAGAAAGAGCTCTGAGAACTCTGTTCTATCTAATTAGTTGTGCTTGGCTTTTCGCTGCCTCTGTTACACCTGCATCGGCGCAGTTCAAGGCCTGGGTCATGGCCAAGTTACCCGATACGCCCGAGGGCCTCGGAGTCGACTCGCACGGCAACATCTACGCAACCCTGTTCCATATCGGGGAAGTCGTCATGCTCAAGGATGACGGCAGTTACGATCACATTGCCTGGGTGCCGTCGAAGGAAGAGAGCGGAAAGGGGGACTTGATCGGACTCGACCTCGACAAAGGGGACAACATCTACGTCGCATACAAAGCCCACTCAAAATATGACGCGACGGATTTGGGGAACCAGTTCCATCCGTCTTGCCGGGACGCGACCGTAACTCGTTCCGGGGTGTACAAGATCGACGCTAAGACCAGAAAGGTGACACCGCTCGCGACCAGAGCGGAGGGTTGGCCATTCTGCTTTCCTGACGATGTTGCCATCGATTCCAGAGGAAACGTGTACATGGCGGACCTCAACTACGCAGGTATTTGGAAAATCTCTCCCGATGGAAAAAAGGTGGACCTGTGGTCGGCACACCCTTTGCTCAATTGGTCTTCCAAACCTTATTCGGGGTTGCCCCTCGGCGTGAATGATCTAGTGCTCGATAAGGAGGAGAAGAACATCTACGCAGTCACCGACAGCGAACCCATGGTACTCAGGATCCCGATTAAGGATGACGGGACGGCCGGTGAACCTGTGGCGCTACCATCCGGGTACTCGCTATTCGATGGTATCGCGCTGGACGGGAAAGGCAACATCTACGTCTCCGAGATTTTGCTCAACCAGATCTGGGTCCTTTCGCCCGACGGTTCCCAGCGCATCCTCATAGCCAACAAGATGAACGCGCCGCTGGATAACAACACCAGCCTGGTTTTGAAAGGGGATGTTCTTTGTACGGCCAACCTTGGCTTTGCCCACGCAAAACCGGAGGAGGCAGACCGTACAGTGGTCTGCATGAAAGGCTTCCCCGTCCCGAAATAGCTCGGACGAGCAAGAGGGAGAAAATACAGATCTCTGTTTCCGCTTGATTTCACCTTGCTTGTTTGACCGCCTCCACTGGGGGCGTACCCGCCATCCTGTTGTTATGCGTTAACTACTCGTAGCGCAAAGCTTCCACGGGGTCCAAGCGCGCGGCTTTCACGGCGGGATACATTCCAAAGAAGAGGCCAACGCTCATCGAAACCGCCACCGAGAGCAGAATGGACCAGAGCGGAATGGAAGAGGGCAGCATGGGCACAAGAGCGTTGATGAGCAAGCTGATGGCTACACCGAGCAACACGCCGATGACGCCGCCTGCACCGGTCAGCACCATGGCTTCCGTGAGGAATTGCCAGATAACGTCGCGACGCCGCGCGCCGAGGGCTTTGCGGACTCCAATCTCACGGGTTCGCTGGGTAACCGACATCAGCATGATGTTCATGACCCCGACGCCGCCCACCAGCAAGCCGATCGAGCTGACCACCGAAATCAAAAGAGCCACGGATGCGGTGATCTGGCGGAACTGGTCCGCGATCTGCTGCGCGCTGGAGACGCCGAAATTATCGGGCTTGTTAAAGGGAACATTTCGCCGCCGCCGCAAGACCCCGCGTATCTGGTCCTCGGCCTGGGACATTTGGCCCGGATAGGCTACGGCGCCGATGAGGTGTTCGTCATCCAGCGGGTTGTGTTTGCGATAGGAGCGGTAAGGGACGAGAATCGCCTTGTCCGCGGATTGATCCTTGACGAGCTGGCCTTTGCGCGGAGCCAGCACGCCGATGACTTCGTACGAGTTTCCATTCACGAGAATGGGCTTGCCGAGGGGCTCCCTGTCCGGATACAAGGCTTTGGCCAAATCCGGGCCGATGACGGCCACATCGGCGCGGTGCAGGTTTTCCGCCTGGGAAAAGAAGCGTCCGCGCTCTGCTTTGGAATTGAAAACTTCTTCGGTGGCGGGCAGAGTTCCGTTGTAATCCACACCAGCGACTTCCTTATTTAAATAACGCGCAGTAACGGTGCGCGGCGGGCCTTCCTCTGAAATGCGGGGATACAGGCTGACAGTGACGGCGCGGACAGCCGG
>JBGOTL010000114.1:0-11617 GCA_041476465.1 Candidatus Acidiferrum sp. | reverse complement strand
ATGGTGGTGACCTGTTTTTCCCCAACGGCCGCGAGCGGTGTAATGCAGGACCGGCGGGCGACTCCGTCGATCAAAACGGTACAAGCGCCGCATTGCCCTTCACCGCACCCGTATTTGCTTCCCGTCAGGTCGAGTTGTTCGCGCAAGACACTTAGCAGGCTGGCCTGCGCGTCCGCCTCGATGGCATGTACGCTGCCGTTCACCTTCAATTGTCGAATGATAGCCATGTGAGAAATCCCGCCGGCAAATTTTCCGAGCCTCCGGAGACGCTAAGGGGGTTCTAACACCGCAATGCTGGGCCGTCAATAAAGTTGTTGCAGGGCCCGGGAGCAAAAATGCGAACAGCTTACAGAGTTTGCGAAGCAGCAAGGTCAAAAATCCTGGTGAGCGTATTTTCGGTGCGGTCCACAATTTTTATTGATTGCCTGGTTTCTCCCTTGGAGATGCTTTTACATCCAGGTTGCGCACCAGCCAGGGAAGAAGAACTCGTTGGAAGATGACAGGATCCGGCCAGACTTTCACTTGGCGCCCAAGGTGGCCGCCCACCGGGTTGATCGAAGCTTCTTTGGGAACGTCGCCGGCGTTCATTAGCTCGTAAATGTCCGAGATGGGCACCTGAGTGTCCTTGACGCCGGCAATGATCAGCAAGCTGCGCGCCCGTAGATAAGTTGGATAGAGGCCGGCGCGGCGACCCTTCCAACAATGAGCGCGAAATTTCCAAATGTTATGCTGAGCGCCGCTTACAGGTTCTCTCTCCTGACGCCGAGGTCGAGAATAGCGGTGAGGGAAATGGGGTCTTGGTCTCTGGTGACGGCGAAGTGAAAGCGCCTTGCCAACTTGAGCATCGCCTGGTTCTCGGAGAGGATGTACGCGATGACGCGCCGGAGTTTCTCCCTGCGGGCCACCTCGATCAGGCGGCGAACCAACTCCGTCCCAAGCCCCGCTCCCTGGCAACGATCCGTGACCAGGATTCCAAGTTCGGCATCCTCCGGTGAGCGTTGCCGCGCCAACCGGCCCACGCCAAGAAGCTCGTGCCGGCCGGTTTGCGGATTGGCGCAGTCCGCCACCAGCGCCATTTCGCGGTCGTAGTCGATGAAACATTTTCGGATGAGCCGGTCGTGCGCAACGCGGGAATCGAGTTTCTGCATGTGCAAGTAACGCAAATACACGGTGCTCTCCGAAAGCGTTCCTTGAAATTCGACCATCAACGGTTCATCTTCGGGGCGGATCGGCCGGATCACGACCTCGCGTCCATCTTTCATCGTCCAGCGGGAAACGTACTGCGCGGGATACGGCCGGATCGCCGGCCGCGGGAGTGCTTCTTCTTTCACCTCGGGGCCAAACAGAACCATGCGCGCGTCCAGCGCGAGCAGTTGTTCGGGGGAGGCGAGAAGCGGATTGATATCGATTTCACGGATGCGCGGATGCTCGATAACCAGCTCGCTGAAACGAACGAGCAACGTCTCCAGTGCCACCAGATCAACACTCGCCCGTCCACGAATTCCTTTCAAAGCCATATAGACTCTGGTCTGTTCCAAGAGCCGCTGTGCCAGGGTTGTGTTGAGCGGGGGAAGAGCGAGAGCTCGATCGCGATACACTTCCACCATCTGCCCACCGGAACCAAACAGAATCACCGGACCGAATTGCAGGTCCACGCTGCTCCCGAGGATGAGCTCGTAGCCCTGCGAGCGAATCATCGGCTGAACACTTACACCCAGGAAAGCCTCCCGGCCTGCCTTCGCAATCACGGAGGACTCAATGGTGCTGCAGGCTTTGCGGACTTCTTCCGCGCCCGTCAAGTTCAACTTCACTCCGTCGACCTCGGTCTTGTGCGTGATTTTTTCGGAGTGAACCTTCAAGACCACGGGGTAGCCAATTTCCTCCGCTCTCAAGACTGCTTCTTCCACGTTTTTCGCAAATAGCGTAGGAACCGTGGGAATTCCATAGAGCGCGAGGATTTCCTTGGATTCAATTTCCGTGAGCAGAGTCCTGCCCGCAGCACTTGCGCGACGGATGAGGGCGCTGGCCTTCTCGCGCCTGGGGTTGAGACCGGCGGGGTCGTCGGCCACGAAAGGAGTCTCGTACAGACCGCGAAGATTGCAGGCATACTGCCACATCGTTTCAAAAGCGCGCGCGGCCGTGTCGGGATAGGAAAACGTAGGAATTCCCGAAGCGTTTAGAATATCGACTCCCTGCGCGACACTTTTTCCCCCCATCCAGCTGGCGAGAAGCGGCTTTCCATGGCCCTTGGCGTAAGGTTTCAATCGTTCCGCCACCTTCGCGGGATCCGTCATTCCCTGAGGCGCGAGGATCGCCAGAAGTCCATCACTGTTGGAATCGTGTATAGCGATTTCGAGTGCGCGCGCGTAACGCTCCGGGTCGGCGTCGCCGAGAATGTCGATGGGATTGGCATGACTCCAGTGGGCCGGGAGAAACGCGTTGAGCGCCTGCTGCGAATTCTCGGAAAGAGTCGCGAGTTCTCCGCCACTTGCCATCAAGGCGTCAGTGGCGAGAACTCCGGGCCCTCCGGCGTTGGTTAGAATCATCAGCCGGCGCCCGCGGGGCCGTGGTTGTTTGCCCAGGACCTCTGCCATGTGAAAGATGTCCGCGATGCTCTGCACGCGAAGCACTCCGCAGCGCCGAAACGCCGCGTCGTAGACTTCGTCGCTTCCCGTCATGGCGCCGGTGTGCGACGCCGCAGCGCGCGATGCCGCTTCCGTGCGGCCGGCTTTGATGACGATAATTGGCTTGCTGAAGGCCACCTCGCGCGCGGCAGACATGAACGCGCGTGCGTTGCCGATCGATTCCATGTAGAGAAGAATGCTTTCCGTTTTCGAGTCTTCGCCGAAGAACGAGAGCAGGTCACCCCAACCCACATCAAGCATCGAGCCAGTCGAAACGATGGCGCTGAAGCCTACCTGCTCCGCGAGGCTCCAGTCGAGTATTGCGGTGAGCAGCGCGCCACTCTGGCTGAGGAAGGCAACATTGCCCGGCCGCGCAATGTTCTGAGCAAACGTGGCGTTCAGCCCGATGCGCGGATTCATCAACCCGAGACAGTTGGGGCCAATCAGGCGCGTTGCCCCGCGGCTCAACCCCGATTGGATTTGCCGCTCCAGTTCGACGCCCTCCGGCCCTTTTTCCTTGAAGCCGGCAGAGATCACCACCACCGCTTTTGTGTCGGCCTTCACGCATTCGGCGACAACCCCGGGCACGGTAGAAGCTGGAGTTACAACAACGACGAGATCTACAGCCTCGGGCACCGCACCGATCGACGCATAACAACGATGACCGAACAATTCCGTGCGACGCGGATTGACGGCGTATACCCTGCCATGGTAGGTCCCAGCGAGCAGATTGCTCAGGACGGTGCGACCCACGCTGCCTTCGCGGTCGGTTGCTCCAATGACGGCCACCGAGGCTGGGGAAAAAAAATGGGCCAGCGGCGAGCGATCGCTGATGCGCGCCTCAGAATTCATGCGAAGCCTCCGTATCGCTCTGGCGGACTGGCTTAGTGTTTCCAAAGAAGCGGCGTTTTGCAACTTCGACCAGCAACAAGTAGGTAAGGGTGGAAATTGCGAGGAACAAGAAGAACGGCAGAGGCAAGGGAGTAAGACCGAGCAGATGCGCCAAAGGAGAAAATGGAAGCAGAATACCGACGGCCACCATCGCCAGGGTGTTCACCGTCAGCCAGCCGCTCGGCCGGCTTCGCAGAGGATTGCCCGCGGTTCGAATCACAAACAAGACGAGAGTCTGGGTGGCGAGTGATTCCACAAACCAACCGGTATGGAAAAGCGCCTCCGAGGCCCGGAAAAAATGCAGCAACACATAGAAGGTCAAGAAGTCGTAGATCGAACTGATGGGACCGATGAAGATCATGAAGTTTCGGATGAGACGCATGTCCCAGCGCTGCGGGCTGCGGAGGTAGGACTCATCCACATTGTCCGTGGGGATGGCGATTTGCGCGGCGTCGTACAGGAAGTTGTTTAGAAGGATCTGCGTGGACAACATCGGAAGAAACGGAAGGAATAGGGATGCCCCGGCCATGCTGAACATGTTTCCGAAATTGGAGCTGGTATCCATCAGCAAGTACTTCAAGACGTTCCCCGAGGCCCTGCGGCCTTCGATAATTCCGCGGTGCAGGATGCCGAGTCCGGGCCGCAAGAGGATGATGTCCGCCGCGTCACGGGCAACGTCCACCGCCGTCGCCACCGAGATGCCTACATCAGCCGCGTGAAGCGAAGGAGCGTCATTGATCCCGTCGCCGATATAGCCGACCACGTGTCCCCGCTGCCGGAGGGCCCGGAGAATCCGCAGCTTCTGCATCGGGGTCACACGCGCAAACACGTTGGTTTGTTCCGCAACATGCCCCAGCGCAGGCTCGGTCATGGTATCGACCTCGGAACCGAGCACGATCACCGGATCTTCCAGAGCCACCTGGGTGCAGACGTGCCGTGCCACGAGCTCATTGTCACCGGTCAGAATCTTCACCTCGACGCCATCGCGCTTCATCTGCGCGAGCGCGGTAGCCGCATCCGGATGCGGAGGATCCGCGAACGCGAGAAATCCCGCGAGAACGAGCGAGTGTTCATCGGCCGCCGAGAACCCCTCCCGCCGGTCCACGGCCCGAAACCCAACCGCGAGCACGCGAAGGCCCTGCGCGCAAAGCGCTTCGTAAACTTTCCGTGCGCGTTCGCGCGCTTCGGAGTCAAACACGCGTTGCTGGCCTGCGGATTCGTACGACTCACAAAGCGCAACGATCCCTTCCGGCCCTTCCGGCGCGCCCTTCGCGATCAGCATGCGCGTGGTTCCCGGCGCGTCCATACGCTCGACAACAACCGAGAGCCGGCGGCGGTTGAAATCGAAAGGGATTTCGTCGCACTTTACGTACGCGTCCAAGTCCGCCCGCTCCTCTCGCAAGATCGCCGTATCCAGGGGGCTGCGTATCCCCGTTTCGAACTTGCTGTTCAAATAAGCGAGGGCCCGGGCATGGTCCGAAGTTTGTCCGAGCGCATCAACGACAGAGTTCAGAGTCATCACGCCTATCGTCAATGTTCCTGTCTTGTCGCTACAGAGGACATCGATGCTCCCGAAATTCTGAATCGCCGGCAGATGCTTCACAATCACGTGCTCCCGCGCCATGCGTACCGCGCCACGGCCAAGCGTGACGGAGGTGATCATGGGGAGGAATTCAGGCGTTAGGCCCACCGCTAACGCCACCGCGAACACAAACGATTCGAAAGCATCTTTGTGCAACGCCACTCGCACCACGAGGATGAAGAGAACCAGGAACAGAACAGCGCGCATGATGAGCATGCCGAACTGCCGCAAGCCTCGTTCAAACTCCGTTTCTCCTGTTCGCTCGTGCAATTTCGCACTGATAAGACCGAATGAAGTGCGGCTGCCCGTCGCCGTGACACGAGCAACGGCGGTTCCGCTGACCACCGAGGTACCCAGGAACACCAGGTTTGGGCACTCGGCAGTCTTGCCTTGGGTCTCGCCGGCGGCCGCAGCATCTTTCTCGACGGGCATGGATTCACCCGTGAGCGCAGCCTGCTGGACATACAGATCGCGTGATTCCAAAAGGCATCCATCCGCGGGAATAAGGTCTCCGGCCGCAAGCCGCACAAGGTCGCCGGGAACGATGTCTTCTCGCCGCACTTCCTGCCAGCTCGCGTCGCGGAGAACGGTGGCGGTCAAGCAGACGTGTTCGCGCAGCATGCGAACCGCGCGCTCGGACCGGTAGGTCTGGATAAAATTGATCGCCACGCTCAGCATGGCGATGACAAAGATGATCACGGCGTCGGCGGTTTGCCCGACGACAACCGAAAGGACGCTGGCAATCAAAAGAATGATGACGAGAGGATTGAGGAACAGCAGCAGAAGCTCAAGAACCAGGGCGCCATGCTTGCGAGGGGAGGGGTCATTCGGCCCGAACTGGCCAAGGCGCTCTCCCGCTTCTCGCTGTGTCAGCCCTTCGAGCCGCGCCGCGGAGTGCCCGGGCGCCCCAGCAACCGTAGTCGCACTAGAGCCCATCTGCGTGACTTGGCCTCAATGCCTTCGAGCGAGTCCGCCGCATCTGGCGATGAAGATCGCGGATCGCGAGAAGGCTTTTCTGTACCTTAGGCCCCCGGCCGAATCCGTGAATGCGAGCGGCATCACCGCGCCGGGTGACGTGCGTCACAGTACCGCGTTCCGCCTTGAAGGAACAATGAGCCACAGGTGGAGTAAGAGCATAGAAACCGCCACCGTCAGTGTTGCTTTCGTCATCACCACGATGGACGGTTTTCGCCCGCAACGCCGGCTGGCGACGAGACTTCATTCGAATTCGTGGTCTTATTTTTCTCTACTGACAGAGCGAATTTTGCGATTCCCTGGCCGCGGAGAGAACAGCTCTAGCTCTCGGTACGGGTTCCGCCATCGATCAGCGTTCGCGATGCTTGAAAAACTCCACTTGCCGCAGGCGTTTCTTCGCCGCTTCAAGAGTCTTGTAGGGCCCGCCAAGATTCTTGCCCTTGCTTGAAACCACCTGATAGCCACCTTTCACTTTTTGAATCATGGCAACCTCCCGAGCGAACGAACTATTCGAACCCCGCCCACTTCCCTAGCTGCGTACCGTGAGAACTGGACAAGATGCCTGCACAACCACCCGATACGCCGTCGCTCGCGCGAGGTGAGTGGACATTGCCGCCAAGCCGTCCAGCCCCCGGGCTCCCAGGACAATCAAGTCAGCCCCGCGCTCCTCGGATGTGGCCAGAATCTGTTCGCCCGGCTCGCCATGCTGGACAATGGCCTCAGGCCGGCACCAGAGTTCCGCTTCCTCCGGCACCATTTCATGGAGTTGATGCATGGCCTCGGCAACCGACAGTTCACCCGAACGGCCCGTCTTGCCCTGCCGGGGCTCCGGAAGTACGTGGAGAAGAACCAGACGGGCCTGATTTTCTTGCGCGAGGGACACCGCGTGGGCAGCGGCAATTGTCGAAACAGCGCTGAAATCCGTCGCGAAGAGCACGCAATGAAAACGTCCTCCGCCGTGAGCGCCGTTGCGCACCGCCGGCCCGATGGTCACCACCGGGACCCGGGCCCGCCGAAATATCTCTTCGGCTGACGACCCCAGCAGCAATTTCTGCACTCCTGTTCTTCCGTGCGTTCCCAGAATAATCAAGTCAATTTGACGCTCCTTCAATACCTCGGAGAGAACCGGCCAAAGTGCGTCGCCACGTTCGATGACAGTTTCGTGAGGCAACCCCATGAGCCCGGCCTCTACTTGCTGCATCTCGGCTCTCGCGCGATCTTCCTCGTCGTCCAGGAAAGTGGCCGCCATTTCCGGGGTCATGCAGGTGTACGCGGAAGGCAGGAGAACATGAAGCGCATGGACCACCGACCCGTAGGTGCGGGCAATCGCCGAGGCAAAAGGCAGGGCAGCTCCCGAGGGCTCGGAAAAATCCGTGAGAAATAAAATGTTCTTCAGGGCAATACGCTTGTTTGCTTGCACAGTGGTCATGACGCATCTCCGTCCGGGAAGTGTGCACGGGGTGACCCACAAATTTCCGTGACCCTGAGCACGTCTGCCGGTGATCTTCGTCACAGCCGTTCCGCGTGAACCTTGTCACCATTGGATGGCAAGGAAAACAACGAAAACGCCGTCCAAACGGGGATTCAGAGGAAGAGGCTACTTCATGAAAGTACTGGTCGCCATCGACTCTTCGCCAGCGTCGGTGCAAGTGCTCGAGCAGGCTGCGGCACAGCCTTGGCCGGAGGGCACGGTCTTTTCCATTGTCCACGTGGTCGATCTGCAACGCTTCGCCAAACTTCCCCTGCTGGTCGAAGACGCCAGGCGGGAAGGGGACCGGATCGTTAAGGCCGGCGCCGAGAAACTCTCCCGCTTGAGGCACGAAACCCTCTGCGAAGTGGTCCTGGGCTTTCCGCGAAGAGCCATCACCGAGTACGCCAAGGAATGGCACGCCGACCTGATTTTGGCGGGCTCACATGGCCACAGCGCCATCGGGCGCTTCTTGCTGGGGAGTGTCGCCCAGGGTATTCTCCGGACAGCTCCCTGCTCCGTCGAAATCGTCCGCCGGAAAGCAGGCGCGCCGGCCTCCGCGAGTCCCATGAAGATTCTTCTGGCCAGCGACGGGAGTGACTGCTCCGTTGGAGCGGTGCATTTCGTTGCCAATCGCCCTTGGCCCGCTGGGACGGTCATTAGAGTCCTGAGTGTTGAGGAATTGATGGTCATCGATAACCAGATGACGGCATCCTCCCTGTCCTCCGTTTACCCATCCAGTTTGCTCGAAGAATTGATGAAGGACGCTCATGACCGCGCCGGCTCCGCAGTCCAAACGGCCAAGGAAATCCTAACCCGCGCGGGAATGAATGTCGTGAACGATCATTCGACACCGCTCGGTGAACCGCGTAGCGTCATCTTGGACACAGCCAAAGCATGGGGAGCGGACCTGATCGTTCTGGGCTCGCATGGGCGCCGCGGCCTGGATCGCCTGCTCTTGGGGAGCGTGTCAGAGAGCGTCGCGATTCACGCGAATTGTTCCGTCGAAGTCGTCCGGACGTAAGGCACCCGCTCGAAGGAACGGTGCGCGAGTGCGATGCAGCCGTCTGCCAGATTCTTGAGTGAACGGTTTCCTCACGAAGGGAGAATTCCATGCTACGCGTTGAACAACTTAAAAAAATCGCGGCACTACCCTCGCCGATCCTCTCGGTGTACCTGAATACGAGAACGGAGAATGCATCGCGTCATCCGCGGGTGCAGGCTTGCCTGGCATGGTTCAAGAAAGAAGCAGCCGCGATGTCGCAAAGCCTGCTGCCGCGCGACGCGGAGCGATTCCTGGAAGAAGCACGGCGCGTCGAAGGTTTTCTTCGCGACCGCCATCCGGGAGAGAAAGCGCTGGCGATTTTCACCAGCCCCAAGACATGGATGGTCTATCCTCTGCAAATCGCCCTGGAAAATGAAATCTCCTGGGGCCACCCCGCTATTGGCCAATTGTTCCGGCTGCACCACGAACACAAATCCTGCTGCATCGTCGCCCTGGATCACCACGCTGCGCGTTTCTTCTCCTACTCGCTGGGAGTATTAACCGAACTCGCAAAGAAGCAGTTCGAGGTTGATTCCTCGCAGTGGAAGAAGAAAAGCCTGGGGCATCTCACCAGCGGCCGCATACAGAAAATGCGCGGACCCTACCCGGATCGTTTCGACCATCGCGTGGAGGTGCAATACGCCCGGTTGTGCCGCGAGACGGCGGAGCAAGCGGCCGCTCTGTCGAAACAGCACGGCCTCGCTCATATTTTCCTCGCGGGTCCCGACCGGCTGATCGGACCCATGCAAACGCAATTTCCTCCTGCTTTCGTAGAAGCTGTAAGCCTCGTGCCGGAAGACCTGGGGAACTTTTCAGCAAAAGAATTGTTGCAGCGACTCGAGCCGATCATCACCGACCATGAGCAAAAGCGCCAAATGGCGGCAGTGACCCGATTGCTCAGCACCGACAAAGGGGCCATTGCGGATGTGGATGAGACGCTGGCGCAACTGCAGAACGGAACCGTTCGAACTGTCATCGTTTCCCGCGAGTTCGATCTCGACCTTCGGCAGTGCAGGAAGTGTGGCTTGGCAAGCCGCGCTGCGGACCCGGTTTGCGCCGTCTGCGCTGGAGAACTCCGGAAGGCCGCCTTGGGCGAGCTACTTCCTGCTTTGCTGGCGGCAAACAACGCGGAAGTCGAGATTGTGAGCGGTGAAGCAGCGCGCACATTGGAACGGGCCGGAGGGATGGGCGGCTGGCTGCGCCAGGCAAAACGGATCGCGGCGAGCTGAACGGGCTCGAACCAACCATGAAGCCGGCCAAACCGACCTCGGATTCTCCAAACATCAGTTCTTTCTACCATCTGCCGGAGAACAGAATTCTTGAAGGTAGTTGCCGAGGACTGGCTTGTTTTGTGGCGCGACATTTGAATCCGGCCCGCTGGGACCGCGCCGCTTGCCAAGTCCCAGAGATCTACTGTCTCGGAAAGTGCTACTCGGCGCCAGCAGCCGTCCGTGACCAAGACAGACCAGCGATGCAGATTCATGCCCGGCAAGGAATAGTCTTGAGCCGGCTTGCGAACGGAGGCGCTCGGACACTCTCTCAGTACAAAACTCTCGGGGGCTATCGCGCGCTGGAGAAGGTTTTGGCGCAATCTCCGGACGAGATTACTCAGTGCATCGAAGCATCGGGCGTGCGGGGCCGGGGAGGCGCTGGATTTCCAACCGGTAAAAAGTGGCGGGCCGTTTCTCGACACCAATCATCGGAAAAATTCGTTATTGCCAATGCGGACGAAGGAGATCCAGGAGCGTACATCGACCGCTTCATTATGGAAGATGATCCTCATTCCTTGATCGAGGGCATGTTGATAGCGGCCTATGCTATTGGTGCGAGCAGGGGTTTCATCTACGTTCGGAACGAATATCCTCAGGCGCATGCCGTGTTGCAAGAAGCAGTTGCGGAAGCGCGTGAACAAGGTGTGCTGGGACAACATACCTCCCGCCGCCCGTTCTCGTTCGACATAGAGGTAGTACTTGGAAGAGGGAGTTATATCTGCGGTGAGGAAACAGCGCTGCTCAATTCCATCGAAGGCAAACGGCCAGAAGTCCGAGTTCGTCCACCCTATCCCACCGAACACGGTCTATTCGGAAGACCAACGTTGATCAACAACGTCGAGACACTGGCGAATATCCCCTGGATAGTCAGCAACGGAGGCGACGCCTATCGGGCTCTCGGTTTCTCAAGCAGTGCCGGAACAAAAGTGGTCTCTCTGAATTCCCTCTTTCGCCGGCCGGGACTGTATGAGATTGAGTTCGGTATTTCCGTCCGGCAAATCCTGGAGGAGCTCGGTGGCGGCCTGAGAACCGGGAGCATCCAGGGTGTCATTATCGGAGGGCCACTGGCGGGGGTTATCCCGCCACATTTATTTGACACGCCTTTCGGCTTCGAGGAACTGCGGGCCATTGGAGCCTCTGTCGGACACGGTGGCATCGTGGCATTCGACGAACACACTTCAATCGCAGAACTGGTCCACCACGTCTTTCAATTTGGACGCTTTGAATCGTGCGGGAAATGCACGCCATGCCGGCTGGGAAGCCGCCGTATGGAACAGCTCTTCTCTCAGATACTCGCTGACGGGCCTGCCTCTGAGAAAGAAAGGACAGAATGGCGCGACGTTGTGTCGGCTCTGTCGATGACGAGTTTGTGCGGCCTTGGCGCCGGACTCGGTGAGTTTGCCGAGAGTATCTCGCGATACTACGCGAAGGATTTAACAAAGTGCTTCATGTAAAAATCAACGGCGCGCCGAGCACTTTCGATCCGGGCATGTCGATCCTGGATGCCTTGCGTTCTGCGGGGATTGAAATCCCCACTCTCTGCCACGATGAGCGGTTGATTCCCGACGGCGGGTGTCGCCTGTGTGTAGTGCAGGTCAAGGGGCACTCTCGACCGCTGACTGCATGCAACACCGAGCTGGCGGACGGAATGGAAATCGAGACCCACTCGCCGGAGATTGAAGATTGCCGCCGAACACTCCTTGCACTCCTGGCCCGACAATACCCAGCAGCCGCTGTGGACCAATGGCCGGAAAAGGAATT
>JBGOTL010000113.1:0-11774 GCA_041476465.1 Candidatus Acidiferrum sp. | reverse complement strand
ATCCTTCTTCGACGCGGTGAGGTCCTTCTCCACCTTATCAACACGCGTGGAGATTGGCGCGGTGGCAGCACCGACGGCGGCTGCGGCTACCGCGGGCTCCGCGTTGATAGCCTCGGTGGCCTTGGCGCTGGCTTCCGTGGCCTTTGTGGAAGCATCGGTGGCGCGCGCGTTTGCCGCCGCAGCCGCTTCGCGGGCTTCATCGATCTGGCGGTCGCGCTTGGCGAGCTCTTCCTTCAGCGCTTGGAGCTGGGCCTGCTGGGCCTGCAATGCCTGACGAAGTTCTTCCAGTTGCAGGGCGACGGCATCCGGCTTTTTGACGGCGTTGGTTGCCGCCTTCTTGGCTGGCTTTGCGGGCTTGGCCGCTTGCGCTTCGGAGTCTCTCGGTGTATCAGCGAACGCGGTTCCCGCGAGAAGGAACAGCGACAGTGTTAGTGATGCAAGTTTTTTCATTGCCTCTCTCTTTGAAGTGAAGATTCTTGCCACAAAATGAAAAGTCCATCGGTCGGTATGCGAACCATCCCGATGACTAAAGTAGAGTAAAGACTCTTACGGGTATGTCAATCAAATGTGAATATCCTGTAACAAGGACGGGGTTCTGCATTTAATTCTTTTGTTTATATAGACCTAAGCAAGCAGCAAGCGCTCGCCTCATGAGTCTTGCACTACACAAGCGAAATGTTCTTTCAGACTGACATTCGTTAGCGTGTTGTGAATGGCCGTCAAAGTGAACTATTCGCGGAGGGGGGAGACGGGGACCGGAACCAGGGGTGCGCCGGTCCCCGAGGTAGGACAGGGAGTAGAAGACTATATGTTGTGAGTTTCGCAGGGCGGGGTCACCTGCGAATGAAGGCCAGGTGAATTCTTTGTAATCTATTCGGCTCCGCTCACGGGGGCGGCCGGGCGGTCCGGCTGGACCGTCAGCCAGCAGAGGAGACACGCGGCGCGGCGCGCTCAACATCGAAGATTGGCACGGAAAAATGAAACTGCGAGCCTTGTCCAACTTCACTTTCCACCCAGATGCGGCCGCCGTGCACTTCAATAAGGTGCTTGGCGATGGCCAGCCCAAGGCCAGTGCCGCCGGCTTCACGCGACCGTGCGGCATCCACGCGGTAGAAGCGCTCGAAAATTCTCGGCTGATCGGCGCGCGGAATGCCAATGCCGGTATCGGAAACCGTAAACATCACTTCCGTGCTGGTCGCTTCCGCGCTGAGCACAATCCGGCCGCCCGGCAGCGTGTACTGAATGGCGTTGTCCAGAAGATTTTGCAGAACTTCCGCTAAACGCCGGGCATCGCCGGCGACATCGGGAAGATTGTGCGGAAGATTCAGCGAGAGACGCAGATCCTTCTCCGCCGCGCGGTGCTGCGCGGTTTCGTAACAGCTCTCCACCAGTTGAGAGACGCTCACGCGGCGTATTTCCAGTTCGAGACGGTCCGCATCCATCTTCGAAAGCTTTAACAAATCTTCCGTAAGCGTTGCCAGGCGCCGCGCGTGCTCCAGAATAATTTCCAGAAAACGCCTGCGATTCTGCGGGTCGTCCATGGCGCCGGCGAGCAGCGTCTCCGCGAATCCCTGAATGGCTGTCAAAGGCGTTCTGAATTCGTGGGACACGTTGGCGACGAAATCGCGGCGCACGCGCTCGAGCTTTCGCAACTCCGTAATGTCATGCAGCACAATGACCGCGCCGGAGGTTTCGCCTGCGCGGACCGCCGCCACCGTGGCCGCGAAAAAATGCTGCCGCAAGGTGCCGGTCGCAATTTCCGCTTCCACGCTTGGCTCGCCGCGCAAAACCTTGCGCACCGCATCGATTAACTCGGTTTGCCGTACCACTTCAACGAGCGCGCTACCCGATTGCGGCGGCAGGTCGAGACCCAGAATTTCGGCGAAGCCGGGATTGGCGAACACCAGGCGCTCGGAACCGTTCACCACCGCGACGCCTTCCACCATGCTGCCCAGAATTGCAGAGGAAAGGTTGCGCTCTTCGGTCAGCGTCTGGATGGTGCGGTCCAGCCGCGCCGCCGTTTGGTTCAGCGAATTTCCCAAAGCCTCCAGGGCGTCGCCAGATCCATCCGATGGCAGAGGTTGAAATTCGCCTTCGGCCACGCGACGCGAAAATTCCCGCAAGCGCTCGATGCGATCGGTGAATACCCGCGAAACCAGCAAGGAAGCAGCGCCGGCGAATAACAGAATCACTAGCGAAGAAACCAACAGGCTGCGCCGGAAAGAACCCAGCACTTGATCTACGGTTGCCAGGGGCAGCGCAAATCGCAAGACGATGGGAGCGTTGCCCGGGAGGTCTTGCCGCACGGCATAGTAGAGAAGTTCGCGGTTAAGCGTGACGCTATGCCGAATGGAACGGCCCTCGCCCTTTTGCAAGGCTTCCGCGATTTCCGGACGCCCCGCGTGATTCTCCATGGTTTGCGGATCGGATTGCGAATCTGAGAGCACCAGGCCATTGGCGGTAATGACGGTGATGCGCGCGCCGCTCGCCCCCATGGTGGCAACCCAGGTTTTCAGGCCGGCGATTTCTTCGGGACTCTGCGGCGGCAATGCGGTGAGCTGAGGCGGTCGGGCCCTGGCAATGCTGGCGATGGCGATAAGCTGTACGAAACCGCTGCGCTCATAGTCGCGGCGCAGCGCGCGCTCCGCGAAAAAGTCCACAGCGAGCAGGACACTCAGCATGAGCGCCAGAACAGTCAGCGCGAGTTTTGCGAAAAGGTTACGCCGCACGAGTTTCGAACAAATATCCCGCGCCGCGGACGGTCTTCAGATAAACCGGGTTTTCCGGATCGCCTTCGATCTTCTCGCGCAGGCGGCGGACATAGACGTCCACACTGCGCGGTGTCACGAAACGATCCGTGCCCCAGACCGAATCCAGAAGTTGATCCCGCGTGAAAACACGGTTCGGGCGCGAAGCAAGATAGTAGAGCAGCCGGAATTCGAGCGTGCTGAGCGCTACGGCCTTCCCGGACTGACTCACGCGATAAGACGCCGGATCAATCGCCAGCTTCCCCACTTCAATGGTGCGAGGAGCATCGGAGGGCGGCTCCGCGCGGCGGAGCAGCGCCTTGACGCGCGCGATGAGCTCGCGCGGGCTGAAGGGCTTCGTGACGTAATCGTCCGCGCCCATTTCCAGGCCCACGACGCGGTCGGCTTCATCGCCGCGCGCCGTCAGCATGAGAATCGGGAGACGGTTCAACGATTCATCTTTCCGAATTTCCCGGCAAATATCCAGCCCGGAAAGTTTCGGAAGCATGAGGTCAAGAAGCAACAGATCGGGTGGCGTCTTTTTCAGCGTGGTAAGGCCGGTGCCGCCGTCAGTAGCGGAGGTCACCTGAAATCCCTCGTTCGTCAGGTTATAACGGACGAGTTCAACGATGTCACGGTCGTCTTCGATAATCAGTATTCTTTTCATGGTGTTCGATCGTACCGAACGCCGGCTTGGCGAAAGTGTACCGTAGACCAGCGCTGTGCGGTAGGCGGGGGTGAGATTTTGCTCCTGGGAGCCGTGTCGAGACACAACTCATTGTCTCAGCCCGGGGGCTGCGCGTGGTAACCAGCGGATTACATGAATGTGAATGGGAGGTTAAAGCTCGCAAGGGCTGTATATGGCTGGGGTTAGGGTTGCCAGCGGTTGCGACTCCGGCTTGGCTGAAGACTGGGAGACTAGCTCTTTCCTTCCAATCCAGATTGCTGGCCACACTGCTGGCGCGCCATCCAGCTGAGATAAGCGGCACCGAGAAGCATGATCGCCGAGCACCAGATCAGCGGCCAGAACATGTGGTCGATCCAAATGTCTAGGAAAGGGTCAAGATGCAGAATATAGACGCCGGCAAGAAGGGAATCATAGGTTTGAATGAGCTCTCCGGCGGACGAATACCCCGCTATGGACCTCGAGTAAGGGAAGAAGCTCAAAAAGAGCCCGAGACAGGAGAGAGGCAGTAGCAGAGGGGCCCAGCCAAGACAGGATGCCATCCAGTTCATTGAACGGCTGAGATTCGGTTTTGTGCGCAGGAGTGCGACGCAGATCAGCCACACCGCAGCAGCGGCCGCGCAGAGAAGGAGAAAGAAACCAGAAATCATTACCATTTGTCCCGAGCGCTGAGCGGGCGATTGCTGTGCCGGAACAGCGGGAATGCTACTTCTGGGGTCCTCCGCTCTGGCTGCCGCCAGGGCTGATTCAACAGCATTTGCTTCAGCGTTGCGCCCTTCACGGCGAAGCAAGGGGGCCATTTTCTGAAAAGTCTCATCGAGAATTCGCGTGGAGAACATACGCTCCACGGATGTTGGCCTCGACTGCAGCTTGTACCCAAAGGAGACGATATCCTGATAAATGGCCAAGGCATTTACGAGATGGCCAGCCTTTTCTTCGCTTTCGGCGACATCGAGCGCTAGATGATCTACATACATCTGTACTAAGGTGAAATCCGGGAGTTGCATGTTCGCGGACGCAATCAGCAACTTCTCAGGGCGGTCGAGGCCGCGCTCCAGCAGTACCTCGCGATCGAGCAGAAATTGGCGATCGGTGTACATGTCCATCCGCTGAGCCGAGAAGGCCTTTTCCATGGGAATGCGCCAGCGCGGGTCGGCAACCAACGCCCTGCGAAGCTCGCCGTCTTCTACGGGGCTGAATTTTGCCCAGTGTGCCTCCCAGTCGCTGTGGACGGCCGCACCAGCTTCTAGCAGGTAGACGTAGGCATTGCCAGGGTCCCAGGCCTTCAAACGATTGATCCAAGGCGTGGGATCGTAACCAGGCACGAGATAGTTGGCGTGGCTGAGCTTCGCACAAATCCAGGTGAGTTGCGGGTCGAGTGCAACGGCCTTTTCAGCGGCGGCGGCAGCCTGTTGACTGTCAGGGCTGTGAAGGGCGACGTAGGCCAGCGTTCGCGCGTATTTTTGTTTGTCTTGGGATTTCTCAATTTGTTTGAGCGCTCCCTCGGAAAACGCCGATGAGCTCCAAGCATCCCGATGGTTCGTGAGGGGAAGTATCTGCAACGCTTTTCGAAACGAGGGTAGCGCAAGGAATGCAAGTGAAACGGCAAGAGCAATCCAGACCGGGAGCCGCCGCGGAGAAAGGATTGTGTTTAGTTGCCAGACCGGAAGCCGTGCCCCGCCAACGGATTCGAAGACGTCTCGTCGCAGACTCTCCCAATCCTGGAATTGCCGTAAGCTCCGGCGCACCGCCTCGACCTCACCAACGCCGTGCGCCAATTCTTCCTGGTAGGCGGCTTCCAGTTGTTGGGCAAGTTCCTCGACAATCTCATCTTGCCGTGAAGTCTCCAGCGGCAAGGAGCCCAGCTTCTCGCGAACGATCTTTTTCCAATCAAGCACAGCGCACCTCCACGATGCGGTTCATTGCGCCCGAGAAATCGCGCCAACGGAGGCGTTTCTCCAAGAGAGTCTTGCGACCGGCAGGAGTGAGGCGGTAATAACGGCGGCGGCGGCCCCCAACTGGTTTCCATTCGCCCTTTAACAAGCCGCGGCGTTCCAGCCGGTAGAGAAGCGGATAGAGTGACGAGACATGAAAGCGGAGTATCCCCTCAGAACGCGCGGAAATGAGCTTGCCGAGTTCGTAACCGTGACGCGACTGCTCCTCCAAGAGGGCCAGGATGAGCAGCTCGGTATTGCCTTTCTTGAGTTCGCGATCCAGTGCTGTTCCCATATATGTCTATAAAACATATCTGAACGGAAGTGTCAATCCCCCGTGGCCTGCCTGGTGTTCAAAGAGCACATCCCCGGCTGCCTTTTCGCGCACTCGAAAGCGGCGGACCATCGCATTACTATCCACAACCGGGGTTCGGGGAGGTCCGGGAGCAGCCTGTCAGGGCACATGGAAGTATTAACGCGCAGATCGGGAACTGTGCCGCTGCCGAGCATGCTCACGGTGCAGTGGTGGTCGTGAACGCCAGCGTGAGCAGCGTCTTTTGTTCCAGCTCGTGGGCTTTCGCGGAACCTGTTGCGGGGCTGGCGCTGGCCGAGCGCTTCACGGAACGGATCTTCAAACCCTTGGCGTGCGCGATGCGTTCCAGCCGGGGCAATACATAAAACAAAGCACCCATGTTCGCCGGCTCTTCCTGCACCCAAACGATTTCGCGCGCGTTGGGATGTTCATCAATGGCTGCGGCGATCTCCGTGCGCGGCAGCGGATAAAGCTGATCGAGGAAAAAAATTGCTGTGGCGGCGTCCCCGTTCCTGGCGCCCGCAGAGCGGACATTGCTGTCACCGCCCGCGGAGCGGGCGATCCTGCGACGTCGCTCGGCGCGCAGCTCGTGGCCGACTTTTCCGCTGGCGATGAGGATGCGCTGCGCATCACGCACTTCGTGGTCCGGCACGACCGTCTGGAAACGTGGCCACGTGAACTCTTCGATTTTCGAGCAGGCATCCGGATGCCGCAGCATGCTCTTTGGTGTGAACACAATGAGTGGCTTGCGCCAAGGACGCCGCGCTTGCCGCCGCAGCATATGAAAATACTGCGCTGCGGTGGACGGCTGGCAGATCTGAATGTTTTCTTCGGCGGCAAGCTGCAGATAGCGCTCCATGCGCGCGCTGGAATGCTCCGGGCCCTGGCCCTCATATCCGTGCGGAAGCAGCATCACCAGCCCCGCCGGCAGATTCCATTTATCCTCACCGGCACTTATAAACTGGTCGATGATCACCTGCGCGCCGTTGGCAAAATCCCCGAACTGCGCTTCCCACAGCACCAGCGCTTCCGGATAGTCGCGGCTGAAACCATATTCGAAGCCCAGGCAGCCCGCTTCCGAAAGCGATGAGTTGTAAATTTCGCAAAACGCCTGACCCGGCGCGAGATTCGCGAGCGGAAGATACTCCTCTTCCGTTTGCGTATCAATCAGCACCGCATGGCGCTGATTGAACGTGCCGCGCTGCGAATCCTGCCCGGTCAGCCGCACCGGATTCCCGTCCAACATCACCGAGCCGAGCGCCAAGGCTTCCGCGAACCCGTAATCCACGGCGCGCTTGCCATGGCCCATTTCGGCGCGCTGTTCCAGAAGCTTCACGATCTTCGGGTGCACGTGGAAGCCGGCCGGGACGCGCACCAGTCCATCCGCAATTTCCACAAGCTTTTCGCGCGTCAACCCGGTGTCAACTTCGTAGGACTCGCTGTATTTCCCGTGATGAAAAGGAGACCAGTAGTCCGGCAGCGTGCGCAGATGCGGGATTTTCTTGAGCGCGCGCGCTTTGCTCTGCTCTTCCTCGTATTCCTTGCGGATGCCTTCGACAGTCTGCGCGGTGTCCAGGCCGGTGCGTTCCGCATAAATCTTCCAGAGCGGCGGGTGATTCTTGATGCTCTCGTAGAGCCGCGGCTGGGTGATCGTGGGGTCGTCCACTTCGCTGTGGCCGTGGCGGCGGTATCCGATGATGTCCACGACGACGTCGCTGCCAAATTCCTCGCGGTATTCCGCGGCGAGTTTTCCGATGCGCACCACGGCGTCTGGATCTTCCCCATTGACGTGGAAAATCGGCACGCTCTGCCGCTTGGCGATGTCGGAAGCGAAGCGCGAAGAGTGCTCCTGCGGCGGCCGCGTGGTGAAGCCAATCAAATTGTTGACGATGATATGAATCGTGCCGCCCACGGTGTAGGCCTTCAAATCCGCAAAATTCAGCGTTTCGGCCCAGATACCCTGCCCGGCAAACGCCGCATCTCCATGCATCACGATCGGCACGATTTTGTTCTGGCTGCCCGCGCCATAACGCGTCTGCTTCGCGCGCACACGGCCAACCGCCACGGGATCCACCGCCTCCAGGTGGCTGGGATTCGAAACCAGGTGGATGCCGATTTTCTTGCCGGTGGTAGTGACGTAGGTGCCCGTAGCGCCGATGTGATACTTCACGTCACCCGCGCCCAATACGCTGCGCGGGTCCACGTCCTCGAACCCCGCAACAACCTCATGCGGCGTCTTGCAGGCGGCGTGCACCATCACGTTGAGTCGGCCGCGATGGCTCATGGCCATTACGGATTCCACCGCGCCGTACTCCCCCACGGTGTCCAGAATCGCGTCCAACAACGGGATCAGCCCGGTTACGCCTTCCAGAGAAAAACGCTTGGTGCCCAGGTAGCGCGCCTGCAAAACCTGCTCGAACAGGTCCGCGCGAATCAAGCGCTCCAGAATTTTTTCCTGATCAACCTTGGACGCCGGAGCTTCGATGCGCTCGGCAATCCACCGCCGCCGCTCCGGCTCCGGCAGGTGCATAAACTCCACACCCATCGAGCCGCAGTAAATACGCCGCGCTTCGTCCGCCGCTTCACCCGTCAATTCCAGGTCGGGGTGCTTCAGTAGCGCGAAAAAGCCGAGCGGGTCAAGTGTGGCCTGGTAATATCCCCAGCGGCGGAAGGCATCGAAGACGCGCTCGCGGTCTTCGTGGCCGCTGTCTGCCGTTGCGGCCTTGCGGGCAGCTTTCGCGGTCTTTACGGTTTTTTCTTCTTGGAGTGTCGTTCTGTTCGCCATCGGTCCTGCCCAACAAACTTCCATTTTGCCACAAAATCGAAGATGAGGCTTCCGAGGCCAATTTGCCCGTGCCCAGGCTGACTGCTGGCCAATTTGGCGCTGGAGTTGGGTGTTATCCCGGGCAAACGTTCACCCTTGGCGGAGCCTGGCGATGCGCAACATCGAAATACGTCGCGCGACCCTGAGAGAAGCAGATTCCGCGTATGAAATTGTTCAGGAATACTACGAAGCCGCGCGCGTTGTTGCGCGCGATTCCCGCGAGGAGTTTGCGCGGTTCTATTTTGGCGATGGATCCGGCGTCTGGCTGGCGGTAAACGATACGAGCGTTGTTGGCTGTATCGCGTTGCGGCCACTGCCGCAACTTGGGGATTGCGGAGAGGTCAAGCGGCTTTATGTCCGGGACGCGCATCGAGGGCGAGGGATTGCGCACGCACTGCATGAGGCGCTGCAATCGTACGCGGCAGGCTTCGGCTATGAGTGGTTGTACCTGGATACGGCAAAAAACATGACCGCAGCGCTTCGATTTTATGAAGCGCAAGGCTATGAAAGATGTGAGCGGTACAACGACAATCCACAGGCGGCAATTTTCATGCGGAAAGAGCTGCACCCTCGCCGTTTGTCGCGCAATAGATTACGCTCCAACCGTTAGGCGTCAGCGCAGGCCCTTCTTGAACGGAAGCGAAGGTACGCGGCAGCCCTACAGGGTGCGGACAAGAGATTCCAGGCGGCGGGCGATCTCGTCAGGCGCGCTATCGGGAGGGAAAGTGACCGGCGCGCCGATGCGAACCGTGACTTCACCCAAATGGGCGAGGCGGCGGCGTTCGCGCTTCATTTGCCAGACGCCGTCGAGGCGCATCGGCACAATAGGGATCTGCAAATTTTCGGCGAGCAAGCCTATGCCGGATTGGAAAGGCGCCATTCGGCCGTCTTCGGAATTGTTCACTTCGCCTTCGGGAAAAATAAGTACGCTATAGCCGCGATCGACGGACTCGCCCGCAAAACGAAAACTTTCGCGAAAACCGGAAAACTGCGGCAGCGGAAAAACATTGAAGAGCGCGCCGACGAGCCAGTAGCCAACTTGGAAAGCCCAGCGTTTGGCGAAAAACCAGTCGCGTGGCGGATTCCGCATGTTCTCGAGCGATTCGCCGCCCATGGCTATGGCGAGATGGTGGCGATAGCGGAGGGGAAGCGCGGCGAGAATCAAGCCGATATCCGCGCGGCGCGTGATGTGATTGGAAACGAAAAGCGCCGGACCTCGAAGATTGCGGAGATGTTCGCGGCCGATGATTTTCGGATGAGCGAGAATTTGTGTGGCGGGCCACACTAGCGCGTAGTACACGCTGAGGCGAAGCCAGCGCACCGGGTCGCGCTGCGTCCAGCGCGGGTAGCTGTATGCGGTGCGCCTGGCTGATGGTTGCTGTAACAACCGCTCGACATCCGCGACGGTTTTCGCTTCCGCGAAGGACGTCTCATTCAGTTCCACCTGAAACTTTCCCTCCAACGCGCTCATCAGCTCGACGCGGTCGAGGGAAGAAAGATTCAATTCCTTCTCAAGATGCTCCGAAGCACTTCTTGATTTCTTGAATTCTGAAATTAGATTATTTACTGTGCCGGGTGCATTCGGTGCGCCATCGCGCTGTGGTCCACCGAGGATTTGCGCAATGCGTTCGGCGATGACGGAAAGCCGCGGCTTGCCGGTGGGCGTGCGCGGGAAATCAGGTTCGGGCCAGACGACCCAATCGCCCATGCGCTGGTACTCGGCGAGCGAAGAATTCGCTGACTCTACTGCGGAACGCGCCATCGTCGCGTCCACAGCATCGCTGGTTGGAGCGGCGTTCATCAACAAGACGGCGCGGGGTTCGGCATTGCCGCCCCGTTCGATGGGCACGACCACACAATCGTGCACCCCCGCCTGCTTGCGCAATGCCGCCTCCAGATCTTCGGGATAAACTTTCAAGCCTGCCGGCGTGACGATGACGTTTTTCTTGCGCCCGCGGAAACGCAGGTTTCCTTCGGCGTCGAGTTCCCCAATATCACCCGTACGCAGCCACTCGTTTTCGTTCCGCGCTCGTGGCTGGAGCGCGCCTCGTTCCCAGTAGCCTGCGGCGACGTTTTCACCGCGCACAAGAATTTCGCCGTCTTGCGCGAGGCGAAATTCCCGGCCGGGCAGGATCTTCCCGACCGAACCCTCGGTGGCTCGAAACGGATGATTCAGGGTGATCAGTGAAGCTGTCTCGGTCATGCCATAGCCCTGCACCACGGCGTAGCCCATGCGCTTAAAAAACTCTTCCGTTTCGGCGGAGAGCGCCGCTCCGCCCGAGATAAACGCCCAGAATTTGAACCCAAAGCGGTGATGCACGCGCCGGAACTTCCACCCGCGCCGCAAGAATTTCTGGCCCCGCGCCGCCTCGAAGGCCGCGGCAAACTTTTCGCTCTGCCCCCGCGCTTCCATATCGCGCTGCAGCCCTGCACGCAATAAATCGAGCATCCGCGGCACGGCAATCAAAGCCGTAGCGCGCTCGCGTTTTACCGTGCGCATGATTTCCAAGGGATTCGCGGACGGTTCGAAAACGACGGCCGCGCCGAGCAGCGGCGGCACGAACAGGGTCATAAATTGGCCGAAGACGTGGCTGAGCGGCACCAGCGAGACGAATCGCAAGGGGTGGAACCAGCGCTCCCATTTGCGATAAGGATCTATTCCTTGCTCGAGCGGTTCGAGATTTGCCAGAAAATTTCCGTGCGTCAGCACTACGCCTCGCGGCTCTGCCGTCGTCCCGGACGTAAAGAGGATTTGCGCGACATGGTTGCGGGTGATTGGACCGTCGGCCAAGGAGGAGTACTCGGGCAGGGATGTTCCACGGGGAACATCCCTGGTGTAAAGGTCACGAAGACCTTGCACCGTGTCGGACAAATCCTCCAACACAAGGACTGGCAATACTGGCTCAAAGCTAGGTTTGCCGCGGGCCACGATGACGATTTTGACCGCCGCATCGCGGGCCACACGCGCCGCAAATTCAGGCGTTGACCCATCGTCCACCGGCACTGCGACGGCGCCGCGAAGCAGGCAGCCCCAGAAGGCGGCCATCCATTCGGCGCTATTGGGGCCCCACAGCAAGACGTGGTCGCCGGTGCGAATACCGCGATTTTTCAGGTGTGCGGCGCATGCGCAGGCCATGCTGACCAGCTTGCGATACGTCCAGGCTTCGCGCCGGTAGCCGCGCCGATGCACCACCGCGACGTCGCTCGCGTAGCGCTCAAATTCGCGGAACAGAGATAAGAGATTCTCTCGGCGCATGGCCTTAGTGGTTTT
>JBGOTL010000112.1:0-11811 GCA_041476465.1 Candidatus Acidiferrum sp. | reverse complement strand
CGAGCGAGATCTAAAGACAGGCGTGTTCGGCGCGAACCAGGCCGCCCTTGACGCGGGCGTCGTAGATCGGGAAGCGCGCGGCAAGCTCGGCCACCTGTTTGCGTATTTTCTGCTCGGTTGCGGCATCGCCCATGTGGCTGAGAATTTCCGCCACCCAGGCGCCAATTTGCTCCATTTCGGGTTCCTTCATCCCGCGAGTGGTGACAGAGGGGCTGCCGAGGCGGATGCCGCCGGCCTTCATCGGAGGCAGGGGATCGAAGGGAATGGCGTTCTTGTTGACCGTTATGCCCGCGCGGTCCAGCGCTTTCTCCGCATCTGTCCCGGTGATTCCGCGGGAGTGCACTTCCATCAAGAAAACGTGGTTGTCGGTGCCACCGGACACGATCGGGAAACCATTCTTGGCGATGGCGCCGGCGAGGGCTTTGGCGTTGGCCACTACCTGCTGCTGGTATTCCTTGAAGGAAGGCTCCATGGCCTCCTTCAGGCACACGGCCTTTGCGGCGATGGTATGGACTAGCGGGCCGCCCTGCGTGCCGGGGAAGGTGAGCTTGTCGAGTTCCTTGGCGAAGGCAGCCTTGCACAGGACCAGGCCGCCACGCGGCCCGCGCAGCGTCTTGTGCGTGGTGGTGGAGACGATATCGGCGTGCGGCACCGGGCTGGGATGCACTCCCGCGGCGACGAGGCCAGCGATGTGCGCCATATCTACGAAAAAGAGTGCGCCGACGGCCTTCGCCACTTTCGCGATGCGCTCGAATTCGATGATGCGCGAATACGCGCTAGCCCCCGCGACGATCATTTTCGGTTTGTGATCGTGAGCGAGCTTTTCAATCTCGTCGTAGTCGATGCGCTGGTCGCTCTGCTTCACGTGATATTCCACGAACTTGTACATGCGCCCGGAAAAATTCAGCGGGTGGCCGTGGGTGAGGTGCCCGCCGTGCGCCAGCGCCATGCCCAGCACGGTGTCGCCGGGCTTCAGCGTGGACATGTACACGGCTATGTTGGCGGAGGATCCGGAATGCGCTTGCACGTTGGCGTGCTCCGCGCCGAAGAGTTCCTTGGCGCGGTCAATGGCGAGTTGCTCGACTTTGTCGGCGTATTCGCAGCCGCCATAGTAGCGCTTGCCGGGATATCCTTCGGCGTATTTGTTGGTGAAGATCGAGCCCATGGCCTCCAGCACCGCTTCGGAGACCAGGTTTTCCGAGGGGATGAGCTCCAGGCCGGTGGCCTGGCGCTGTGCTTCTTCGCGAAGCAGCGCTGCGATTTGCGGGTCAACATTTTCCAGTGTGCGGTTCAGCCGGTCGTTTGCAGCAGTGGTTTGTGTCATCTCAACTCGTCCTCGGTGCAGTTGGTTTCTGCGGGGCGCTCCATCTTATCGCTTTGTTGGAAGCAGCGCATCTTAACCCGGTTCTGGTTCCGATTACGCTTCCGGCAACTGTGATCACCCGCTGCTCCTCCGCAAAATATGCCATGTGAATAACCCTAGGTAGCTTGCGGCTAGAATGAAAAACAGGGAAGTCAGGAAAATGTGGCCGACGACAAACTGTTTTCCCTTAGGCCAGTCCGCGTGAGAGAAGTAGATCGCATCGACGAGAATGCGGGCCGTCCAATAGGTCCCAATGAAACAAGCAAGGCCGAGTGCGGCTCGGTCGCCTCGAAGAAGTTCCGAATGCAGCACCAAGGTTAGCGTGCCAAATGCCAGGATGGTTAGAACGGTGAAGCCGCTCTGCACCCACAGCAGCTTGCGGTTGAAAGGCATCAGCGATTGTAAATCCTGTCTCCAATGCAATCGCGACGGTACTTGAAAGCTTGCAATCAAGATCGCGAAATGACCAGCGCCAACAAGCCAAAGATCGAGATCGAAAAACTGTCTTATCAATGAACTGGTCATAGGGCGTGGATCCACTTCATAAAGGGAATTATGACACGCAGGACAAACGGAGGGTGAAAAAGCCAAAAGACGGGCGCAGCCGTAAATACCACCATGAATAGCCAGCCGCGGGCACCTTTGCGGAGACCAAGTTGTCTGCCGAAAGATGAACGCTCGACCAGCACGCCAAGGCCCTGAAGTGCGAAATAGTCTGTTGGAAGGCCATAGCCTCCGTGGGCAGGCACCGAAATCACCAGATCGTGAATCAGTCCGGAAACAATGAACACTAAGAAACTTGTGGCTCTAACCCCCAAATTCTTGTGCAGCGGACCAAAGATCAAGTCGTGCGAGAGCTGACGAAATCCGAGATTCCAACGTGTCCCCCAAAACTCGCTGAGCGACTCCGAGCTGAGAGGAGCCGACATGATGGGCATTGCGTCAATTCTGAAGCTCTGCCAGAACAAAGCCACAATTTGAAAAGTGCCAAAGTGGAACAAAAGAATTAGACCGAGCATCCCAATCCATCCACGGAGTAGTGGTTGCCCTTGAGGAAGGATTCGCGCAACAGCCCAGAGAAGGATTACACCAAGACCAGTCTTAAAAACTGCCCAAAACCAGCTCCACAACCGGGGCGGTGGGACGCTTTTGTTCGCATCTAGGAAGGATTCCGCATCCATACCGGGCCAGGCAAGAAGGTAGGCCACAGAACGCCACGCTGCATGAGGGATTCGGTCTTGAGTTTTCCACCAACTTAACCACTTGAGCCCGAGATAGATGGAGATGGCCAAAATCCACATGAATGCCCAAGGCTGCAGGAAGCTGGAGAGGGCCACCACGCCCAAGGGTAAGACTGCCAAGGGGAGCCATCCGATCGACCTTGGAGTTTGGGTCGGCTTGTCCGATTTCATGCTTCTCGTTTCTTTCCAGGATATTTGGGAGCGTGCTTGGTCCGGTTTGTTCTAGACTGAAATACGGCATGACAACCCCAGCGGCCATCGCACTCCAACCGGCCAATCTCAAGGCAACAGCCATCCTTGACATTGACAACGAAGAGGTTCGAAGACTTGCCGGGACCCTGATTGAGCCGGACCAGACTGATCGTACCTTTATACAGAAAGCTCACCTTTGCTTATGCCAGATGGTTCGCCCAGTGTACAGCGTGAACGAGTGGCAGCCTGTTTCGAAAACTCTGCGGGAGAAAAGGGGCTCATGCAGCCAACGAATGGCATGTCTTGAAGCTATTGCCAGAGCTGCGGGTATATCAACTAGAGTTCGGGCTTTACAAGTGAAAGGCAGTTTTTGGTACCCACGTTTTTTGTTTTCGCGGCCCTTCATCCCAAAGCGCATTTTGCTGGTTTGGCCGCAGTTTTTTCTCCAGGGGATGTGGGTGGATTTGGATGAGATGTATTCTTCAGTGGCCCTGTTGGTGGGGACATCAGACGGATTTAAGAACGATGGTGAGTCGCTGTTTGAGGCAGTACAGAAAACACCAGTCGATTTCCTCGGCAAGACTTGCGGCTTAGCATGCGCCAAACCGGAGCATGATTTGTCGAGGTTCGTGCTGAGTGATGAGGGATTCTTCGATACGCGCGATGAAGCCTTCAAGCGGTTCGGTTCTTTTCAGCACACTTTGCGTGGGCATGTGTTTGAGCTAGTGTTCGGAGGTCAGAAGAGCTCGTAGTGGGAATCCATGATGACGCGTTGTCTCTTATTGAGGGGCATCCGCGTCGCACTCCGCCACCGGAGAGGCTTCTGCAAGAGGACTAGTACCTTGTCAGTTATGGTATTGACAAAGGTACCGGACCGTGTTATTATGTTTTATGTTCTCCGACGGCGCCCTTGTTACGAGGCCGGAGAGCCCTACTCGACCTGTTCTCTCCCCTAAGTCCTTTAAAGTCCATACTTACAAAAGCAGTGTCAGCAACTCCTTTAAAATGAATACTTACGAGAAACAGGGGGGAGGGGGGACCCCTCATTTTTCCAGCCAAGGGCCGCTCTTCTTTGCGCCTCTCCGTTATCTTTTGCCCCGCTTGCGGGACGTTTTGTACCCCCTGCCCGCCGTAGCCTTGGCGCAGGCGGGCCTTTGTTTTCATATCGATACGAATCCCTTTTTTCGCAACTCGTTTCTTTTGATATTCATGCAAATTGGTGGGGGGGGGGCGGGGGTATCCCTCATTTCAATCTCTCAGGAACGCCAATCTCCCGATTGGCGGTGGGAAGGACGCCATTCAGGAGAATGGCGTTCCCAGGAGTTACTTCATGCCGGCGAGCCTAATGAGCGATCAAGGTAGATTGGCTGGAGATGCATTGCCAGGCGCCGTCTTGGTTGAGCCAGACGTTGATGAAGCGGCCGTGGTGGGAGAAGGGCTTGCCTTTTTCGAGGCCTTTGTCGCGGTAGATGCCGGTGCTCACGGCGATGCTGTTGTTATTGTAGAGGCGCACGGTTACGCCTTCATTCAGGATTTGCTCGGCAGTAATGTCGCCGGTTTTGACGCTTTCAAGAAACTGCCGCTTGGTGTACAGCGTTCCGTCGTAGTCCACGTAGACGAGATTGTCACCCAGCAGGGAGGAAAGCGCAGTGGCGTCTTTACTTTGTTCGGCCTGATCCCAAGCCGATTCCAGCGCCATGATGCGCACCTGTTCGCCACTGAGTTTGCCGGACTCCTGGGCCGTACCCAGCGCGGCACACGCGCCCAGCAGCAAGCACAAAGAAGCAAGCGCTTTCATAACAGAGCCTCCTCACGGTGAATCGAGAAAGAGCATGCAGGTCCTCGATGGACGAGATTCTATGGGATTTTCGTGGGTGAAGCCAGTTTGTTGCGAGGGAGGAATGAGAAGCGGCTGGTGCAAACAGGCGGGAGGTGGATCCGGGAACGGTGCAGAGTAAGAAGCGCCGGACTAAAGTCCGGCGTCTACATAACCAAGGAGCGGAGCACACAGCAAGAAATGGCTGAGCCCGGAGAGCGCTCAGTGTTCTTTTTCGATTTGGGTGATTTTATCGATGCGGAGCTGGTGGCGGCCGCCGGCGTAGGTCGCGTTCAAGAAACTTTGCACGATCTCGATGGCCTGCGCGGCATTCACGATGCGGCCGCCGAGGGCCAGGACGTTGGCGTCGTTGTGCTCGCGCGCCAGGCGCGCGGTCAGCACGTCATGAGCGAGACCGGCGCGGATTCCGGGAACTTTGTTGGCGGCGATGGAAATCCCGATGCCGCTGCCGCAGACGGCGATGCCGAGATCGTCGCGATTGGAGGCGACGCGCTCGCCGACAGCCTTGCCGTAATCGGGATAGTCCACGGACTGTTCGGAGAAAGTGCCCTGGTCGTCCACGGTGTAACCGGCATTTTCGAGGAATTTGCGGATGGTTTCCTTGATGGGAAAGCCGGCGTGATCGGCTCCCAGGGCAATGCGCGGTTTTGCTGAGGTGCTGGTCATCGATGTTGCGGTGATACTAACACTTTGGCGCTGGTAATTTGGGGCTAGAATGAAGAAATGGAACGAAAGATTTTTTGGCTGATATTTGCGGCGCTGGGAATCGTGGCTGATTTAACTTTGCCGTTTTGGTGGGCGGTGGCGGCGACGATTCCGATTCTGTGGTTGAGCTGGTGGATTGCGTACCGAAGCGATTGGTTTTAGCTACGGTGAGTCATGCTCGTGGGACAGTTTGGTCTTGGCTTCCAGTAAGGCGGATTTTTCGCGAGCAATCTACCGTGTAGCGGAGAAGCGCCTAAGCGCTCTTCGGAGTACGCAACATCAGCAGCCCTCCGGCAAGTGCAGCGACCATCATCACGGCCAGGCCGTAGGAAAAAGATCCGGTTCGAGTGTTCAGATAACCGAACAGATAGGGTCCGGCAAAGCCCGCAACGCTGCCAACAGCATTGATCATTCCAACCGCTGCCGCTGCCGCCGACTGGTTCAGGATTTCAGTAGGGATGGCCCAGAAGGCCGGAAGATAAGCAAGGGACATGGCCACCAGCGTGAACAAGAAGACTGAGAGCCCAATCGACCGCGGTTGACTCATCAGCCCAAGCAGCGCGGCTGCCGCCATAAAAACCGGCACTGCCGAGTGCCAATGTCTTTCGCGACTCTTGTCGGAATGCCATCCATTGATCTGCATGGCGATGAAAGCCGCCAGGTACGGCAAGGCGCCCAGCAGCCCAACACGCAAGTCTGAAAATCCTGACTGGCGTTTCAGCATGGTCGGGAACCAGAAATAAAAACTGTACAATACAAAATAATTGAGAAAGGTTACCGAGGCCAGCAACAGAATCGTGCGGGACCCGAGGGCCTGCCTCATTGAGGTCACTTCCGCGTTGGCAGGCTTTTCCTTGCTGAGCTTCCCGCCAATCCATTGCCGCTGCTCGGGAGAAAGCCACTGCGCTTCGCCCGGCCAGTCCGTTAAGTAGAAAAACGCAACGATGCCCAGCAGGATGGCCGGCATCCCTTCCAGGATGAAAAGCCACCGCCAGCCTTCAACGGCGAACCAGTTGTGGCCGAGAATCCAGCCCGCGATTGGCGATCCAATGACGAATGATAAGGGAATTGCAGACATGAAGTTGCTGGTGGCCTTCGCGCGATCCTCTTGCGTGAACCAGTGGCTCAGATAGACGATGACCCCTGGGAAAAAACCGGCCTCCGCCGCGCCTAGCACAAATCGCGCCGCGTAAAGTTGAGCTGGAGTGTGCACCAGGGCTGTCAGCGCCGTCAGCGATCCCCAGGTGATCATGGTCGCAGAGATCATCCGCCGCGCGCTCCAGCGTTCGACCAGCAAGGCGCCGGGGATCTGCAAGGCCACATAGCTCACGAAAAAAATGCCCGCGCCCATTCCAAATACGCGGTCGCTGAATCCCAAATCGCGAGACATCCCGATCGCGGCATAGGCCACGCTGGTGCGGTCAAGATAATTGGTGATGTAAATAACGAAAAGAAACGGCAGCAGCCGCAAGGCAATGTGATGCCGCGTGCGGTCCACAAGCTGGGCAGCGGCGGGCGCGGGTACGGTGGCCCTGGTCACTCAAGTGTCTCCGGCGGTGGAAGTTTGGAACGGGCGGAGTATAACGTGTTTCCCCGAGAATGCCATGGCGGACGGAGATGGCCCCCGCTCTCCGCTGAAACCTACGCACGAGCTTCGTCCGTGTTTGATTGACACGCTGCAACGCCTCCGCTACGCTTTTGAGTTCACGCGACACCCTTTTTCACATCCGAGGAGAACGGACCAACCGCCGCATGGCTGAAGAAAAGCTTCCTACCCGCGCACAAGATTTTTCCGAGTGGTACAACCAACTGGTCTTGAAAGCGCAGCTTGCCGACTACGCCCCGGTCCGCGGGTGCATGGTGGTGCGGCCGTACGGCTGGGCGCTGTGGGAGAACATCCAGCAAGCGCTGGACCGGCGGTTCAAGGCCACCGGGCACCAGAACGTGGCGTTCCCGATGCTGATTCCCAAGAGCTTTATTGAAAAAGAGAAGCACCACGTCGAAGGATTTTCGCCGGAGCTGGCGGTGGTCACCATCGGTGGCGGGGAAGAACTGGCGGAGCCGCTGATCATTCGCCCGACATCGGAAACGATTATCGGACACATGTGGTCGAAGTGGATCCAGTCCTACCGGGATCTGCCGGTGCTGATGAACCAGTGGAACAGCGTGATTCGCTGGGAACTGCGCACAAAGTTATTTTTGCGCACGCTGGAGTTTTACTGGCAGGAGGGGCACACAGCGCACGCCACTCGGGAAGAAGCCGAAGCGGAAACGCGGCTGATGCTGGACATCTATACGGACTTTGCGGTGAACGATGCGGCGATTCCGGTAATCCCGGGGAAGAAATCGGACGCGGAGAAATTCGCCGGCGCGGACATTACCTATTCGATTGAAGCGATGATGGGCGACGGAAAAGCGCTGCAGAGCGGCACGTCACATTTTCTGGGGCAAAATTTTGCGCAGGCCTTCGAAGTGCGCTACCTGGACCAGAACGGCCAGCTGCAACATTGCTGGACGACGTCGTGGGGCCTCTCGACGCGCTTCATCGGCGCGATCATCATGGTGCACGGCGACGATCAAGGGCTGGTGCTGCCGCCGAAGCTCGCGCCGTACCAGGCGGTCATCGTTCCGATTTACAAGACGGATGAAGAGAAGAGCAGCGTGCTGGAGACCGCGCGCAAACTAAACGCGGAGTTGGTGAAAGCGAACATTCGAGTGAAGCTCGACGAACGAGAAGGGCAGAGCGCGGGGTGGAAGTTCAATGACTGGGAGATGCGCGGCGTGCCGGTGCGGGTGGAACTAGGGCCCAAGGATGTCGCCAAGCAGGCAGCGGTTCTTGCGCGCCGCGATCGTCCCGGCAGAGAAGGGAAGATCAGCGCGCCGCTTGCCGGCCTGGGGGTGACCATTGAGCGGCTGCTGGCGGAAATCCAGCAATCCATGCACGACAAGGCGCTGGCCTTCCGCAAGTCCAACACGCAGGACGCCAAGACGTACGAGGAGCTGAAGAAAGCCGTGGAAACCGGCTTTGCGTTTTCCTTCTGGTGCGGCAACAACGACTGCGAGGCTAAAATGAAGGAAGAGACGCGCGCCACGATGCGCTGCATTCCGCTGGAGCAACCCGGCGGCAGCGGCAGCTGCGTGGGTTGCGGGCAGCCCGCCAAAGAGCGCGCCATCTTCGGCCGTGCCTATTAGGAAGCGCGGGCGGACCTTGATCCGCGCCACGTTTTGCAATCAGTGAGAGTTGCCACCCGTTGCTTTCCCGCCACATCTCCCGCGCCAATTTCTCGACACTCGCCGCGCCGGATGTTAGCGTTGAACCATCGGTGAAGAGATTTTCGCCGCTGCAGACCGCTGCGTTTTGCGGTCGAGCCGGCTTGGGGAGAAGAACTTCGTGGACTTTCAAGGCATCCGCGCACGCCGCGGCGCAGCATCCCGGCACTCTGAACGGGGGGAAGGCAAATTTAAAGCCATCGTTATTACGGTCATTCTTGTGACGGTGGGCTATTGCGCCTTCAAGATATTGCCCGCCTACGTGGCCGAATATCAGTTGAAGGATAAGATGCAGGAAGTGGCGCGTTATGCGGTGGTCAACCGCGAAACGGAAGACACGATTCGCGACAAACTTTTTGCCGTCCTTCAGGATTTGAACATTCCGGCCAAGCGCGAAGACATCAAGGTCGGCGCATCCATAAAGAATGTGGCCATCTCCATCAGCTATACCGTCCCGGTGGATCTCATTGTTTATCAAACTGAGCTGCACTTCAGTCCATCGAGCGAAAACGCTTCCATATTCTAGGCGGGGACAAGCGCCTTCCTTCGTGGCGCGTCTTGCGAGACAATAAAATTCCAGCCCCCGGGAGCCATCGCTTGCGCATTCGCATTCAAAAAGGTTTCTTCACATCCGTTCCGGGGCTGACGATTCTCGGCATAGTTTTCGTATGTTTCCTTGCTGCCGCCGGGGTTTTTTCCTACTACTACTTCAAGTATTCCCGGATGATCGACGCGCGGCTCTCCGGCCACGTGCTGCAGAACACCACACAGATCTTCTCCGCGCCGCAACGCATCGCCGACGGCCAAGCGTGGGGGCCCGAAGAACTGAGCACGTATTTGCAGCGGGTTGGTTACCGCCCTGAAGACGACGCGACGGCGCTGGGCCAGTACACGATTCAAGGCAATACCGTGGATGTTCGCCCCTCGAAGCTTTCCTATTTCGGCGGAGCGAACGCCCTGGCGGTGCAGTTCAACGGCAAAGTCATTCGCGCGATCCGGCCGCTCTCCGGCGGCGCGGACCTCGGGAGCGCGGATCTCGAACCCGAACTCATCACCAATCTTTTTGACAGCGCGCGGGAGAAACGCCGCCCGGTGCGTTATGAGGACCTGCCGCCGGTTCTGTTGCACGCCATACTCTCCGCGGAGGACAAGCGATTCTTCGAGCATCCGGGCTTCGACTTTATCCGCATCTTTGGGGCAGCCTGGGCCGATGTTCGGCACAGCCAGCATTTGCAGGGCGCCAGCACCATCACCATGCAGGTGGCGCGGACGTTTTTTCTTTCCACGGACCGCAACTGGCGGCGCAAAGTCGCGGAAGCCATGCTTTCGTTTGAACTCGAGCAGCGCTTTACGAAACGGGAAATCTTCGAGTTGTACGCCAACGAGGTGTATCTGGGAAATCGCGGCAGCTTTGGGATTCGCGGTTTCGCCGAAGCCAGCGTCGCGTATTTCGGCAAAGATCTTCGGCAGCTCACGCTTGGGGAGTGCGCGTTCCTTAGCGGGCTGATCCGCGCGCCGAACTATTACTCCTCCGCGGACCGCCACCCGGAACGCGGCCCGCAGTCCCGCGACCGCGTGCTCACGCAGATGGTCGATAACAAGTACATCAGCGACGCCGACGCGCAGGATGCCAAACACTCTTCGCTGAAAATCGCGCGGGCCTCTGTTTCGGGGAGCGAAGCGCCGTACTTCGTGGACATGGTCAAGGATCATCTGCTCGACAAATATCAGGAAACCGAATTGCTCAGTCAAAACTATCGCGTATACACCACACTGGATCCCGCACTGCAGCGCGCCGCCGCGGCGGCCGTGGAAGCGGGGATGAAGAATGTGGACGCGCTGCTGGCCAAGAAATACGAAAAGTGGCGGCACGAGCAGGCCCGCAAGGGAAGCAACGAAGGGGTTCCGCAGGCGCAGGTCGCGCTGGTTGCGCTGGATCCCCACACGGGTGAGATCAAAGCGGTCATAGGCGGCCGCGACTATGGACAAAGCCAGTTGAATCACGCGCTTGCGCATCGCCAGCCGGGTTCGGTCTTCAAGCCCTTTGTGTATGCGGCGGCGCTGGACAACGCGGTGGATAACGTGCAGCCCATCATCACGACGGCAACCACCATTGACGATGAACCGACTACGTTCGAATTCGACGGCAAGGAATACACGCCGAGCAATTTTGGCGAAAGATTCATGGGTCGTGTCACGGTGCGCGAGGCGCTGACCAATTCGCTCAATGTGGCCACGGTGAAGGTAGCCGAGCTGATCGGCTACGGCCGCGTTGTGCAGGTCGCCCGGCAGATGGGGTTGGCTCCCAGCATTCAGCCGACGCCGGCGGTTGCTTTGGGGGCCTACGAAATGACCCCCGTTGATGTTGCCGCGGGCTACACCACGTTCGCTACCGTGGGTACACGCGCGGAAGCGCAATTTCTGCACAGCGTGGTGAGCGCGGATGGCAGCACGCTGGAGAAATTTACGCCGCAGATACGCACGGCGCTGGACCCGCGGGTTGCCTACCTCGTCGACAGCGTCCTGAAGGACGTGCTGAATCACGGAACTGGCGCGGGTGTTCGTGCGCGAGGCTTCTCTCTGCCCGCCGCCGGAAAAACCGGCACGTCACGCGACGGGTGGTTCGCGGGCTTCACTTCCAATCTGGTCTGCGTGATTTGGATCGGCTTCGATGATAATCGCGACCTGGGCTTGACGGGCGGCGCGGCGGACGCGCCAATCTGGGCGGACTTCATGATCCGCGCCACGGCGCTTCCTGCCTATCGTGACGTGCAGGATTTCTCGATGCCGGAAGGCGTGCAGTCGGTGATGATTGATGCGGATTCGCTGGAGCTGGCCACGCCGAATTGTCCCGCGACGCGGGAAGAGATTTACGTAACGGGTTCCGCGCCGACGCAATTATGCGAGCTTCATGGGGGCCACGGCCCGCTGTCTTCCACCGGCTCTTTCCTGTCGCACATTTTTGGCGGAGGGCAGCCCAAGGGGACGCAGACAGATGGCAATATGCCCCCCGGGGCGGTTCCGGGCGGGGCGCATGCGGTGGATTCGAACGCCCAGAATGCGCCGGACCCCGCGGCAAGAGCCGGAGAAAAGAAAAAGAATCCACTTCAGAAGATTTTTGGTATCTTTGGGGAGAAGAAGAAGAAGGATCCCGAGAAGCCTAAACGGGATCGAGGAGATTCGCCATGACCAGAGTTTCTTTG
>JBGOTL010000111.1:0-11813 GCA_041476465.1 Candidatus Acidiferrum sp. | reverse complement strand
GCCAGCAAATCGATGTTGGTGTCCCGCTGTTGCTCGGTGGTCGGCGTTTGCACGGTGCCGGGAATCGGCGGCCGGCCAAACGTGCCCGGCGGGGTCATCTGCGGCGGACCAGTCTGTTTGGGTTTCGCCTGCAGCTCCGCGCGCGTGGTGGAAAGCCCAATGCTGTAAATGGTCACGTTGGCGAGCTGCGCATGGCGCAGCACTTCGCCCAGCTTCGCTTCGCTGCCCACATCGGTGGCTTCGGACAAAATCAGCAAAACGCGGCGTCGCCCTGGTTCTTGGGGCGTGGCCTGCGGCCGGCCGCTGAGCATCTCCACTCCCACAGCCATGGCATCGTAAAGTTTTGCGCCCGACGAGCCGGTGCCCAGATGCGTGATGGTATGTTCGATGGCGTCGGCATTGCCCGTAAATTCCTGAAGCTTGTCCACGGAATCGTTGAAGCCCACCACGGCGGCTTCGCCCGTCGGCCCCATCACCGTCTGCGTAAAAATAATCCCGGTCTTGCGCATCTCCGGCATCAGCGGGTCGATGCGTGAGCTGGTCTCCACCAAAATCACCAGCGAAAGCGGGTCGCCCCCCAGATCGAAGTGGGTAATCTTTTGTTCCACGCCATTGTCCGTGACGCGAAAATCCTTTGCTTCCAGGTCGTGAACCATCTCGCCCTTGGCATTTCGCACGGTCACCGGCGTATTAACCAGCGTTACCTGGGCCTTCAGCTTGGCTTGCGGTGGCGGAGCCTGCTGCACGGCTATGCCTGGCTGCGGAGTGATTGGGCCCACAGGCGCTTGTGCGCGCGCGGGGGCACTCGCGAACACCAGCAGAAGCAGGAGAGTTGCGTTTTGTTTCATTCCGATCACCTTGTGGCACAGATTCCAGCCGGTGCCCCGGCAGTGTACTTCATTCGACGCACCCGGCGCGGAAGGCGTTGCCGCGCGTCCCTGCGCTCCCTACAATCGAAGCTCATACTTGTCGATCGCCCCGGCAAGGCCGGGGTCTTTGACTTCGCGATCACAAGAAACCCGGAGAATACCCATGCCCGAGAGCAAGAGGCCGAAACCGCAGCACGCACCCAAAGCGCCGCACGAAGACCGCAAATTCCTGGCCAGCACGCCCGCGCGGCCCATACGCATTCTTTCTGAATATACCTACCCGCTGGTGCAGCTCAAGAAAGAGGGTATCGGCGACACCATCGTCATGTTCGGCTCGGCGCGCATCGAATCGCACGAGACGTCGCAGGCGCGCTACACGCGGCTGAAGGGTGAAAAGACTTCCAAGATGTCTGCGGCGAAGCTCACCAGGCACCGAGCCGATCTGCGCCACGCGAAGAACGTGCTAGAGATGTCTCGCTACTACGAGGAAGCCCGGCAGCTCTCTCACAAAATCACCACCTGGGCGCTCTCGCTAGGGCCCCGGCCGCGGCGTTTCGTGGTTTGCTCCGGGGGTGGGCCGGGCATCATGGAAGCCGCGAATCGCGGCGCCTACGAAGCTGAGGGAAAGTCCATCGGCCTCTCGATCGAGCTACCACATGAACAATTTGCGAATCCCTACATCAGCCCAGAGCTCAGTTTTAATTTCCACTATTTCTTCATGCGCAAGCTTTGGTTCGCGCAGATCGCAAAAGCACTCATCGTTTTCCCCGGCGGTTTCGGCACCATGGACGAGCTCTGGGAAATGATGACGCTGTCGCAGACCGGCAAATTGCCGAAGCATAATCTCATTCTCATCTACGGCCGCAAATATTGGGATGAAGTGCTGAATTTCCGCGCCATGGTGCGCTGGGGCATGATCAACGAAGGGGAATACAACCTGCTGCAGTTCGCCGACAACGTGGACGAAGCTTTTGACCTGATCCGCGGTGGCCTGGAGAAATATCACATGAAGGTCGACCCATTCCTGCAAGCCTACTAAGAAGACTGCCGGGAAATTTCCCCCGCGACATTTGATCTTCAGTCGGGTTCTACGAGTATGGCCTAACCCGATCGCCAGCCGGGCGAGGCCAGAGGCTGACCGCTGTTCTTGGTGACCGCAAAGTCAAAGATCCCGGCCTTGCCGGGGCGGTCAACACGCGGTCACTCAGGACATGGAGGGTGCAATGAAAACAGTTCTTAACAAAGGTGCATGGATTGTATGCAAGGGGGCACTGGCCACCGCGGTCTTAGGTGGTTTCTTACTATTTGCAGGCGCGCAGACAGCGAAGGCCAACGACTGGGATGATGGCAATCGCCGCGTCGCCTATACCGACTGGCGCCTGCATGAATCTATTGAGCGGTACGGCTACTACAGCCCGCAGGCAAATCACTGGCGCCATGAACGACATGAGGCCTACGAGAGGCTTGCGCACCGGCGCCACGAATGGCGCGAACATCACCGCGGCTACGATGACCGCTACCATCATCGCTACCGGGGTCGCGATTAATTCCCCCAAAAAATCTAGCACGAAATTAAACGGGGCGCCCGCCGCGGCGGGCGCCCCGTCTGCCTTCTTCGTCTCTCTAAGAAAATCAGTGCGCCGTCAGCGGCAACTCATCCGAAAAAACCGCCGCAAATCGCCGCGTCTCATCCTGATCGTGCAGCAACACCACAGGCACCACACGTAGCGACCGCTTGCAGGCATGGCACTGCGTCACTTCACCCTGCAGATCCTGCAAAAAGCCATCCGTAAAATGATATTGCGTCCGCTCGCGACGGGCTTTTTTCTGGTCCTGTGCGCCGCAGTGCGGACAAACGAATTCCACCATGTCCAGCTGCGGATCGCGGTCCAGAGCGGCCCATCCCGTGCGGCGCACGCCTAACGCTTCCAGGTTTTGGCGTTCCATCGGGTTTGTCCTCCTCCTCCTTATTAACCACCAGGCGTCAAGTCAGCGGTGGCCGCAAAGTCGAAGAACCCGGCGTTGCCGGGGCGGCCAACGGATCCACGTCCATGCTCTATACGATGCACGAAGCTACCCCCGCGATACAGAATCTCTACCGCCCTCATTTTCCGTACTTTCTGAATCTTTCAGTTCTTGCGAACTCCATGAAGCGCCAAGTCTTAGTCCGGCATCTTGTTGTTTCCAGGATGCCTCCTGCGAACCGCCTCTGCATGTTCCGGGAACTTGTGCGGCGTGCCGGTGTCAAACGAAGTGAGGACGCGCGCAACCTCACATCCCTGCGAGCGCGGCGCCGGCCTCCTGCAAGGCAATCTGCAGGAGACTGGCGCCGCAAATTTCTTCGCGATCCCTCGCAGTTTTTCCTTGTGGAGGTGTGTGATGTCTCGTGAGCCACAAGCTCTTTCGGACAAGACGTTTTGTTTCTTGCGGGGTTGTCTCGTGGAAGGTGACGCCGAACAGCGTGCGCGCGAGCGCCGCATTCGCCGCCGCGCCCTGGCCATTTCGATTGGACTGCAAAGCGCAGCGTTAGCGGCCCTGCTCATCATTCCGCTTATCGGCAGATCGGAGCGCATTTCGATGGGGATTGTTACTCCAATTCCTCCGTATTCACCTCACCGCAGTCCTGTGCAGGCCGCCCAGCCTGGCGGCGGTCCGCCGCGCGCTTGCCAGTTCTGCGCTCCGACACGGATTTCGCCGGTAATCACGATGCACGATGCAAAGCCAACTGGGGACGGTTCAGATCCCATTATTGACGTAGGCCCTCCTGGCGCGGTAGACGATCCAAACTCAATTCATATTCCGGACTCCAGGCCAGCGCGACCGCCAGATGAGGGGCGAAGGGAAACACAGACCAAGCGCATCCACGTCGGGGTTCTCGAACCAGCTATGCTTATTCGACGCATTGAACCGGTCTATCCGATACTTGCGAAACAGACCGGGCGAGCGGGCCGCGTCGAGCTTCATGCCATCATCGCCACCGACGGCACCATTCAGTCTCTGCAAGTCGTCGATGGTGACGCGCTCTTTGTCAGGTCCGCGCTGGATGCCGTGAGCCAGTGGCGTTACAGGCCCACGCTGCTCAACGGGCAGCCCGTCGAAATCGATACCCACATCACCGTAATCTATTCGCTGCAACGCTGAGCCGGAGTGCCCCTTGATGGCTGCTCAGCAATACAAAAGGGCCGCCTCTACCTGGAGGCGGCCCTGGGTTGAAAGACGTATCAGGTTAGCGGTCTAAAAGCGCCAGTCAAAGCCGGCGGCAATTCGGAAGTTGTTCTGGCGCCCAGCGGGAGTCGTAAGGCAAAAATTTCCAGGTGAAGTCTCCACACTACAGTTTGTGAAGCTGTTGCGGAGATAATCCACTTGAAGCAGTCGCAGCCCGATATGCTTCGTGGCGTTCAAGTCCACCCCGCCACCAAAACCATAGGCCATGCGCGTGCTCTTGGTGCTGAGGGTCCCACTCTGGTTGCCATTGATGTCAAAGTTGGGTACGGAAGTGCGGGCGTAAGATGCTCCCACGAGTCCACGCACGAAGACGTTGAATGGCCCAACATTGCGGGCGGTCAATTGTGGGCCGACAAAATAGTTGAAGTTACGAAAATGGAGAGCGACCAATGCATCTACGTCTCCCGTAGAGCCGTAACCACTGACATCCGCAAACACGCCCACCCAACGGTTAAAATTATATTGCGCCGTGGCTTCCAGTCCGGGGGACGAAAAATGCCGGCCAATTCCATTGCTGCTGCCTACCAGGAATCCACCGGGGTTAAACTGCCCGTACGAAAAACCCGTGAACAATTCGATTCGCGGAGTCTGCGCCTTCGCCACTAGTCCGGACAAAGCAAGAAACACAACAACGATAAGAATTTTACGCATCGTACCTGCCTCCTAAATTTTGTAACCAGGGAGTCCCAAATCCCCGATCTAACCCCACCCATACCGTTCCGTTTTGGAACGGTGCAGTGACCCAAACTCTTTCGACTCGGGTATAGCCTCATCCTAGAGGGAATTCCGCGCAGCGCCAGACACTTTGCAGGGGCCTGTTTCCTCCGGATTAGTAACCCTTTGGATAGATACTGAACCATTATGGGACATCCCTAGTGGCAAAGGTCTTTACCTGTCCACGCGGAGCCCAGACTGGAACACGAAAGGAATCGCATGCGTTGTGGTTTCCGGGAGGGCTGGCAGCTCAGGTTTTCACAAGTGACTCCAGTTGCGCGGAGAGGCAGGAATTCGTGTGCCGGTGTGGAAGGTAGATTGCTACAGGACGGGCTCGCCCGAATGTTGCCCAATCGCCGCGCGCGTGGCGTCCCGCAAGCGCACCAAATCGTGCCAGTTGCCGGAATCGCCCCCGCTCGCCCCCGCCTGCGGATAGATCGGCGGAGAGAGAGTGATGGTCACCGTGCTGGGCCTCGGCAAAATCGTCTCATCTCGCAAGAACTTCCGCGTGCCCGCCAGCGAGACCGGAATGATCGGCGCGCCCGTTGCCACGGCCGCTTTGAACGCCCCCAACTGAAACGGCCGCACGCCTTCCTCCGGCGTAAACGTCCCTTCCGGAAATACGAAGACGGATTCCCCGTTGCGCAGAAACTCTTCCATCTCTTGCGCCTGCCGCAACCGCGAGCTGCCATCCATGCGGTCAAACGCGAGGTGCCCCATCTGCCGCATAAACGTTCCGATGAAGGGCATCTCGCGCACTTCCAATTTCGCCACGAAGCGGTACGGCACGCCGAGCCCGCTCATGAGCGGCAGCACGTCGAAATAGCTGGTGTGATTCGCCGCGTAGATCTTCGCGCCGGGTGTGTCCATGTACTCTTTGCCGGTGATCCGGACGCGAATCCCCGCCAGCGCGAAAAGCACCTTCAGCGCCGAAGAAGTAAAGCGTCCCGCGGCGCGCTGATCTTTGATGAACTTCACCATCGTGCAAGTCGGAACGATCCAAAGCAGAAAAACAACGATGAAGTACACGCCGTAGAGTGTCTCCAAGCCACGACGCACACCATAAACGATAGCCCTCGCAAAATTCTTGATGGCGCCCGCCGCGCCCAGCCGGGCAATCTGCAACCACGCCGGCGCTCTAGCCGCGGTGAGCGTTCCCGCCAGATATAACTGCTTGGTTTCCTCGCGCCGCAATTTCCCGCTGGAGGTTTTTGGAATGCTTCCGATGGGAATCAGCTCGACTCGATCCGGAGGAAGCCCCAGGCCTATTGAAATCCGTTCCGTGATCGCGGCGGTAATCGCCGCGCGCCGTGCTGTGTTCTGTTCCCGCGATTCTGCCACCACCACTAGCTTTTCCGTTCCGCTCGCTTCATCCTTCAGGCCGAAGGCCACAATGCAACCCTTGCGAATGCCCTCGGCCCGCGCCGCCAGCTCTTCCACTTCATGCGGATACAGGTTTCTTCCGCCTTTGATTATAATGTCTTTCACGCGGCCGGTAACGTAGAACTCGCCCTCGACACGGTACGCGCGATCCCCGGAGTCCACCCACGCATACTCGCCCTGGCCCTTCGCAGGTCCTCGCGGCAGCAACTTCTGAGTCGCCGCCTCGTTGCGATAGTACCCGCTTGTTGCGGAAGGTCCGCGGAACCATAGAAATCCCTCGATGCGGTCTGCCACCGCGTTGCCATTTCCATCCACGATGCAGACTTCATGCCCGGGCAATGCGCCCCCCGATGAAACAAAGGCGATTGCCGTGGTATCGTCCGCTTTCGCGGGAATCGCGCGTCCCTGTGACGTGAATGTCTCGCGCTCCACGCGATCGACGCGCGGCTCCCGATTCAAGGGAGGAATGGTCACAGCCAGGGTAGCCTCCGCCAGGCCATATACCGGTAGCTGCGATTCCTTGCGGAAGCCGAAGCGGGCAAAGCGCGCCGCAAAGCGATCCAGCGTCTGCGGGTTTACCGGCTCCGCGCCGTTCATGGCAATGCGCCAGGAACTCAAATCAACGCCTTCGATGTCCTTGTCCGTGATCTTTCGCACGCACAGCTCATACGCAAAATTCGGCGCCGCCCCAATCGTTCCTTTGTGCTTGGATACGGCCTTCAGCCAGCGTTCTGGTCTTGTTAGAAAAGCCAGCGGCGATAGCACAACCAGCGGCGTGCCCTGGTGCAGCAGTGTCAGCCAGGCGCCGATGAGTCCCATATCGTGGTACAGCGGCAGCCAGCTGATGCCGACGTCGCTCGCTCCCATCCCCGTGGCTTCCGAAACCGCGCGGATGTTCGCCAGCAGATTCGCGTGCGTCAGCACCACGCCCTTGGGGTCTCCGGTTGATCCTGAGGTGTACTGCAGCAGCGCGATGTCGCTGCCCTTGCGCCCGCGGCTCCCGGTCACAAACGCGGGAAACGCGCCCGGCGCTGGTGGCGGAGCTATGTCCGCCGCCTCCAAAAGTTTTTCCACATCCAGAACCGCCAGCAACGACCGCACACGTGGCTGTAGCAACTTCGCCACGGCTTCCGCCCGGTGAAACGTCAGGAGCAGGCACACTTCCGCGTTATTCAGAATTGCCGATTGCCGCGAGGCATACTCTTCGATGCGGTCCGCGCGGAACGGAGGATAAATCGGTACAGGTATCGCTCCTGCCAGCAGGATTCCTGCGTAGGAAACGAAAAACGCGCGGGACGTCGGCAGCATCAGCGCCACACGCCCACCCGCGGGCACGCCGCGCCGCGCCAGCTCCTCCGCGCAACGCTGCCCCGCCGCATGCAGCTCCCCGAAGGTCAGTGTGAACTCGCGCTCCCCGTTCTCAGTCTCTTCGGTGATGAGCAGGTGCGCGCGTTCGGCATCATGCACGCCACGATACCGTAGGACATCCAGGATCGTTTCCGCGTTGAGAGCCCCCGTCCGCTGCGCCTCCCGCTGCAGTTGCTGCACTGTCAGCGAGGCGCGCAACGCCGAAGTTTCTTCCTCTTCTTCCCTTACCGCCGCGCCCGGCGCCGCAAGAATCGCCCGCGCCAGATCCTCCGGCGTGTTGGCCTCCGCGGCAACGCGATCCGGCAAGCGCACTCCAAACGACGTCTCCAGCCGCGCCAGCAGCTCCACGCGCTCCAGACTCCCCAGCCCCAAGTCCCGGTCCAGATTCGAATTCACACCCAGCGCGGGCAGAGCTCCGTGACTTCCAAGCTCTTCGAGGAGGCCGCGGACAATCGCCAGCACGCGTTCGCCTGTGGCGGATCGGTCGAGTTGTGCCATCGATGTAGCCACGGTTTTCTGCAGCAAAGGTTCTCCGCGAGAGGCTAACACGCAGCCGCACGGATTACCACGGGCAAGGGTGTGGTCCGAAAAAGGCTTCTCGCTGCCCTATTTCGCCGCAAATCCCTTCGGCATAAGCGTGGTGGAAAGGTCCACGCCGGAAAGGTCTGCGCCGGTCAGATCGGTTTCGCGGAGTATCGTCACGCCCATGTCCGCTCCGCTGAACTTTGCCCCATGCACGTTTGCGAGCCGGAAATTTCCATTCCGTAGCAGCGCTCCCTGAAAATTGGCGTTCGAGAGGTCGCAGCGGAAAAACTCCACGCCGCTGGCTTGCGCTTCCGTCAGGTCCGCCCCCGGCAGAATTGCTTCGGTCATATCCGTGTTGCGCAGGTCGGTCTTGTGCAGCTTCGCGCCGGAGAGGTCCGCTCCTGGAAACCGCGCTTTGCGCAGGTCGCTGCCTTCGAGATTCGCGTTGCGGAGAATCGCGCCGCTAAAATTTACCCCGCCTAAATCTGCGTGGGAAAGATCCGCGCCGCTCAAATCGGCGCGTTCGCCGCCGTCTTTGCCGCGGAAAAACTGCTCGTGCGCCGCAAGAATATCTGTCAATCGCTTGCCCTTGTGCTTGATGCTATTTGCTTTCCTGAGTCCCATTGTGTCCTTCCGCCTCCGCTTTCCATGCTGCAGTCTATCGAGAATCGGGGTATTGCCGAAATCCCCGTGAGCCGCTACAGTCCTCGACGTTGTCCGTCTAACTGTGCGTCGGGCCAAAACGATCTGTAGTGCATCGACCCTGAGGCTGCCATGAAATTCCTACATCGGTTCGCGTGCTTGCTTTTGATGTTGTCATCGTTGGCAGCAGCTGACTCCCCACAGAGGATTATAATCGCGCACGCCACGGTAATCGACGGCATATCACAGACGCCCCGGCGGGATCAGACCGTGGTGCTCTCCGGCAAGCGAATCGAATGGATTGGGCCAGCCGGCAGCATTCGCCCCGCGAAAAGCGACATCATCGTCGACGCCCGCGGCAAGTACCTCATCCCGGGTCTGTGGGATATGCACGTCCACATCGCGGGCGTAAACGCCGATCCCAGCTGGGGTAAACAGACCTTACTCCCACTGCTGCTTGCCAATGGAATTACCGGCGTACGTGATATGGGCGGCGATCTGGACGCGCTGCTCGCCTGGAATAAGGCCGTTGAATCAGGCGTCCTTGTGGGTCCTCATATCTACGCCGGGGGTCCATGGCTTGCTTCTCGCGGAAAAAAATCTGCGGAACAGTGGCCTGTGGCGAACGCGGACGAAGCAAGAGCCGCCGTGCGTGAGCTCAAAAGCCGCGGCGCGAACTTCATCAAAATCATTTCACTGCCTTCGCGAGACTCTTTTTTCGCACTGGCCGACGAAGCAAGAAGGCAGCATATCCCTTTTGTCGGGCACCTCCCGCCCGAGGTCACCTCGGCAGAGGCAGCCGCCGCCGGCATGCGCGGCATCGAACATCTCTTTTACAGCAATATGGCGCTGGCGTTCTCCTCCAAAGAAGCCGAGTTGCGGCAGCGCCTCCTCGCGGCCGATGAACGCAGCGGCGCCGGCGCGCTGGAGCAGATAATCCGAGAAGCCGCCGCGACGTTTAGCCCGGAAAAAGCCGCGGCGTTGGCGCTGGTACTCAACAAGAATGGAACTTCGATCACGCCTACCCTCGCTTCGCTTCAAGTTACCTCGCACCCTGAATCCTGGCGTGGCGACGACCCAAATCTTGCGTATGTCCCGGCAGCACTCGCCGATGAGTGGCGCAAATCCATTAACGACGATAAGTTGGCCAACCGAGCGGGAAGACTCGCCCGGGAAACAGCCATCGACTGGAAACTGACCAGTGAGTTTCATCGCAATGGCGCGCTCCTCTTGGTTGGTTCGGATTCGCTTGATCCCTTCGTGTTCCCAGGGGACAGTCTCCACAGAGAGCTCGCCGAGTTTGTTCGTGCGGGTTTCACTCCCATCGAGGTCTTGCAAGCCGCCACACGGGACGCCACGCGATTCCTCGGAATTGACCAGATGTACGGCACCATTGAGAAAGGTAAAATGGCAGATATGGTTCTGCTGGACGCCAATCCGCTCGAAGATATCGGCAACACCCGCCGCATTGGTGCCGTTGTGTTTGCTGGGAAATATATCGACCGGCGGGGACTCGATATCATGCTCGAATGCTCGCGTGCGGACGCGGCGGCGGTGAAGTGAATGCTCACGCCTCGGAAGGGTCGCTGGTTGCTGGTCCTGGGTGCCAGTGCGCTCCTGGCGCCTGGTGTTCTTTCGCAACAGAATGCGGCAGAAGGCGAGATCGTGGCTAACCTGGCCGGTGGCCGCGTCATCGTACAGGTAACCAACGACATTATCGTATTCGCCGCTATCGACCAGCCCCTCGAAGCTAAATCGACCCCGCCGCGCGTTATGGAGCTGGATTCCACGCATGTTGGAGTCCTGCTGGGCGCCTCCGAGTGGCAGTTGCCCGCCGAGCCGAGGCCCGTGCGGCTGGATCGCGACTTCAGACGTCTGATGGCTAGGGATCCACGCTATCAGGTCACACCCAGCGAGGCTGAGCCCGATCTTGAACTCATGGGTGTTGCGTTTTTGGAAAGACTCCGCCCGCTGGTCTCCCAGCTCCATCACAAGATTGACTTGAGCGCGGAGGAGCCATTACTTCAGGTTGTGGTCATTGGTTACGCCCCGCACAACTACGGCCCCGAAGTCTGGCTGGTCGAATTCCGCATCGAGCAGGAAGAAATCGCTCGCAAAGGGGATTATTGGCAGACGCGGTTGCAGCGGCCCCGCTTCACGCAACTCTATCCGCCGGAGAAACACGCTGCACGCACCATGCTCGAATTGGGGTACCCCCAAGACCTAAAGAGTCCAAAGCTCCTCGACTTGATTCGGGGGAATGATCCTCGGATCGCTCGGCTGCGTGGAGGTGATCAGCGTTTCGCTAGAGTCTTGGAAGCGATTGAGAAGGGCCATGCCGATAAAGCCAATGCCGCGGATGCCGTTGATTTTCTACGCGCCGCACTACCTCTCCTTGCGGGGAGGTCGCCCTTTGTGTTGGCAACCATGGAAGAGCAGCACGGATTCAACTGGGTTGTGCCACCCGACGAACCTATGGAAAAAGCCACTGAGGACAAAGATCATGCGCTCGATGCGCCCACGCTGCGCCGTAAACCAAAGCCTTAGTCTGCCGCATGTCCCCGCCCCGCATGCGCGCCGATGTCCTTGCGATAATGCATGCCTTCAAAGTGGATTTTGTGGATAGTCTTATACGCTAAGGGCAACGCAGCACTTAACGAATCCCCCGTCGCGGTGACTCCAAGGACGCGCCCGCCATTGGTAACTATTGCACCACCTTCGCTCCTGGTCCCGGCATGCAGAATTTTCACACCAGTAATTTCATCCAGACCAGTTAGTCCTTCTATCTTTTTTCCGTTCTGATACTTACCTGGATATCCACCCGCCGTGAGCACCACGCACGCGCTCGCGCCCGATTTCCATTTTAGCTTTCCGGGATCCAGCTTCTTTGCCGCCATATCCGCCAGCACCTCCGCCAGATCAAAATCCATTCGCGCTACAATCGCCTGTGTTTCGGGATCACCCAGCCGGCAATTAAATTCCAGCACTTTCGGGCCGTCTTTGGTCAACATCAGCCCGATATAGAGGAAACCATGGTAGCGAATTCCATCGGCTGCCAGCCCATGCAAAGTAGGTTCGACTATGGTC
>JBGOTL010000110.1:0-11890 GCA_041476465.1 Candidatus Acidiferrum sp. | reverse complement strand
GGCGCTGCCGGGAGGAACTTGCAGCAGCGGTGCCCTGGCCATTCGGAGACACCGCCGTCCGCGGCCCCTCCTCGCGGCACAAAGAATCGAATTGTTTTCTCTTGACATAAACCAAGAGTTCGCATATTAAATCGGTTTAACCGAACCTTTGCAGGACTTTGTCAGCCCCGAAAGGTGCCCCGGGGCGGGCGTCGAGTGTTATTTTCTTCCGGCAGTCTAGAGATGAAGGGGGGCAGTCCATGGAATTCCTTAGAACATTGCACGTGGCGGCGAATTCAGTTGCGCGGCGAAAATCAGCGGTCACAGCCTTGGCCGGCATGGCTCGGGCGTTGTCTATCGTCTCTCTCCTCCTCCTCTTTCTCTCCCTCCCGATCGCTCTTTTCGGGCAAACCTATTTCGGAACCGTGACCGGTGTATTGACGGACTCATCCGGAGGCGTGCTCCAGGGGGCCAAGGTCACTCTGACCGACCAGAACAAGGGATACGTGTTTAACACCACGTCGGACAACACCGGGCGTTACGTGTTCACTGCGATTCCGCCGGGGTTGTATAGCGTGTCCGGTGAGATGACCGGGTTTCAGATCACCAAGGTCACCAACATCAAGGTGAGCGTCACCGAGAATGTGACGGCGAACCTGACCCTGCAGATTGCCGCCGCGACGCAGACTATTCAAGTCAGCGAGCAGGCACAGACCCTGGCCACCGAGGACGCGGTAACGGGCCAAGTCGTGAACCGGCGATTCATTAACGACCTGCCGTTGGTGGACCGCAGCGTTTTCGTGCTGACTTCGTTAGCCCCGGGCGTCACCGAGATGGACGATCAGTGCGCCGAACCCTGCCTCGGCACGAACTTCGTCTCCAACGGCAGCCGAGGATCCACGGCCGACTTTCTGACCGATGGCGCTTCGGTCACGAACTCCGAACCCAATGGGGGAATTACTTCGGTCACGTATGTTCCATCGCCGGAAGCGGTCGAGGAGTTCAAGGTGCAGCAGACCAACTTCAGCGCCGAATATGGTTTCTCCGGGGGGTCTGTCGTCAATCTGATCACGCGTTCGGGCGGCAACTCCTTCCATGGAAGCGGGTACGACTTCTTCCGTGCTGCCAGCCTTGACGCGAACAGCTGGTTTGCCAACCGGGCCGGCCAACCCCTTTCGTCGTTCCACCGAAACAATTACGGCTTCACCATCGGTGGCCCGATTATCAAAAACAAGACGTTCTTCTTCTTTGATTTTGACGGCCTGCGGTCGTCTGGGTTGAGCACGGCCAGCGGGGCAGTTCCCACCGATCTCATGCGAAATGGCGATTTTAAGGAGGTGTGTGCGGCACAGGGAGGGGCGTTTGACCTCACAGGCCTATGCAGTGTGCCCGCCGGGCAGATTTGGGACCCCTACTCCGGCACCTACGACTCCAACGCGGGGGGAGCCGTACGCAGCGCCTTCATTCCGTTCAACAACGTTGCTACTTACCCCAGCCCGGGTAATCCCATATTGCCGGCAAATCTTCAGCCGGCAGGCGCGACAGGGGTTGCTGGATCAGGGACTGCAGGGAATCTGATTGATCCCGTCGCGCAGAAGATGATGAACCTGTTTCCAGAGCCCAATTTCACTTCTGGAGGCATTTACCAAAACTGGTTCGGTTCTGGTGCAGACCAAAGTTTCAACCACCAGTACGACATCAAGATCGACCATCGCTTCACCCAGAACAACTTGCTTTCCGCGAAGTATTCGTCTCAGTACAGTCATGGCAAGGGCCTGGACTGTTACAAGAATTTCACTGACCCCTGTCAGGGGGGTCCCGGTTGGACCAATGCCCACTTGTTTGCCATCAGTGATACTCACACGTTCAGTCCAACCCTGTTGCTGAGCGCAACCCTCGGATTTACTCGCGGGGTGTGGCACATCGACTCCTACAATCCTCACGGCGTGGATGATCCTCTTGGCAACCTGGGCTTCCCCTCGTATTTGCAGAGCAACGGATTCAAGGGTGTTCCTTCGATCTTTATCGACGTGTACCCATCTGCCGGATATACCAACATTGGCACCGACCCCTACGGCAATTACCGGCTGGGTCAGGACACCGGACAACTTTCGGTCGCCCTGGATAAGACGCACGGCCAGCACGAGATTAAGTTCGGCTTCGACGGCCGGATTCACCAGTTGAACTACATTCAGACCAACGCCCCCAATGGCTTTTTCAGCTTCAATGCAGATGGTTCCTATGCCTGCCCCGGGGCACTGGAAGCATGCGGCGGCGATCCCATGGCCAGTTTCTTGATGGGCCAGTTTACCCAGGGCGGTGCCGGTAACGGCGGTGGGTCGTATTATGAAATCCAGTTCCGGCCGGCCACTACGAATTACCAATACGGGTTCTTCGCGCAGGACAATTGGAAGGTCACTCCGAAGCTGACCTTGAATCTGGGTCTGCGATACGATTTTACATTGCCGCGCACGGATCGCTTTAACCACCAGAACTATTTTGATGCGAATGTCACGAGTCCGTTAAACGGCGGGAGTCTCACATACACCGATGCTGTCACCGGCCAGCCCGTCACTGTCCCACTGAATGGCGGCGAGGTTTTTGCGTCTTCCAGTCAACGCACCAACTATCTGACCGACTGGCACGACATTCAGCCGCGTTTCGGCTTCGCTTATCAGTTCGCCCCGCAGATGGTGGTGCGCGGAGGGTACGGCATCTACTACGGGCAGTCGCGGTCGGGAGTAACTGGTGTCGTCCCATATGGCGGCCAAGGTTTCAACCAAAACACCGACGTGGTCACCACCTATCAGAACGACGGCGCCACACCGTACCTGCACCTGAGCGATCCGTTCCCCAACGGATTGAACCAGCCCGCGGGGAATTCGCTCGGCCTGATGAACGATGTTGGCTTCGGCGCGAATGGCCCGCTGCGCACCCAGGCTGCGAACCATACACCGTACGAGCAGAGCTGGAGCCTGGGAATCGAGCGCCAGCTACCCAGCAATATCTTGGTCAGCGCGGCATATATCGGCAAGAAAGGAACCCACCTGCCTTTCAGCGGCTCCACCCAACGTAATCACCTTGGCGCCTGGATCGAGAGTTTGCCCACCACGGCTGCTGACCCTGCCAACCCGTGCCAAACCCTCACCGTGCCCTGCCTCAATAGCTTTGTGGACAATCCCTTCGCCGGAATCATCACCGACCCCAACAGCAGCCTGTCCAGCCCAACAATTCGTTACTCTCGGCTGCTCCGTCCGTACCCGCAGTTCACCGGGGTTTCCACGGAACCTCTGCTTATTGCCAATTCCACCTATCACACGCTGCAACTCCTGGCTGAGAAGCGCTACTCGAACGGCTTACAGTTCCTGGCGACGTTCACGTGGTCCAAGTCGATCGATGACTCCTCGCAAGCCGACGACAATGTCACCTGGCTGGGTAGTTTCTCGAGCTTGCAGGATCCCAACAAGCCGTGGCTGGAACGGAGTTTGTCGACGTTCGACATCCCCTATGTGATTCAGTTCAGCAACACCTACGATCTGCCGTTTGGCCGCGGGCGGGCATTCTTGCGGAGCATGCCGCGATGGGCGGACGCGATTGTCGGCGGATGGAAGACCAGCGGCATCTGGCGCATCGCCGATGGACGTCCGTTGACTTTCAACGTTGCAGACGGCCAATCGTTACCCACCTATGGTGGGCAGCGACCCAACATCGTCGGGACGCCCAAACGCAATCACGGGTCGGATTGGGTGGACAACTACTTTGCGGATAACAGCGTTTTCCAACGACCGGATGATTTCACGCTGGGCGATGCTCCGCGGGCGCTGGGCGCCGTCCGTAGCCCGTGGTCGTTCACCACGGATCTGTCCTTGGGCAAGCAGTTCACGGTGCGCGAGGGGATGCAATTCGAAATTCGCCTTGAGGCCAGGAACGCGTTCAATCATCCGGTGTTCGGCACGCCGAATACCTCAGTGGACGATCAAAACTTCGGGACGATCACCTACACCTCGGTTGGGCCCCGCGAGATGCAACTGGGGTTCAAATTCATCTTCTAGAGTTTCTCTACCGTTCGGCTAGAGGGCGCATTTCGGAGTTGTTTCGGGTTGGAAAAGAATGTGGCGCCCCGACCGGGGCGGGGCGCCACTTTGCTTTAGGCGAGATAGCGAATCGTCTGCTCAATCAACTCCGCCGTCCCGCGATATGGATCGCCGGGACTATCAAACTCCATCGAGCAATAACCCAAATAATGGTTGGCCTTCAGCATCCCAAACGTCTTTGCCATTTCCACGCGGTATTCCTTGCCGTTCTCCCCGGCTTCCAGAGCCTTCACGTGGCAAATGTTGTAGGCGTGCCCAAACATGGCGTCGATTCCCTTATAGGCATGCTCCTCGTTGCCCGTCGCCAGCGTATTCGCAAAGTCCGCCAGCGCATGCAGCCACGGGCTATTCACCTTTTCAATGATTTTCACGAGAAAAAAAGGATCTTCGCTGGCGGGATTATCGTTCTCCATGTTTATAACGACATTTTTCTTGGCGCCATACTCCGCCACACGGCGCAGACTCTCCGCGGCGCGCTCCACGTCCGGCTGCGCATCCTTTGCCGGCGCAATGCTGCTGCGTATGCTTGGCGAACCGATGGCTACAGCCACATCCACCCATTGTTTGCTGAATTTGACGGATAGCTCACGTTCGGCTGCATCCGCCGCATAAGGACTGTGCTCGCCATCCACCGCTATATTCACGATCGCGGCCTTCGCCTTTTCGATGGCCGCTCGGAACTCTTCCAGATATTTTCCATCCACGGAACGGAAATGCGCGCTCCACGGCTCGATCTTTTGAATGCCGAATTTCGCGCTCACGTGTGCCGCAAAGTCCTTAAGATCGATCTTGGCGTTGGATGGAGTGCTGCCCGGCTCACCGCGTCCCGCAATCACTTCCCGGAACGGATACGATGCAATGGCAATTCGCTCACGCGCCTGCGTTGGAAATCGCAAGCTGGGAGAGGAGCTTGCCGCTAGGGTTCTTTTCAGGGCAGGCCACAGCAAGGTGCCCACCGCCGCGGTAGCGGATTGCACAAGAAAACGCCTTCGGGTCTTTGGCTGCAAAGTAGCGCGAGTCTAGCAGATTCCAACCGGCCTTGCCGGTACAAAGTGGCAGAGCGCCCAGCACTGATGCAAGCTACTTGCAACTGATATACGACTAAGATAGTCTTATATCCTCTTCTATCTCACTGTGAAGGAATGTCCATGCCCCGGTTCTGTCGTTTCGCTCTGCTCGCGCTGCTCTTAGCCGCTCCCGTCGTTCGCGCCCAGGAAAACCCCTATATCGTCGCCTACAGTCACAATCTCGAAGAACCCGGCAACCTTGAAATCGAGTACTTTTCCACCTACGGCACGCAGCGTGGTGGCAACGACTTCCACGCCTTCTGGGCGGAATTCGAGTACGGCGCCACCGCCTGGTGGACCACCGAAGCCTATCTGACCGGCCAAACAACCTTCAACGACAGCACCGTCTTCACCGGCTTCCGCTGGGAAAATCGCATCCGTCCTCTCCAGCACGAACATTTCATCAATCCCGTTCTCTACTTCGAATATGAAAACAAGAGTGGCGCGGATAAGATCTTCAAGGAAGTCGAGGGACACGACGTCGAATCGGATTTCTCGGTTTCCAACGCCCTGGCGCGCAAGGAACACGTCCACGAAGTCGAGTTCAAGCTAATTTTGTCGAGTAACTACAAAGGCTGGAACTTTACGCAAAACACCATCGCCTCAAAAAATCTCACCAACGTTCCTTGGGAATTCGGCTATGCCCTGGGCGTTAGCCGTCCCCTGGCAATGAAAGCTTCCGCGCAGCGCTGCACCTTCTGCCGCGAACATTTCGCTGCCGGCTTCGAAATGTATGGTGGCCTGGGCGACCGCTACACCTTCGGCCTCCGCGATACCTCTCACTACCTCGCGCCTGGTGTCGCCTGGAATCTTCCGTCCGGCTGGACCTTGCGGCTCTCTCCATCCTTCGGCCTCAACGATAACAGTCATCGTTTTCTCATGCGCTGGGGCGTCTCCCGCGAAATTCCCGGGTTCGGCCAGATGGTAAGCCGTCTCTTCGGCGGACGCTCATGAATCACCGCGCCGTATTCTTGTTCGTCGCGATCGCGCTCAACGTCAGTCCCCTCTCCTTTGCCCAGAAACAAAATGTGCCCGCGCCCGACAAAGGCCCCTCGGTCTACGCCGAATTGGACAAAGCTCCTGAAAAAGCCCGCGCCAAACGCAACCCTCTGGAAAAAGACCCCGACGCCGTTGCCGCCGGCAGAAACTTGTTTGAAGAGCATTGCGCCGAATGCCACGGCGACACCGCCGAAGGCGGCAAGAAAGGCCCAAGCCTCCGCGCCGGCGCGGTACAGAACGCAACCCCTGGAACAATATTCTGGGTTTTGACAAATGGTGTGGTCCGGCGTGGAATGCCCGTTTGGTCCAAGCTGCCGGAGCCGCAGCGCTGGCAACTGGTCCGCTATCTCAAGTCGCTGGGAGTCGCTCCAGCAACCTCCCCAGCCTCGGCGTCCCAGCTCTCTGGCGCTGCTGCGCCGTCTTCTTCGCCGCGCCGCTTGCCCGGGCTCTAAGCGCTCAGCCAGCGCCCAATCGGTTTCCACGATTCCGTATGATCGCAGACCACGCGCAGCCCCGCCGTAATCGGAATTGCCAGGATCAGTCCCATGCCGCCCCACACCCAACCCCAAAAAAGCAGCGCCACGGTAATCGCCACGGCGTTCAGCCGCACCCGGCGTCCCACCAACTGCGGCGCAAGAAAATTCTGTGCCAGCACGTGAATGGACGTCAGCACCCCGGCGATCAGCACAAAATGTCCCAGCGTTTTCCATTTCACCAGCGCCATCATAAACGGCGGCAACCACGCCATCACCGCGCCAATGTACGGCACCATGTTCAGCAATCCGGAAACAATTCCCGCCAAAATCGGATAGTCCATCCCCAGCGCCCAAAAAAACAAGCTGCTCGCGGCCATCACCACCAGCGTTACCACCGTCATCCCCGCCAGATAACTGCGCAGCACATCGCGCAGGTCTTCTAATGTTTCCTTCACCGCCGTTCGCCGCGATGCCGGAAAAAGCCCCAGCGTCCCGTGCCATACTTCCCGCTTTCCCGCCAGCATAAAAAAAACTAGAAACGGAACGAAGGTAATTTCCAGAATCAGCGCATACAGTGAGCCGATGCCGCGCAGGATCAGTGTATGCACCATGGCAGGATCCAGCATTACTTCCGTGGTTTTAGACGCTTTGGGAGCGCCCTCGGTTCCGGAAACGCTTCCTTCGATCCTTATGATCTTTCCCTCCACCGCGCTCGCCGCTTGTTTCATCACTCCGCTGTACTTCGGCCAGTTCGCTGCAAAATCCGCGGTGCCCGTCCATAGCGCAAAACCCCCGGCCACGAACACCGAAATCAGCACCAGCACCATCAGCAGCGCGCCGAGCGTCCGCGGCACGCGGATTCTCTCCAGAAATTCCACCGCCGGATCCAAAAAGTAAGCGCAAAGCATGGAAAGCAGCAGCGTGATGACCACGCCCGCAGCGTAGTAAAAAAACAGCAGGATAATCGCTGCGGCAAGAATCCGCAGGCTGAACGTCGAGCCGCTGATGCGAACTACCGTTGGCTTTGTTTGCGTTTCCGGCACCGGCCACCCGTCCCCCATCACGGTAACATATTCCGCTAGCCCATCAGGAGCATCTCCAGAAACTCTCTTCGCACGTTCGCAAAGACTAAATTTCCTGCTGTGTTAGACTGCCCCTCCAGGTCATCCGCACCACGATCGACCTTTCGCGACTCATGGCCAAACAACTTTTCGGCACCGACGGAATTCGCGGCGTACCCGGCACCCCGCCTCTGGACGACGCCACTCTTTACGCCACCGGCCGCGCCCTCGGCGCATACCTTCGCCGCGAACACGGCGCCGCGCACGCGCTCATCGGCATGGACACCCGCGAATCCGGCCCGCACATCGCTGCCGTTCTCGCCTCGGGTCTCGCGCAAGCGGGCGCCACCGTGGCCTTCGCCGGCATCATCACCACCCCCGGCGTCGCTTGCCTGGTCCGGCAAAATGATTTCCAGGCCGGAGTGGTCATCTCCGCTTCGCACAATCCGTATCACGATAACGGCGTAAAACTTTTCTCTCATGCCGGGATGAAATTTCCCGATTCCGTCGAAGAAATCATCGAAGCCGAGATTTTCAAGCACACCGGCGAAGCCCCGCCGAAAAATTCTCCTCTACTGGTCGCGGATGAATCTCTCGACGCTGAATATCTTGCCTTCCTGCGCAGTCGCTTGATCCCTGGCGCAAACCTCGCCGGCCTCCGCATCGTTCTCGATTGCGCCAACGGCGCCGCCTACCGCCTTGGCCCCGAACTTTTTCGCTCGCTCGGCGCGCATGTCGTCGCCATGGGCGTTGCGCCCGACGGCCGCAACATTAACGCCGGCTGCGGCTCGCTCCATCTCGAAGGCCTCCAGCAGCGCGTCCTCGCGGAAAAAGCCCAGCTCGCTGTGGCCTTCGATGGCGATGCCGACCGCGCCCTGTTCGTCTGCGGCACCGGAAAAATCGTCAATGGCGATGGCGTGCTTCTCGCCGTAGCGCGCTTCCTCAATTCCCAGAACAAACTCAAGGGCCATCGTGTCGTGGCCACCTCCATGTCCAATCTCGGCCTCGAGCGCGTTCTCGCCCGCGAAAATATTTCCCTCGCCCGCGCCAACGTCGGCGATCGTTACGTTCTCGAAGAAATGCTGCGCAGTGGCAGCAATCTCGGCGGAGAACAGTCCGGCCACATCATCTTTCTCGACGACTCCCCTGCCGGCGACGGCCTGCTCACCGCCCTCAAAATCGCTTCGCTCGTCTCCCTGCACGGCAGCCTGGAATCTCTCATCCACGGCTTTCAGGACTACCCGCAAATCATCGTCAACGTAAAAGTAAAGTCCAAGCCCCCGCTCGACTCCCTCCCCGAGGTTTCCCGCGCCTTGGCGGAAGCGCAATCCGCCCTCGGCCAAAATGGCCGCATCGTCCTCCGCTATTCCGGCACCGAGCAGCTCGCCCGTGTCATGGTCGAAGCCGAACACGAAGCCGACGTTCAGCGCTTCGCCCAATCCCTTGCCAACGCCCTTCGCTCCTCCATCGGCGCCTAGCTTTCTAGGTTTGCTGCACTTTGGCCCCGCCCGCTTCATCTCCAAAACAATGGAGAAGCCCGCTCTTCTTATGTGGGATTCTGTAGACCACGCAGCCTTGGGCGCGGCCCAGGTCCCATGAAAACTTGGCTAACTAACGCGCTTTCATATATCTAACGACTTCCACAGGGTCCACGCCGATACTGGCATATCGTTTGCTCTATCTGTTCCTAACAGTACTTTACAAGTTTGGCTTCCCGGGGTGGCTGGAACACAACCTCGACTGTGGTTCCGGTTTCGGGGGTCATAACGAATGAAGGGGGGCTTGCACCAGCCCCCTTTTTTATTGACTAAATCCTTCCCGCCAAACCTCCTCGGGGATTTCGGCTCCTAGTGGCACAGGCTTCAGCCTGTGCGCCTTTCTCTTTCATGTGTACCGTCTCGGAAGGCGGTCCGCAAATTCAGCGCCGGCTTTCACCCGATCAACGGAGCGCACCTTCTGCGTCCCTTGCGGAATTTACCCTGGCCCGGCCGGCCTTTAGTGGCACAGGCTACAGCCTGTGCGCCGTTCTCTTCGATTTTTTCGGCCCCAAAAATGAGCGGCCGGTGGGGGTGCCGGCCGCTCTGGCGTGGGGGATGGAGGGTTATTGGGCTTAACTACATTTCCTACTCTGCCCGCCTCGCCCTTTCGCGTCACTAGCTCGCCCGGTTCATTCTCCCCGGTACTCCCTTCAGTACTTCCGTACTCCGTTGTAGCGCCGGGCTTTCCCCCGTCCTGTGGGGCGCGCCTTCTGCGTCCCGGTGATGTGTACCGGGAGTCCCGACGCTGTTTGTCGGGACGCCCGGCATCTTCTCCGTGGCCGGAGTTTACCCTGAGCGAAGTCGAAGGGTGACTCTGTGTTCTCAGTGTTAAATTCCTTTCTTTTTCCCGTTCGTCTTCTCTGCGAACTCTATGCCCTCTGTGCCCTCTGTGTTAAAACGCTTTCTGTTTCCTGATTTCCTCCCCTCCGCTTGACACCCGTACCCTTCTGATCAACGATCCCGATCGATCAACTCATCATGTCCAAATCTCCGAATCTTCCGGGCCCGGCATTTGACGACCCCAAACACCACCTCCGCATCTACCAGGGCGACTGCCTCGATATCCTCGAAAAAATTCCCGAATCCTCCGTCGACCTGGTCTTCGCCGACCCGCCCTACTTCCTCTCCAACGGCGGCATCACCTGCCACGCCGACCGATCTTCTCTATTTTTGTGTGAACCACTTCTTCGCTTTTATAAGGTTCTATGTCCTTTATTCCACACTTCGGGCACATGTCGTTGCAGCAACAGCTCCAAATGTCAACCCATTCTGTTCCATCGTAAGGACAGCGATAGTAGTTGATGTATTGCTGCTTTTCTTCTTTTTCCTCCTCAAAACGATTTTTGACTGTCCTGCCAGGATCGGCAAAACATGCTTGCTCGAGAATGGGCCATAACCAAACGGGGAAATTACTTTGCACGGGAATTCGCCTCCTTCAGAGTTGCGTTGAACCACGCTTCCTTGTAGCACTTTCTTCTCCAAAGTAGTCATGATCTAATCCCCGCATGCCCATTGAAAGCTGCAGCACTACGAACAAGCCTTCCTATTTTCTGATTTCCGTTTCGACCCGTGAAAATCTCGAATTATGCGTTAAGCATGGCTTGGCCGGATTTCCCAGCGGAGAGAGCGGGGCATGGACGTTTTGCGAGATTCAACAGGGAGATTTTGTTTCATTCCTCCACGGGGCAAGAGCCCACAACCTCTATAAGGTGGCCACGCGGGAAGCAGTTGGCGATGCTGAGCACCTGCCACCCTGGAAGGCTCTTACTTTCAAAGACTCTGGGAAGACTTACTCTTTTCCTTTCAGGCTTCATCTTCAACAGATTCGGGCGTTCATCGAACCGATCGTTAGGGCTGAGTTTTTTTACGTCGCCGAAAACCTCCTCTTGCGTGGGGGATACCGCAAGACCCATTTCCAGGCTGACCAGACTACGCTGCAAAGCGTTTCGGAAATGGGAACCCGTGCAGACGACTCAGTCGTGGCACTTTCTATGCCTGGATACACCACCTTCACTCTGCGATTTACGCGAAGCCCGGAGCTCATCAAGACGCCAGAAACATTCCGCTTCCAAGAGACGATCTTGCAGTCTGCTATTCGACGACACTTGATGTCTGAAAAGAACCTCCAGATGCTTCTGTCTGGGCTCAATTTGGTGGAAGTCCAAGCAGATGCGTTAGAAATCCTCGGTGAAAAGGCGCTAACTCAGGGGCACATTGATCTCTTATTGAAACAACGGGTACCGCTCGGGTCGTCGCTGAAAATCCCCATTGAAGTTAAGACGAAGCGTGCTCAACCGGAAGACCTTGCTCAACTGCGCGGCTACATCGACGAACTCCTCGGGGAATGCCCATTTGGAGTGTTAATCGCAGCTGACTTCAATAAGAACGTCGTGCGCGAGGCTAAGGGTCTTGCAATCGGTCTCGTTCGATACGCACTGAATTCAGATTTGAAGAAGGCCCCAACGTTCGAAGAAATTTGGCAAGGTTTGACTCTGGAGACTTTGGAAAAATAGTTCCACCTTCATCGCATGCTGACGACAAAATGCGCCAACAACTCCAAGTCCTCCGCGACTTGGGCCTCCTCGCATTCCTCGGCTCCGGTTCACCCCGACGGGAGCTGAGGGGCTCCTACCGCCTCATTTAGCAAAATTCGGCGAGTGCTCCCGCCGTGTTTCT
>JBGOTL010000109.1:0-12166 GCA_041476465.1 Candidatus Acidiferrum sp. | reverse complement strand
GGCATTCGCCGCGCGCACCCCGGACAAAAATATTTTCTTGGCTTATTTCGAGAAGGGTTGTCCGCGCAGCCAGGTTCGCGGCGCGCGTCCTTCAAGCGCCTACCGCGCGCAGTGGTTCGATCCTCGCGCTGGCACTTGGCAGGACGCCGGAACCGGCACGCTGGAATCCACTTCCACAGGAATTATCGCGCTGCCGGATTTTCCCAGCAATCTCGACTGGGGTTTGCGCTTGGAATTTGTGAAGAGTCTTGAAGCAGTCCGTCAATAGCTCGCCACTCGCTGGCCTTCGCAAAGTGTGGAAGGAACTGCGAAACGTTTCTTCCTCATTTCGGGATTGTCTACTGAGCGATTCCCGCGACGTCACCCCTCAGCACGGTGACCGAAGCTTTTGGCAGGTTGAACGTGCGTTCCCGGCTTGCCGGCACGATCGTTGCCACCGGCGGACCGTCCGGGTCGGCGTGGCTGTTTTGGCCGTCGTTCTTCCATACATACTGCTCGCTGCCGAAGGTCACCAAAGTGACCGCGCCTGAAAAGAATGCCTTTCGTTTGTTACTTGCATCTTCGAAAATAACCCTCACCGTGTGCGCGTTGTTTTCGTCGCGATTAACCAGCATCAAGGACCACTGCCCGTCGGGGCGATGCACCGCATACGAAGTGACCAGCACATTTTCCTCGGTGTCGTTGATTCCGGTCGAGGATGGAAACATGTGATGCACTCCAGAGTGATGCTGCACCCATTCCAGGTTGATCATGTGCGCCGCGAAGTACGGCGATGTATACCCGGTGATGTTGTAATCGCGATCGGTCACAAAATTCGACCAGCTAGCCCACCCGAGGCAACTATCTTGCACCGGCTGCGGTTGGATCGGCGAGTGATGGAACACCGCTCCGCCACCCTCAAAAAACGAGCCAACATTATCTGCCAGCCATAACGCCGCGAAGATCGTGCTCATGGGACCGGTGAGGCTCGCGGAAAGATGGTTTTCCGTCACCATCAGCGGGACGTTTTTCGGCACGCCGTCATCTCTCCACACCTGGAGAATGTGCTTCATCAGTTGCGGTTCCGTGTAAAGAGTCTTCCAGGTGATGGTGCAGCGTTCGAACGGATAGTGTTCGAATGATACAAAAGAAAGATCGCCAATGCGCCCGTGCGCCTTCAGGTACGCTACGAAGCGCCCCATCCAGGATTTTCGTCCTTGCGCGTCGGGCCACACGGTGATGTCTTCGTTCACTCCTTCGAAAACTGGGCCTCCCAGCTTGAGCTTCGGGTCTACCTTGTGAATAGCCGCGGCCCACTGCAGGTACAACGCGCCATAATCTTCCGGCATGGCATGCTTGCCGTCGGGCTCCTCGCCCATCTCAATCCACGCAATCGGGTAGCCGCGCTTTTCGATGTACGCAATCTGCGCAGCAGCGTCGTCCGGCGTGCCGTAGAGCATGGTGACGGGAATCATCGCGGGAAGATTGTTGGTCAATCCGCTGGTGAAAAAGATGTCGAAGCCGCTGTGCTGCCCGCCTCCGCTTGCATTTACGTCGCCCGCCGAGTGCCAGGGATCGATGGAAGAAGAGCAGTAAGAAACTTTTTGCTGCTCGGCAGCGTCCGTCACGGCCTCGGCAAACGCATTGCTCGCGTCCATGGTGCCGGCCTTGATTTCTTGTATCGCATATCCCACGCAGTTGCGGATGTCTTCCGCCCCGTGCTCATCGCAGGTGTTCGATGATTCCGTCATCAAAATGCGCAGGTACTGCGCCGAAACGGGTGCGTCGCCAAGCTTCAGAGTTACCGTGCCACCTTCTGCGCTTTTCAGCGCGCCAGACGCGAAAGTCTTCCATTCGCCCTGCGGACCACGGTCAAAATCGAGCGCGTCCTTGCCAACCCAATACTCAACCTGATAGCTTCGCGCGTACGGGCTGGCCCATGCGATACGCATCGCGTTTACAGGTTTCTCGGAGTTCAGGTCTACGACCACCCACTGCGGATGCAGCGCATCGCTTTCTCCGGTAAATTTGCTAGTGAGGTACGGATTGCTCTTCCAATAGGTCAGCGTCGGGCCTTGCACCGGGCGGTCGCCGCTGGTCGAAAAACCACGGTGCGGCAGCGCGTAAGAAAGAATGTAGCGCAGCGGTTCCTTAAGCTCCGTGCTGCCGGTAAAATACCCGCTCTTGTGAGCCGCATCGCTCCATGTTCCATTCTCGGTCCAGTGCCACGCCGCCATGCGCAGCTCGGTATTGTTGCGATAGGTAATTGGTCCCCATCCCGCTGAAAGGGATTCCTGCACAATATGCGGCGTGTAAACTTTATCGATCCCTGTTTTAGAGAGGGAGTCGATGGAGCTGCCCAGCGCCTTGTCGGGATCAAACGAGTTGATCGCGTGGCCCGGTGTCACATCAACATGCACCGTGGCCACCGCCTCTTTCACCTGAGCGTGGGCGCCGTGCCCAACAAGGAAAAACGCGGCAACTGTGGCCATGGCCCAGAAAGCACGCCTTGTCATCATCCTGCCTCCCGCGAACAATGGTAATCGCGCGGATTATAGCGCGATTTCGCTTTCCACGTTCTGCAGGCGAAGAAATCAGTAAAACAAAATCACTGATTAGGCTGGCATCTTATTGGCGCGGTACCCGGCAAGTCAACGAAGTCAACCTGGGAACGCCAATCTCCCGATTGGCGACCAGTGGAACGTCATTCAGGAGAATGGCGTTCCAAGAAACGCAGGGCGAATTTGTTACTGTTGGGTATTCATGGTGCCGGGGGCCAGAATCGAACTGGCTACGCCCGCCTTTTCAGGGCGGCGCTCTACCACTGAGCTACCCCGGCACGGTGGAGATTTATAATTCTATTGGGGACAACGGGTTGTGTCAATTCAGCTGTGCGTTTCTTGAGGAGAAAAATGTCGCGATCCAGTGCAATAGAACGCCTCCGAATAGAGTAAACAGCCCGAATTGGCTGCGCCAGCCGCGCCCTGCCAATCCACGCTCTGGTTCCGCGAGGAACGCCAGCAACAGCAGCATGGGCGACAGCATGATGAGCAGGGAGCCCAACTGCTGCAGATTGCGCCGCCAGCCAGCCGATCGAAGCTGCAAATACAGCCCCAGGGTTAGATTCACCAGAGCCGCCCCCAACAGATAGATGTGCCGGGAAACATACATCATTCGTATGTCCGGCGTCAGCGCGGCCATCGCGGGGTGATGGTGGCGCATCACTTGCCCAGTCAAAAGAAACGTCAGCACACCCACCAGGCCAACAACGAGATGTATGCGGCGTGAGGTCATTTGAGCGCCGGGATATTACCCCAGGGAAGAGTTACTGGCAACTCCGAACGATGTCACCATAACGTTGCCCGGAGTTGCGTCGGCGGGACGGATTCAGCGATCCGTCCAGACAGTTTATTGCTTCTTGCCAAAACGCCACTTCAATAACGCAAGCAAAACCAACATCAGACCCAAATAAAGGGAAAAGTCGCCCCAAAAAGCACTAATGCCCTGTCACCTAATTTCAGCTGCTCGGGGCCCATCTCTGTCAGGAGCCAGTGCATAACGAGGTCTCCAGGTGTCCTTGTGTCCGGACAGCAGTTGGTAACAAGGCTTTCAGTTTCCCATGTCGCTACGCCAGAAATCACAACAGCGCCGACTATGCACAGAGGCCAGTTAATGGCCGAAGACATGCTCATTTGTCATAGCTCGCGTTTCTGAAGAGAGTCAGCATGTCGACTTTTTGCCAAAACGCCACTTGAAAAGCGCAATCAGGCCTAAAATCAGCAGAAAATAAGCAGTGGAATCAACACCGATTAGCACCAAGAGTTTTTCGGCGATTGATACGTTCGACCCACCCGGGCGGTCTCCAACGAGCATTCCTGGTGTCCTGATGTCCCAGTTGAATTTGGCGCAGATAAACAGAGTGGCTAACTCGGCTAAAAAGGAACCCGCGGCAATACCGACTACGTTCACAGCCCTTTTATAGGCTGAGCGCCAATTCATTCGTTATGCCGATCGATAATGAAAAAATTTAGCACGTTCATAATGTCTTCCGTTCAGTGCGTGGACTCGTCGTATTCCTTCATCCAGCTCCGTCCCTTCAGCACTTCGCGGGGCTTGGTGCCATCGGGCGGGCCGACAATTCCGTCCTTCTCCATGATGTCAATCAAGCGCGCCGCGCGGCCATAGCCGATGCGCAAACGCCGCTGCAGCGTTGAAGTGGACGCGCGGCCCATCTCGCAGACCACGCGCACGGCGTCCTGGTACAACGCGTCGTCCACTTCGGCTTCGCCGTCAGCACTACCCGCGGCTCCCTGGGCGTTGCCGCTCTCTTCTTTCGGTGCTTCGAGGAGCGCTTCGTTGTATTTTGCCTGCGCCTGCTGACGCCAGAAGTTGCACACCGCGGTGATTTCATCTTCGGTGACCAGCGGGCCATGAATGCGGTGCAGCCTCGCGGAACCCGCCGGGAGATACAACATGTCTCCCTTGCCGAGCAGTGATTCTGACCCGTTGGAATCGAGAATCGTTCGCGAATCCACTTTACTGGCCACCCGGAACGAAATACGCGCCGGAAAATTCGCTTTGATCAATCCGGTGATGACGTCCACGGACGGCCGCTGCGTCGCCAAAATCAAGTGGATACCCACCGCGCGCGCCATTTGCGCCAGCCGCGTGATGGATTCCTCGACGTTGTTGGTATCCACCATCATCAGGTCCGCCAACTCGTCAATCACGATTACCAGGTAGGGAAGCGGCTTGTGTTCGCTCTCCTCTAAATTGTCGAACAGCGACAACGATTGTTGTTTCTGGAATGTACGGTTGTACTGATCAATGTTGCGCACGCCTCGCTGCGCCAGCAGCTTCAGTCGGTTCTCCATTTCGCGCGTCGCGTTGCGCAGCACGTTGGAAGCGATCTTCGGGTCCGTAACCACCGGAGCGATTAAGTGCGGAATGTTTTCATACAAGCACAATTCCAGGCGTTTCGGGTCGATGAGTACCACTTTCACTTCATCGGGGCTGGCTTTGTAAAGAATGGACATCATCAGTGAATTAATGAAGACGCTTTTTCCAGTGCCCGTCGAGCCGGCGATCAGCAAGTGCGGCATCGCCGCAAGGTCGGTAATGCGGATGCGGCCGTGCAAATCGCGGCCCATCGCCAGCGTCAGCTTGCTCGGTGAATTTACAAATTCCGGCGCTTCAATAATTTCACGCAGCGCGATGGTCTGCCGGTTGTCATTCGGCACCTCGATGCCGATGGTGGATTTCCCCGGAATGCGCTCGATCAGGATCGATTCCGCTTTCAGCGCAAGGCACAAGTCTTCCGTCAGGCTGAGAATCCGGCTGTACTTGATGCCGGCTTCCGGTTTGAATTCAAACGTGGTGACCACCGGGCCGGGGTTGATTTGTGTTACGCGGCCCTGCACATCAAACTCCATGCACTTTTCTTCAATCGCGCGCGCGCGCAGCTTCAAATCCTCTTCATTGAGTTTCTGGCTGCCTTCTCCTTCGCGCAGCATATGCGGCGAGGGCAGTTTGTAATTTGGAGTGGTCTTGGCAATCTTCGGCTCCGTTGATTTCCTGCCCGCGGCCTTCTGGGCTCTGTCTGAATTCAGGAAGAGAATAGGAGCCCTCTGCGGAGGTTCCTCTCCATCTTCCTTGTCGGCTTCCTGTTCATCGGACAGAAGAATCGTTTGGTGTTCCTCCTCCGGCATTCCGGCGCTGCCGAAGGTTTGCGGCGTCACTGCTTTACGCCCCGCAAGTCGCCGCTCTTCCACGCGCCGGCGCATGCGCTCCTGCTCGCGATCTCTGCGCCAGTCGTTCCAGCGGGTTTGCGCTTTCTGCAAGATTCCAAGTTTCTCTACCACCCCGATCGGCCCCGTAGGACCATTCGCCCAGGCGTGTGCACCGGAGAAAGAGAAACTGGTAGTCATAAAGAGCGCCGCGACAAACAGCGCGAACGCCACAAGATTGGCGCCCCATACGTTGAAGCCGGTACGCAGTCCTCCGGAAACGAGTGTCCCCAGTAATCCCCCGGGAGGAACCGCGCCGCGCACTTCTGGGAAGTGCCACAGCGAGAGCAGTGAGGGCAGCGAGAGGAGTAGAAGCGCGTAGCCGGCCAGCGTAGCCACCTGCGAATCAATCGCCCGGCTTCGCAGCCACCGCCAGCCCAGGATCATCATCGCCGCAGGCAATAGAAACGCCGCGAAGCCGAACACCTGGAACAGTATGTCCGAGCCATAGGCGCCGACCGGCCCGATCCAGTTGCCCGCCGGGCGGTCTTCGGGCGAGGCCGCGCTGACGTTCAAAGCAGCGTCATGCGGAGAATAGGAAATCAGCGCGAGTGCCATGAGCACCGCAACGGTGACACACAAGAAGCCGATCAGCTCGTTGAGCCGTTTATTTTCAGTCGGAGTTAGGAAGCGCACATTTTCTCCTCAGCATTTTGGGGAAGGCTGAGTGTCGCGGCGGGGTGCTGGCGCTAACGCATTCCCGCGTGGAGGAACCAAGCGAGAATAAGGATACCAAACACAATGCGGTAAACAACAAATACTTTGAAGGTGTGTGTTTGCAAATAACGCAGGAAAAAGGCGATCACCAGGTAGCCGGCAACGCCAGAAACCAGGATGCTGACGAGCAGCGTCGAGAGCGGCAGGTCCAGCGCGCCCACCTTGTGTAGTTTGATCAATTTGGGGAGTTCCGCTGCGACCGCGCCGGCAATGATTGGGGCGGAAAGTAAGAACGAGAAACGTGTCGCGGCTTCGCGCGTAAACCCGCGAAACAATCCCGCGGAGATGGTAATTCCAGACCGCGAGACTCCGGGAATAAGCGCGAGCGCCTGGGCGGTACCGATGGTTGCGGCATCGCCGAGGCTGGACTCTTCGAGTTTGCGTGTGTGGCGCGCTTTTGCGTCCGCCCACCACATGATCAGCCCCACAAAGATCAGCGAGCAGGCAATGATGAACGGACGGCGGAACTGCTCTTCAATCTGGTGATGAAACAATTTCCCAAGGATGCCGCCGGGAATGGTAGCCAGCATCATGTACCAGAATATCCGGCGATGCGTGGCGACTTCGTCGCTGGTGGCCGCGGCGGGGAATTTCATCCCCAAGCCACAGAGCGCAAGCGTGAGCCAATCCTTGAAGAAATACAGAAGCACGGCGACCAGCGTGCCGGCGTGGAGCGCCACATCAAAAGCCTCGCCGGGATCTTGCCAGTGCAGCAGCCAGGGAAACAGCGTCAAATGCGCGGTGCTGCTAATGGGTAAAAATTCAGTCAGGGCTTGCACCAGGGCGAGGATGATCGCCTGAATCAGTGGCATTGGGTTTATAGGTTCCTTTGTGGCGGCGCTGGCTTGGACTTGCCCGGCAGAATCTTGCGCATTTCGTGGGCGTCCAGGCGGCCGAGATAGTAGCGTTGCAAAACTGCTTCCGAACGATAGCCGTGGCGTTGCCAGAAGGCAATGCCTGCTTCGTTGTCCACGGCCGTTTCCAGCAACACGGAGCGAACACCACGAAACGCAAAATGCTGTTCCACTTCCGCGAGTAGCGCGGAGCCAACGCCTTTCCGGCGGTGCGATTCCGCCACATCCAGCGTGATGATGTGCGCCAGGGGCGGATTTTCTTCCGCCAAAATGAGTCCAACGATGTGCGTGTTCTCCGCCGCGACCAGACAATCCGCCGTGGGCAGATTCAGAAAGTAGCGGAGCGTCCATTTCGAGTACGCGATTCCAGGAGGGAAGCACGACTGGTCGAGCTTATACATCGCAGAAAAATCGTGTTGCTCGTAGGGGCGGATGCTCACGGGCAGGGATTCAACGGGCGGAGCCCCGTCGGGGCCGGGGCAAGCTAGCCCCGGCCCGGCACGGAGTTTCTCGTAACGCAGTTCATCGATCACAGTTTCACGGTAACGGTTTTTACCTCGGTGTAATTCGCAAGGCCATATTCGCCAAGCTCGCGGCCAATGCCTGATTGTTTGAATCCGCCGAAGGGCGCCGCGGCGTCAAAGACGTCGTAGCAATTCACCCAAACCGTGCCGGCACGCACGCCATCAGCGATGGCGTGGGCTTTGGTGATGTCCTTGGTCCACACAGCAGCGGCGAGGCCGTAGAGCGACTTGTTGGCGCGCTCGACGACTTCGTCGATGTTTTTGAACTTGAGGATGGACATGACCGGGCCGAAGATTTCTTCGTTGGCAATCCGCATGTTGTCCTGCACGTCGCCGAAGACCGTCGGCTCGATGAAATAGCCTTTGTCGCCGACGCGGTTGCCGCCCGTGAGCAGCTTGGCGTTTTCCTTCTTGCCGATGTCGATGTAACTCATGACCTTGTTGAATTGGTCTTGATCCACCTGCGGACCTTGCTCAGTATTTTTGTCGAAGGGGTTGCCGACGGTACGCTTTTTGGCGCGAGCCACGCTCTTCTCCACAAATTCGTCGTAACACTTTTCTTCGACGAAGAGGCGGGAACCGGCGCAGCAGCACTGGCCTTGGTTAAAGAACAGCGCGAAGTGCGCGCCCTCGATGGCCTCGTCCATATCGGCGTCCGCGAAGACGATGTTGGGGCTCTTGCCGCCAAGTTCGAGTGTCACGCGCTTCAGGTTCGATTCGGCCGAAGCCTTCATGATGAGGTGGCCGACTTCGGTGGAGCCAGTGAACGCAACTTTATCCACATCCATATGCCGCGCGAGCGCTGCGCCCGCGGTGGGCCCATATCCCGGCAAAAGGTTTAAAACACCGGGAGGGAAGCCTGCTTCCAGCGCCAATTCGCCCACGCGCAATGCGCTGAGCGGCGTCTGTTCCGCCGGCTTCAACACCACGGTGCAGCCGGTGGCCAAAGCCGGGCCCAGCTTCCAGGCTTGCATCAGCAGCGGAAAATTCCACGGAATGATTTGCCCGACCACGCCGACCGGCTCGTGCTTGGTGTAGCAGAAATAGCGGCCTTGCACGGGAATGGTCTTGCCTTGAATCTTGTCCGCCCAGCCCGCGAAGTAGCGGTAGCAGGCGACGGTAAGAGGAAGATCGGCGACGCGGGCGATGTGGTACGGCTTGCCGTTGTCCAGCGCTTCCAGTTGCGCGAGCTCGTCGGTGTTCTTTTCGATCAAATCCGCGAGCTTGTACATCAGGTTGCCGCGCTGCGCCGCGGACATTTTTCTCCATGGACCTTTGTCAAATGCCGCGCGCGCGGCGGCAACGGCTTTGTCCACGTCGGCGGCATCCGCTTCCGCCACTTGCGTGATTACTTCCGCGGTCGACGGGTTAATCGTGGGAAAGGTTTTTCCGGAGACGCTGTCGACCCACTTGCCATTGATGAGTAGTTTGGTTGCGCTAATTTTGACATTCGATTCCATTACTGTGCTGGCTGTCGCCATAATGAAAACCTCCTGATTGGGTTTGCGGCCGGCGTAGGGGGATAGGTAGGCCGGGCAGTGCAAACCTGGAAAGCGTATACCCGGAAGAGGAGGGAAGCAAGGGAGTGGGGTGAGGAAAAAGAGGGCAGTGGGGTAGGGAGGCAGGCTCTTGTAGCGCCGGGCTTTGCCCCGACGTGTGGGGATCCCGACGATTTGTGTCGGGAAGCCCGGCAGCTTTCGCGGTGAAATTGAAATGGGGTACCCCCACCCCCCCACCAATTTGCATGAATATCAAAAGAAACGGGTTGTGAAAAAAGGGATTTGTAAGAATATGAAAACAAAGGGGGCACAAAGCCAGTTGCAAATAACCGGCGAAATCCGAAATGCGAAACTCGAAATGAGAAGAAGGGTGCCCCCCTGTTGTGACAACAAGTGTGCGCAGTGAATTCAAAGGAAAAGGGTTAAAGGGCGTTGTGTTGAGCCACAATGGGTGCAGAGAGCGAGGGACCCTTCGTTCCTCAGGACAAGCAGAGCAAGCGGCCCTTCGCAGAGAACGCTCAGGGAAAACGGGAGTTGGATGGGGAAGTCGAGATGTCACGCGGCATGATAGCACGGCCTGGTGTCGCTGTCAATACCTTATCTTAACAGTATCCTACGCGTTCGAACGGGATGTGGAAAAGTGTGGAGAAGTTTACGAAGCAGAAGCTCAAGAGAAGAGTGGCCAACCTTTGCAAAAAACGCAAAGGGTAGGCCACTCAGGAGGTATCTGCAACACTAAGGGTGCGCCACCCGCCACGCGCCGTCAAATTCAACGAAACTTTTTGCGCTGGCGTGCGTTCTTACAGGCGAGCCTAAAAGACCCGCCATCAAAAAACGAGGACGGGGCACGCAAAGTCGCCTAAGGAAAAGAATGCGAGCCGAAGTAAAGTTTACAGTTCCCGGCACACTAGGTGTGGCTCTCGTTTTGTTTCTGATTTCAGGCAGTTTCGCCCAAGAGCCCAGGCAACCGACCATACGGGTGCAATCCTCGCTGGTCCTGGTCGACGTCATCAGCCAGCACCCCAAGAACGGGCTGCCAGTTCCAGACTTCCAGAAGGAAGACTTTCGAGTGTTGGACGATGGGCATGAAGTCTCGATCGCGTCATTCGACGCCGGAGCGCGCTTCAATACGCGGCCCGTCATTCTTTGGCTGGTTGTAATCTGCAACGAAGGCGGAAAAGTTGGAGGCTCAAGAGAGTTTGTGGGCAAAGAAGCGTATTTTCGACCTGCGCTCGATCATCTGGACAAACATGACACCGTGGGCGTCGCCCATTGGTGCGACAACGGTGAGACACGGCTCGACCTGCTGCCCAGCGAAGACCGAGACAGTGCCATCCGCGTGTTGGCCGAAACGATCCAGCCCATTTCCTTCCATGTTGGAGGGGACAGTGATGCCGTTGGGGAAGTCACCTATCGAAAAATGCTGCGGCTCATTATCCAGGACGCGCATCGTAGGAACCCACAACCCCTGCCGGTGATTGTTGTTCTCGACGGAGATCACACTGGCCAACCGCGTTCCGAGCTGGACCACGTGGTGGATGATCTTTTGGAGACCTCTGGAATTGTGTTCGGCATCAAAGACGAGCAGGCCCCGAGCTGTTGCTTCCTGATGATCGGTGAGCAGGGACAGATTTCACACTATGTGGCCAAGCAGACGGGAGGAGAGTACTTTTCCGCTCCTGCACAGGGCTACGCCGCCGCGCTGGAGAAGATTCTGGCGCAATTGCACTCTCGCTATGAACTCGGGTTTATTCCCCCTGCGCTGGACGGCAAACGCCACAAGCTTAAAGTTGAACTGACGAAAGAAGCTCGTCAGAAATATAAGGGGGTTCGGCTAAGGTTTCGCCGGGAGTACATTCCTGTTCGCGAAGAGCCGGAGTGGGCGCACTGATTGAGGTTGGCAGTGAGGATTTCAAGTTGTTAAAGGTTGTGATGCAGGCCTGCCTGACTGTTTTGCCGGAGCCAGCACGAGCAGAGCTACGCCGATGACGACCAGCGCAGCCACTCCTAGAAGTTCTCCGCGTTCGATCATTTTCTGATATGCCTGCACCGCCATAAGAGCGGCGTGAGCAAAGCTCGACCACGCGGTGAAGGTGATTAGGCTGCGATGCGCGGACGGGTTACGTGACGCGAGCAGAAGAAAAATTCCCAGCGTTACATAGACGCTCAGCATCATCGCCAGCGCAGGCTCTTGCCTGACAAACATCAGCAAGGGATAAACTAAAGCCGAGAAAAGCAATCCCACCAACATCAACACAATCTTGAGCGCACGTTCTCGATTCATGGTGTCCTCCTCTAGTTATAAATTTATTGCGTCGAGGGTAGCAGGAGCATTACGATGCGCGAGCCAGGAGCCGGAAACCCCGGCAAATTGGCGGAGCTTCCATGGCACTCGAATCCTATGCTGCGCTGGCCGAGATTCGCGACACCTTGCTGGAAACCTACGCGAGCAACGACGCAATGAACCAGCTCATCCTCTCACATCTCGACCCTCGTGCGTGGCGCGCCCAGCCGCCGGGTCAAAAAGGCAGTGGCCGGACCATCGCGGCCATCTTCGCGCATCTGCACAACAACCGTCTTGTGTGGCTGAAGAATTCCGCGCCGCATCTGAAGTGTCCGCCGCCGCTCGATCCCGACCGCTGCACCATGAAGCAGGCTGCCGCCGCGCACAGGAGAAGCGCCGCGCAGTGCCTGCGCATGTTGTCGGATGCTCTCTCGGCCGCTGCGAATCGCCGCGTTGCAAAGTTCTCTCGCGGCAGTTGGACGCAAACATGGCCCGCCGGAGGGACCATGTTCGCTTACATGTT
>JBGOTL010000108.1:0-12481 GCA_041476465.1 Candidatus Acidiferrum sp. | reverse complement strand
GGAATCCCAATCGCCTCGCGCATGGCATCCTGATGGAACTCACTCACACAGAGGTCGAGCAACTGTATTCAGAACCCAGCGTTCGCGCTTATCGTCCAGAGGCGGTGCTATGTGAGCTTAACGACGGTTCACGTGTTCCCGCTTTGTGCTTCAATCTACTTGAGCCGCCACGTGCTGACGAGGCCAACTCAGAATACGCATCGAAGTTGCGTGACCTCGCACTCCGGCTCGGGCTGCCCTCGGATTATGTCGATACTATTCAATAAAACTTCGCTGTGAACGGTAGCGTTTGATTTCGATCGACTCCAGAGTGTGGTTCTGGACGGATCGCCGGCAAACCGGAGTTGGAAGGCTCGCTCGTTAACTTCCGGGCGCCCCGTGACTCGGCCGGAATCGGTAAGAGTGGGCGACTACTGGTTAGAAATCGGGCGCCGGGAGCAATGATCAGCTGCCTGTCGGTATGATCCCAGCGTTTTCGACCATTAGAATCACGGTTCGGCGTTGGGCACGCGTGCGATGCATCACTCCCTTTGGAATGACAAATCCCTGTCGCGGCGAAAGCTCAACCGTGCGGTCTTCCAGATCAATCAACAATTGACCGTCTACAACATAAAAACACTCGTCGTCTTCGTCGTGCTTATGCCAGTGGTATTCTCCCTGTACGACTCCGAGGCGGACCACCGAGTCATTCACTTTGCAGAGAGTCTGGTTGTACCAGGTAAACTCGCACGCGTCCGCAAGAGCCTTTTCATCGATTACCTCTAAGGATTTGTGCAGAATGTTTAGGCGTGTCTCGTAAGGGAAAGCGGGAGTTGCTGCCATGGCGATTTCTCCTTTCACTGAGAATAACGTCCAGTCTGGTCCCGAGCAAGGCCGCAGTATAGAACAAGTCGCCAACGCCAGGGTTGCCGGCAATCCGGAAGTGATCCGAGCTTGGGCTGCCAAATTGGCCCAGTACCGGGAATGGGGCAGTGGTTCAGTCTTCAAGCTGAAGCAGTGCCGAGGATGTCAACAAAGCCAACTCATCTCATAAATCTGAGCTCCGGAAAAACCAAGATGCTTTAGGGGCTAAAGCCCACTTTTTCTGAAGCGTTTGCGGCACGGCTGAAGCCGTGCCCTCCTAAAACCCACGGATGAGGTCGCGCTTGGGCGGAAGAAAGCGAAAAGCAGATCCCTCACCCCGCCAAAAACGCGAGGATTCGGGATGCAAGAGGTATTTTAGCGCTGGCCCAACTATAACTTGAAGAGTTCCCGCAGCCGCTTGGTCTGCGCGCGGCTTACCGGAATCTCGGTCTGCTTCTTATCGTTCATTTTCAGCATGTAGCCGGACTTGAACCACGGCACCACTTCCTTGATGTGATGAATATTCACCATGTACGAGCGGTGCGGCCGCCAGAAGGATTCCGAATCCAGCGCGGCGGTCAATTCTTCGAGCGTGCGGTAATTCGACGTTCCCTCGGTATCTTTTGCCGTTACCGAAATCACGCCGTCCTGGATCGACGCGAAAACCAAATCTTCCGCGTCCACCAGCAGCAGCCGCTGCTGCGATTTCACCAACACCTTCGCCGGCTGCGAGGAGTTCTGCTTCGCCGCGCCCAACTGGCTCACCAGTTGCTCCAGCCGCTCTGTCGCTGAAGTCTGCGTCTCCATCATTTTTCGGGCCCGCGCAATGGCTTTAGCGATGCGCGGCTTGTCGAACGGCTTGAGTACGTAGTCCACCGCGTTCACGTCGAACGCCTGCACCGCGTAATGATCGAACGCCGTGGCAAACACCACGTGCGGCACCTTCATCTTTCGCTCCACTAGCTTCTTCAAAACGCCGAATCCGTCGAGGCCCGGCATCTGCACATCCAGAAAAACCAGATCCGGCGCGTGCTCCTTGATCAACGCCACGGCTTCCACGCCGTTCTTTCCCTGCCCGATCACGTTGATCTCAGGGAATCCCTTTAGCAAGAATGCCAGCTCGTCGCGCGCCGGCTTCTCGTCATCCACAATGATGGTGTTGATGGCCATTTTCTCTCTGTGCTGCGCCGAGCGGATGGTTCAGTTTCCGCTGCTCACCTGACGCCGAGTATAGGCGCACCCGCATCTCCAAGCAATTCTTCGTGGCTCAGCCACTCCCTTGTCCCGAGCGAAGCCGAGGGATGGCTGTGCTCTGCCCATCGCTTCGGTTAAAATATCACTGACCACTACCGAGGGACCTATGCCCCGAAAGAAAAAGCCTATCGCCAAAATCCTCCGCACCAAGATGCTTTATAAAGGCCCGGTCTTCGGCGTCCGCAGAGACGAGGTCCTCGAGCCTGGCGGCTTGCGCACCACCCGCGAAGTCATCACCCACCCCGGCTCGGTCGTAGTACTTCCGGTTCTTCCGGATGGCCGCATCGTCCTCATCCGCCAATACCGCCACGCCACTCGCCAATACCTTTGGGAACTCGTCGCCGGCCGCATTGACGCCGGTGAAAATCCCCGCAAGGCCGCCGCCCGCGAACTTATCGAGGAAACCGGCTACCGCGCCAGGCGTTTCAAGGTCTTCCTCGATGTTTTCCCCACCCCCGGATTCCTCGAAGAGCGCATGTACATCCTCCTCGCTGAAGGACTTACGGCTGGCCTTGCGGCGCCCGAGGACGATGAGAAAATTATTTCCCGTGCCTACACGGTCAGCGAACTGAAACATCTGATTCATCGCGGCGGTCTACGCGACGCCAAGTCTGTGGCGGGGCTTCTCTACTACTTTCAGTTCATTTTGCCCCTTTGCTCCCGCCGAAAGTGAGTTTGAATCGTTTTTTTAGGCCCGAAAGCGCGTAGTTTCGCTTTTCTTCGCTTTAGTTCTATTGACTACGCTTATTTTTCTGGTACACTCCGCGAAATTCAAACTTTTGGCGGCGTCCTCAGGCTCGTCCCACGCCACAAGAGTTGCAACATCTGAATCACCTTCAGGAGGACTAGAGAAAGTGCAAGGAACCGTAAAATGGTTTAACAACTCAAAGGGCTACGGCTTCATCGGCCGTGAAGAAGGGCCCGATGTTTTCGTTCATTACTCTGCGATCGTCGGCGATGGCTACCGCACGTTGCAGGAAGGAGATACGGTCGAATTCGAGATTACCCAGGGGCCCAAGGGAGACCAGGCGGCCAACGTTACCAAGGGTAGTTAGCTCGATCGCACGTATTCCGCCGACGGACTGTCCCCTCTGTCGGCATTGTTTTTTTCCCCGCAGCACTGCGTTTTGCAACCCCGTTGCCTCTCAAGCGTTGGAACGCGCGAATTCCCGGTTTATAATCCCCTTCATGGACAACAAGCAGATCGCTCGCATCCTGCGCGAGACCGCGCAACTCCTGGAGATTGACGGCGCCATCATCGGCCGCTACCGCAGTTACGAAAAAGCCGCCGAACTTATTGACGGCCTCCCCGAATCCATCGAACAACTCGTCAAATCCCCCGATAAGCTGAAGGAACTCCCCGGAATTGGAGACCGCATGGCCGAGCACCTACAGGAAATCGTGGAGACTGGCGGCTACAGCCTGCGCAAGAAACTATTGAAGAAATATCCCGAAACCATCCTCGAACTGCTGCAACTGCAATCCCTTGGGCCGAAAAAAGTTGCTCTTCTTTGGAAAACGTTTAAAGCTGGCAGCGTTGCCGATGTCGAAAAAATCGCCACTGCTGGAAAGCTGCGCGACCTCGCGGGCTTCGGCGAAAAGAGCGAACAGAATATTCTCAAGGCCGTCCAGGTTTTCAAGAAATCCTCAGGACGCTTCCATATTCACACCGCTGAAGCCGCTGCCACCGAAATCATTGCTCACATCGAAAAGGCCGGCAAGGCTGTCCATTGCGTCACGCCCGCTGGTTCCCTGCGCCGCGGCAAGGAAACCGTTGGAGACCTCGATCTTCTGGTTACGCTGGCGGAAGGCCACACGTCGCAAAAACATGTGGATGCGCTCGCCAAACACATCCTGGCATTTCCGGGCATCGACCAGACCCTCGCGCACGGAGAGAATAAGGTCAGCTTTACGCTGGAAAACAGCTTACAAGTAGACGTCCTCCTTCTGGAAAAAGAAAATTTCGGCGCGGCATTGCTGTATTTCACCGGCTCCAAGGAGCACAACGTCGCGCTTCGCGGCCGCGCCAACGACTTGGGTTACACGCTGAATGAATACGCCTTGGCAACCCTCAAGGGAGAAAAGCGCGTCGCTGGAAAAACCGAGGAAGAAATCTACGCCAAGCTTAAACTCGACTTCGTTCCCCCCGAGCTCCGCGAAAATACCGGCGAAATTGCCGCCGCCGAAAAGCACCAACTCCCGCATCTCATCACCCTCGCAGACATCAAGGGTGACCTGCAAATGCACACCACCGCCAGCGATGGCAAAAACTCTATCGAAGAGATGGCCGAAGCCGCGCGGAAACTGGGGCACCAGTACATCGCCATCACCGACCATTCCAAAGCGGTCACCGTCGCCAACGGCCTGGATGAAAAGCGCATGGCCGCGCACATCAAGAATCTGCACGCCGCCAATGCAAAAGACCTGGGAATCCGCGTGCTTGCCGGCTCCGAAGTCGACATCCTGAAAGACGGCAGCCTCGACTACTCCGGCGAGCTCCTGGCCCAGCTCGACGTCGTGGTCTGCTCCATCCACTCCTACTTCAACCTGGACCGTGCTGCCATGACCGACCGCATGCTCGCGGCCATCGAAAATCCCTACACGCAAATCATTGCACACCCGACCGGCCGCCTGCTTCTTCGCCGCGATCCCATCGACTACGACATGGAAAAAGTCCTGGACGCCTGCGCCAAACATGGCGTGGCCATGGAGTGCAACTCCTACCCCGACCGCCTGGACCTCAAAGATGTCCATCTCCGCATGTGCAAAGACCGCGGCGTCAAAGTTGTCATCTCCACAGACTCGCACAACACCGCTAATCTTTCCTTCATCCGTTACGGCATCACCATGGCCCGCCGCGGCTGGTTGGAATCCCGCGAGGTCATTAACACCCTCCCCACCGCACAGTTCCTGGCAGCCCTGCGCCCCAAGCCGGGCGCCGCCCACAAGAAGCACGCCGCCAAGAGCCACCATTAGCCGATGCTCCCTATCAATCTGACCAGCTCTCTGGAACATTTCCGGCCCACCCGTCGTATCCTCTTATCAGAACGCTGTTTCACGGAGGTTTGCACCATGACTTCGCTACCGAGCCGCACCACCGCAATTAACCTGGCACTCGCTTGCGCCGCCATCTTCGCCTCGGCTGCCTTGGCCCCCCGCGCTGCCGCGGAAGACGTCACCAAAACCTTCACCGTCTCCGGCCGCGCCCAGGTCCGCGTGGACACCAACGACGGCGCCGTCCGGGTTACAACCAGCGATACCAAAGAGGTCGAATTTAGGGTCGAATATCAGGGTCTCGAGCTCAACAAAAACCTTCGCGTCGAATCGCACCAGAACGGCGACAAAGTCGAGTTGACCGCGCACATGACCGGGCACTGGGGAATTAACTTTTCCTGGGGCCACAATTCCAGGAATCTGCGTATCGAGGTCCGCATGCCGAAGGACGCTGACCTGCAGGTCGAAACCGGGGACGGCTCTGTCGAAGTTTCCCGTATTGATGGCAACGTAACCGTCCACACCGGCGATGGGTCCGTCAAGGCCAATACGCTCAGCGGAACCATCGACCTGCACACCAGCGACGGCAGCATTGCCGTGGACACCCTTAAAGGAGATATCCGCCTGCGCACGGGCGACGGCTCCATCGAAGCTCGTGACCTGGACGGCAAGCTCCAAGCTGATTCCGGCGATGGCCACGTCCGCGTTAACGGCCGCTTCGATGCCCTCACCCTCAAGACCGGCGATGGCGGCATCGACGCCCATGTCCAGCCCGGCTCCAAAATGAACGCTGGCTGGAGTATCCATACTGGTGACGGCGGCGTGGATCTCGTCCTTCCAGGAGACTTCCAAGCCAATATTGACGCCAGCACCGGTGACGGGCATATCAGCCTCGCTATCCCTGTCACTGTCGAAGGCACCTTCAGCAACTCCGAGATTCACGGCAAAATGAACGGCGGAGGCCAGCCCCTCTCCATCCGGACCGGCGACGGCTCCATCCGCCTTAGCAAATCCTAAACTTGGAGGGCGCGGCTTGCTGCGCCCTTGCCACACTTTCTGATCCCCTTCCATCCTGGATTTCGGGCCTGCGTTCTCCGTTGGCCCCAAGTTCGGGGGGTCTCTCGTCGACCGCCCGGGCAAGACCGGGATCTACGACTTCGCGGTCACACATACCTTCGATCAAGGCCCATCCGGCGCGCTCTGCGTTCCGAATCCGCTTAGCCGACTACACCGCCGAGTGACAGGCGTTTCGTAAACCTTGTCGCGTTTATGAGGATCTGCCTTACAGAAAATGCTCTTTCCCGCCTATCAGTCACAATCTAGATCGATTAACATGAGGGCGAGGATCTTTCCGATGGGTTTTCAGGGACACCTTCTTCGCCAGCAACTGACTGCGGCATTTCGCATCACAGAGACAGTGTTCAGTCGAGATGAGGAACTGCCCAGGCACCAGCACGAGACCGCGTATATCTCGTTCCTCTTGGCTGGCGCTTATGCGGAACGAACGCGCACAGCAGAGCGTGCCTGTTCGATGGGAACTGTCATTTGGCATTGCGCCGGAGAAACTCACAGTGACCGTTTCTGTAAGCAAGGCGGACATCTTCTAAATTTCGAGTTTCGAGGAGACTGGCTTCAGAGTATTCAGGCAGAGGTCGAAGTGGCAGAGGGACTCCGTTTTTCCCGTGGGGGTGCGCCCTACTCTCTGGGATTGAATCTTTATCATTATCTGAATACTGGCCGTGAAGCACCAGAGGATCTCGCCATAGAGTTGCTGAGTCTTTACACGCGTTGCTGCGACGGTCCACGACACCCGGAATGGTTTGGCCAAGTGCTCAAACTCATTTATGACGCCTCTAGTGAGCACTTAACGCTTGCCACCGCTGCCAGGATTGCGGGAGTTCATCCTGTGCACATCTCTCGCAGTTTCCGCCGCTTGCTCGGGTGCACCTTCGGTGAATACCTTGGTCAGGTGCGTCTTAGGAGAGCTTTTGATCTTCTTCAAGGCTCCACAATGCCCCTCGTAGACGTGGCTCTTGAGTGCGGATTTGCAGACCACGCGCACATGTCTCGGAGCTTTAAGCGAAGTACGGGGATTACACCTTCTGCTTATCGGACCCGCATCTGAGGTTAAAGCTGTTCAAGCTTTTCTCCCCGGTGGCTGGTAGAAATAGCAAATGCGCATTTCTCGACTGATTTGTGGAGCGGTTGTATTTCTGGTTCTCTGTTCTGGTCATCTCCTCCCAGGTAAGTCACAAACTACCGGGCGGCACACAACAACCGACTGGGAGCTGAAGCCTTCGCTCAAGTACGACACCTTCTGCCTAATAAACGCGCTCAGCGGCGATCCTTACTACCTGGACTACTACCAAGCTGAGTACGATCACTTCAACCCGCTGTTCACTCCTCCAGAGCGAGATAGCTTCCGGCAGTTGAAAGCAATCATCAAGGATGGAGACGGTGACATCATCTCCGCCAAGTTGTCGCTGTACTTTTCAGCTGCCCCGGACGAAACCCTTGAACAGATGATCCAAACCACGCGCGACAGCTCACGCATGCACACTGTTCTGATGAAGACGCCTTATTGGAGTGCACAAGGATGGACTGTGTACGAAAACGCCAGACCGCACTTGGAGATCGCGCTCAAGGCGCTTCAACGTGTTGGGTTCCCGCAGTACTGGGAAACTAACGCCCGGCCCCGCATCGAAAAACGCATCACTGAATTAAGCTTGACCTTGCCGCCATACAACGTGATTCCGGCTATTGAGGACAGGCTGGGGAGGCCGCTCTCATCCAATCGCATCACCGTCTACCTGTTAGCCTATTCGGAACCGCACGGAATCAAAATCACGGGCACACAATTCATTACCCATGTCCTCTATCCATTCAGAATCGTGCTGCACAACGCGGTCCACGAGATGATGCATCCTCCCTATGACGCCAGTGATCCAGCAATTGCTTCAGCCGTGGAGCAGCTCGGCCGAGATCCACTCATCCGCGACAAGGTAGAAAACCATAACAAGTCTTTTGGCTATAATTCGGCGCCCGGTTATGTGGAAGAGGACTCCGTACAGGCCCTGGAAGAAATCGTGTGCGAGCAGTTTGGAGTCGAGCGTAATTCGCAGGAGTATTGGAAGGCTCAGGACGATGGGATTCATATTCTGGCCGCTGCTATTTACGTCCAGTACAATCGGGCATTGCACGATAACAAGACGGCCCTTCCTTATCCCCAATGGCTCGTGAAAGCTGTTCACAATGGTGATTTGCAGGGCCCGAAGCTGGCAGAAACAACGAGGGGATTCTTTGCCGCCCGCCAGTAATCTATGGCAAGAACCACTTCAGCAGAATGCAGCCGGGAGATCTGTGTTTCAGTGATGATCGGTCAAAGGATCGCGCTTGATACCCTGTTCGGCAAATCTGTTCCCTATTCCCACTCACTGCCCATTTTGGCAACATCCTTCCACATTACCTTGGCTATCTTGTTGAAAATACACAGTTGACGTTTGGCCTTCCCGTTGCCCTTATCCAGCTGGAAATTGGAGGATTCACTGTGATCGTTTTCATCCTCTCGGCTGCCATCGTCGCCCTGGTCGCCATCAGCTTCACCAGCTCCATCCTCTCGTCTCCTCGTCGCCGCCGCTTGTAATTCCGGCGCAGCAGCTCCTAGATCCCCACTGACAACTCACTCCTCTCTACGGTTACTGCAGAGCCCTCTCGTTTCCGACTTTACTGCAATTTACATCAGGCACTGGCACTGGCGATTTGCAAAACGTCCACGCTTCGCGCACTATTGTTCGTTCGATTGCGAAGACAGCGTCGCGCCTTTCGCTGTTCTTCTCCTGTCACCTAAGACCACCGAGGGGTTGCATGAACAAGCCAGAAAGAATTGTTATGCCGAGGGGAAAGCTGGGAGTTTTGTTGCCGGGGATGGGTGCGGTCGGGACCACATTCATGGCGGGAGTGGAGCTGGTGCGCAAGAAGCAGGCGCTGCCAGTGGGTTCGCTGACACAGATGGGCACCATCCGCCTGGGCAAGCGCACCGATGGGCGCTCGCCGCTGATCAAGAGCTTCGTTCCTCTGGCCAAGCTCGATGATCTGGTCTTCGGAGGCTGGGACATTTTCCCGGAGAATTCCTACGATGCAGCGGCGCGGGCCGGGGTGCTCGATGCGCGTCATCTGTCGCTGGTGAAATCGTTTCTTTCGAAGATTAAGCCCATGCCCGCGGCCTTCGACCGCAATTACGTGAAGATGCTGGACGGCAAGAACGTAAAAAAGGGCAAGACCAAGTACGACATCGCGCTACAGGTCAAGGAAGACATCGCGAATTTCAAGAAGAAGCACAAGTGCGCGCGCATGGTGGTGCTGTGGTGCGGCTCGACGGAGATATTCCTGAAGCCCGAGGAGGTGCACTCAACGCCGGAGAAGTTTGTGGAAGCGATGAAGAGCAACCATCCGGCGATTGCGCCTTCGATGCTGTACGCCTGGGCGGCCATCACCAGCGGGGTACCGTTTGGGAATGGCGCGCCAAACCTGACCGTGGACATTCCCGCAATGCAGCAACTGGCGCAGGAAAACAACGTGCCGATTGCGGGCAAGGACTTCAAGACCGGGCAAACCCTGCTGAAGACGGTTCTGGCGCCGGCGTTCAAGGCGCGCATGCTGGGACTGAACGGCTGGTTTTCCACCAACATTCTGGGCAACCGCGACGGCGAAGTGCTGGAGGATCCCGGCTCGTTCAAGACCAAGGAAGAATCGAAGCTGGGCGCGCTGGAATATATTTTGCAGCCGCATCTGTATCCGCAGCTTTACGGGAAGATTCACCACAAGGTGAGAATCAATTACTATCCGCCGCGCGGGGACAACAAAGAAGGCTGGGACAATATTGATATATTCGGGTGGCTGGGATATCCCATGCAGATCAAGGTAGATTTTCTGTGCCGCGATTCGATCCTGGCGGCGCCGATTGTCCTGGACCTAGTGTTGTTTCTGGATTTGGCGAAGCGCGCGGGGATGCGCGGGATTCAGGAGTGGCTCAGCTTTTACCTCAAAGCGCCGATGACCGCGCCGGGGCTGTACCCGGAGCACGACTTGTTCATTCAATTGATGAAGCTGAAAAACACTTTACGCTGGATGCAGGGCGAAGAGCTCATCACCCACCTCGGCCAGGAATATTACGATTAGTTTTGTCATCTCTGATCAAAGGGCTCTCAAGAATGAAGAATTCCTACAACGGTCAACCGGTTCCCGCCGAAGGCAAAGCCATCGGCTACAGCAACGGTGTGCTGCAGGTGCCGGACGCGCCCATCATCCCGTTTATCGAGGGTGATGGCACGGGCCGCGACATTTGGAAGGCGTCGCGCCGCGTTTTCGACGCGGCCGTGGAACACGCCTACGGCGGGAAGCGCCGCGTCGCGTGGTTCGAGATCTTTGCGGGCGAGAAGGCCTACAACACGTTTAAGCAGTGGTTGCCCGACGAATCTGTGGACGCCGCGCGCGATTTTCGCGTTTCTATCAAGGGTCCGCTGACAACTCCGGTCGGCGGCGGCATTCGCTCGCTGAACGTGGCGCTGCGCCAGATTCTCGATCTTTATGCCTGCGTGCGCCCGGTGCGCTACTTCACCGGAGTTCCCTCCCCGGTAAAGCATCCGGAAAAAATGGATGTGGTGCTTTTCCGCGAGAACACCGAAGACGTGTACATCGGCATCGAGTGGAAATCCGGAACGCCGGAAGCGAAAAAGCTCCTGGAATTCCTGAACAACGAAATGCTGAAGGACGGCAAGAAGCAGATTCGCTGGGACTCCGGCGTGGGCATCAAGCCAATCTCACCGTTTGGCACCAAGCGCCTGGTGCGCCGCGCGATTCAATACGCTCTCGATAACAAACGGCCAAGCGTGACGCTGGTGCACAAGGGCAACATTCAGAAATTTACCGAAGGCGCCTTCCGCGACTGGGGATACGACCTGGCGCGCGAAGAGTTCCGCGCGCAAACGGTCACCGAACGCGAGAGCTGGATTCTCGACAACTTCGACAAAAACGCACAACTCACGTTCGAACAAAACGCCGCCATGATCGAACCGGGTCTGGAACAGGCCACCGAGGCTTTAAAGAAGAACGTGTGTGACGAAGTGAAGCGAACGCTTGACGCGATTTACGCCACACACGGCAAAGGCCAGTGGAAGAAGAAACTCCTGATCAACGACCGCATCGCGGACTCCGTGTTCCAGCAGATGCTGCTGCGTCCCGATGAATACAGTGTGCTGGCAACGCCGAATCTCAACGGCGACTATCTTTCCGACGCTTGCGCCGCGCAGGTCGGCGGGCTGGGCATGGCGCCGGGTTCGAATATCGGCGATGGCTACGGCGTTTTTGAAGCCACGCATGGCACGGCGCCGAAATACGCGGACAAAGACGTCATCAACCCGAGTTCGGTAATGCTCTCCGGCGCGATGATGTTCGAGTTTCTCGGCTGGAAAGAAGCGGCGAAGTTGATCGAAGAAGGTATCGCCAAGACGATCCAGCAGAAACGCGTCACCTACGATTTGGAAAGGCTGATGCCCGGCGCAACCAAGCTCGGCACGTCAGCGTTTGCCAGCGCGATCATCGAGAACATGAAAGGTATTTCGGCTGCAGCGCGATAATTTTGAGGAGAAACGTAATGCGGAAGAAAGTCACGGTCGTGGGAAGCGGATTTGTGGGATCGACCACGGCGCAGCGCATCGTGGACGCCGAGCTCGCCGATGTGGTCATCACGGATATTCTGGAAGGCTCGCCCGCGGGCAAGGCGCTGGACATGCTGGAATCCACTTCGGTGACGCGTTCTGATTCCCGCGCCACGGGGATCTCGACCGGTAACGGCGACTACAGCGCCACCGCCGGCAGCGACATCGTGGTAATCACCGCGGGCTTCCCGCGCAAGCCGGGGATGAGCCGCGACGACCTGCTGAAGGCCAACTATGACGTCGTAAAGGCGGTCGTGGAGCAGATCGTCAAGCATTCGCCCAATTGCATCATCATCGTGGTCACCAATCCGCTCGACGCCATGGCGCAGGCGGCATTCAAGGTCAGCGGCTTCCCGAAAAATCGCGTGCTGGGCATGGCCGGCGTGCTGGACTCCGCGCGCATGAGCACCTTCGTAGCGGCGGAGTGCAAGGTCAGCATCGAAAACGTGCATTCGTTTGTGCTCGGCGGCCACGGCGACGACATGGTGCCGCTGCCGCGCTACTCCACGGTGGCGGGAATTCCCCTCCCCGACATGCTTCCGAAGGAGCGCATCGACGCGATCGTCGAGCGCACGCGCAAGGGCGGCGCGGAAATTGTCAATTTATTGAAGACGGGCTCCGCGTATTACGCGCCGTCGGCTTCGGCGGTCGAAATGGTTGAAGCAATTTTGAAG
>JBGOTL010000107.1:0-12675 GCA_041476465.1 Candidatus Acidiferrum sp. | reverse complement strand
CGTCCCCAGTCTCGAAGTCAGCGTCCAGAAGGCCGACGGCGCAAAATGTGACCGCTGCTGGAATTATTCCATTCACGTCGGCGAAAACCAGCGCTATCCAACTGTCTGCGAGCGCTGCACCGAAGCCCTCGCCGAAATTGAAGCCAGTCACACGGGTGACAACTAACTTGTCCGCCCCAATAAACACTGTCATTCCGAGCGGAGCGGGCCGACGCTTTTTTCCTCGCTTCGCTCCTGCGAAGCGTCGGCCTGCGCAGTCGAGGAATCTCTCTTCAACATCAGTGAGCCACGCATGACCCTCCCTCACCGCCTCCGCTTCCTCTGGCTCACTCTCGCCGTCGTTCTTCTCGACCGCGCCTCCAAAGCTTGCTTCGAAACTCAAACTCCTGAAGGCTGGCGCCACGAACTCATCCACAACTTCGTCTATCTCGTCCACAGCCGCAATCCCGGCATCGCCTTCGGCGTCTTCGCCGATTCCTCTTCGCCCTGGTTGCGGTTCCTTCTCGTAGCCGGCTCACTCGCCGTAATCGCTGTCCTCGCCTGGCTCCTGGTGAGCAGCCAGAACGTCTCTTCCCTCAACGCCGCCGGCCTCGCGCTCCTCCTCGGCGGCGCCACCGGCAATCTCACCGACCGCATCGTCCACGGCGCGGTCACCGATTTCTTCGAAGTCCTCCTCGGCTCCTACCATTGGCCCGCCTTCAACGTCGCGGACTCCGCCATCACCATCGGCGCCGCCCTCATCATTCTCGACGTCCTCTTCGGGCCAAAACACGCGCAGCGTTAATTTCAGTATGTCGCTCGTGTAGCGCCGGGCTTTCCCCCGGTTTGTGGGGGGCACGACGGTTTTTGTCGGGAAGCCCGGCATCTTGGTCCTTGCTTTCTCTCATCTCCGGGCATCTCACACCGTGCCCGCAGCCGCCTGGCTTTCGCGTTGGGCGTTTACCCCGACTCCTGTCGGGGCGTTCCGGTTCCCACACCGGAAAGCCTGGCATCTTGAGTCATCTCTCTGCCTCTGTGCCGCCGTGGCTCATCCTCTTTCTTGCTGTCCGTTCAGGTTTCCCGGCCAGCTCTGCCTGAAACCATTCCGGCAGGAAACCCAACGGTGCCCAGGCGCAACAATTCGTCGGAGACTGTGTTTGAATTGGTGATCAGCGGCTTGTTGAATACTCCCGGGAACCACCGATCCGATCCTAAGTAAGCGGGGCAGCTGGGAGTGCGCTGTATACTATCTTTCGCGACCGAGGGGAATAGGATGAAGAGCCTGCTCATAGTCCTTCTACTCGCTTCACCGGCACTCGCACAAGAAGAGGCAGCAGCGGCGCGTGCCGCCGCGGGCTGCGGCCCGAACGAAGTCCAATTCGACGTCAAGACGGATAAGAGACAACACCCCGCCTCCCAACCGGAAGCGGGCAAGGCCCTGGTCTATGTTTTCCAAGATGAGAAGCGTGACCCCGAAGTGAGCTATATCGGGAGTCCCACGACTCGCTTGGGTCTCGATGGGACCTGGATCGGGGCCAATCACGGCAAGTCCTATTTTTTCTTCTCCGTCGATCCTGGCGATCACCACCTCTGCGCGAATTGGCAATCCGGTCTCAATACGCTTTACAAGCAGGGTTCCGCGGCCAGTTTCTCGGCGGTAGCCTGGAAGGTCTACTATTTCCGGGTGACCGTCGAGCAAAGAATCAAGCGTGAGCCTGCGCTCTACCTGGAGCCCGTCGACCCCGCCGAAGGTCAGCTCCTAATCGCGTCTTCGTCCTTCAGCACTTCCCACCCCAAGAAGTGACCAGGCTCCATCGAATCAAGTATCAAATACTGTCATCCTGAGCCCCGACTCCTGTCGGGGCGAAGGACCTCACCCGATGAATCTTGGCAACACTTCAAACTTGTAAGCGCCGCCTGCTGCAGCTCAGTCCTGGAAACACACCTCGTCTCCAGCTGGTGACCGGCTCGCGATTCGCTGGTGCGCTAGGGAAGTCAGCCCTGCACCGCATTCCCAGTGATATAATTCCGGCCATCCGCGTCCCACCATTGATCGCCGTGCGGACCAAATCACATCCCATCCTTCGTCGAACGAAGAATGCGCCACCCAGTAGGAGGAACCGGCAATGAAAACCAAACCACAGATGGACGGCAGATCGAGATTCCTATGGGCGAAGCTCGTTGCCCTGCTCTGTCTGCTCGGAGTGCAGGCAATGTTGCAACCGGCTGTGGCGCGCGCGCAGAGTGCTTGCTGTGTGATCACGGCGATTGATGCGCGCTCAGCTGTCGTCTCTGCGAAGGTGAGCGCGACGGGCGCGGCGTTTCAGTTCAAGGTGACGAATCCGAAGATTTTGGCTGGCCTGCGCTTGGGCCTGGCCATATATGCGAATTTCACGACCAGGCAGGTTTCGCTCGACGGCAAGACAATGTGCTGCGTGATTACCAGCGGGCCGCAGCCTCTTGCCGCCCCGGCCCCTGCTCCGGTGCCCGTGCCGAAGCCCGCCGCGCCTGCTGTACCGTCCGCTCCAGCGGTTTCTGCAGCGGCAATCGCGAAGCCCATCGCGCCAGTTTGCGCCACGGCCACCAGTATCGCGTTTATGAAAGTGGACGGACTCCAGGGCGAATCAATTGACGCATGTCACAAAGGTGAAGTCGAGCTTCTCTCCACCACCGCCGATGGCCATAATTTTTCCATCGTGAAGCGCATAGACAGCGCATCGCCCAGACTGTGGCTAGATTGCATGGCCGCGATGTTGCTCCCCCAGGTGAAGATCACCTTGTTTACTTCGGGCTCCAGCCCGATGAAGGTCATCTACCTCTTGACCAACGCGACGATCACTTCCATTCGCGCCTCGGCCAGCCCGGGTCCCGGCACACAGGAAACAATCACCCTCACTGCCGCTAAATTGTTTACGAGTACGGAAAAAAGTGCTACGGCGGCGCAACCATCTGCACAGCCTCCGCCGGTGCAGATCTCGCTGGTCTTAGGAAACCCGCCAGCTTCGGGAAGCCCATCGGGCTTGGCAGCAGCGACCACCACGAACGACATCCTCGCTCCCGCTATCCCGGTGAACGCGCTCTCGGTCCAAATCGCAAGCAAAAGCACCACCTTCGTGCTTCAGAAAGCGATTGATTCGGCGTCCCCGCAGTTTGCGAAGGCAGATATGACCAAGCAACCGTTTGCTAGCGTGGTCATCACCATTCAACGGAACTCCGGCAAGCTCACACTTACATTAATCAACGCCGTGGTTGCCAATGATGTCGAATCTTCGGGAACCAATCAAAGCGAGCAGGTTACCCTTATCCCCTCCGAGCTCAAAATGAGGGATTAGGGCGATTGTCCCCCTACTAGCGAGGAATACACGCGATCCGGGCTATCTTTGACACTTGGCCCGGGCGCGCAACTCTCACTCACCTGCTTCTCCCGCTCCTCTTGTTTTATCCCTAGTTTGTCATCCTGAAGGCATCCGGCAAGGATGCCTGAAGGACCTCAACGACTGCATCTTGCTACCCATTCAAACTCGCCGCATCAACTTCTGGCCGAGCCGGCTTAGGTTGATGGGTATAATACCTTCGCGCGCCTGTAGCTCAGCTGGATAGAGCATCTGGCTTCGAACCAGAGGGTCGGGAGTTCGAGTCTCTCCGGGCGCGCCAGTCTCGTTTCTCTTGACAAGCTGACGGATGGCCCGGGCGAGCAACTCTTACGATCCCGCTTCACCCACTCCTCTTGGCACCCTTTCCCAATGACAATTTCCCGTTTTTGGTAAATGCTCTATTCCTGTTTTGTATGAGGTTCATAATACAGTTTCCGGAGGACAACGATGAGATTCAGCGCGTTCATGGCCATATTCATGATTCTGCTCTTACTCTGGGCCGGCGGATTCCTCGTCTACCACGTCGCCAGCGCCCTCATTCATCTGCTCCTGCTTTTCGCCGTGATTGCTCTCGTCATTCATCTCCTTGGTGGTGGGCGCAAGAAATGAATTGTTCTGGCGAACGGAATTCCCTCAGAGTTTTTATTGGCCACAAGGCGCAATGAAAAGGCGTCGCTTCCGACGGATATGACGGCGAGAAAAAATCTGCCTGCCAAAAATGTCGAAAATGGCAAAGGACACAACCTTCTGAGGAGGTCCTTCGCCGTCTTGGGTCCCGGGCTGATCACCGGGGCGGCCGACGATGATCCTTCAGGAATCTCAACATAGTCCGTTGCTGGTGCAGCCTTTGGATATGCCACGCTGTGGATCGCGCTGCTCACCTTTCCGCTGATGGCCGCAGTCCAGCTAATGTGCGCGCGGCTGGGCATGGTTACGGGGCGCGGGCTGGCAGCCGCCGTGCGGATTTATTATCCGCGCTGGGTGCTCTGGGGGGCTTGCTCGATTCTCGTCGTCGCGAACGTCATAAACATTTGTGCTGACCTCGGCGGCATGGCGGAAGCCACGCAACTCATCACGGGAATTCGATCCTTCGTCTGGATTCCATTCTACGCGTTCTTCATCATTGGGCTGTTGGTTTGGACTTCCTACAAACTGATCGCCAAGATTTTCAAGTGGTTGACGCTCGTCTTGTTCGCCTACGTGTTGGCATCGTTCTATGCCCACGTCGATTGGAGGCACGCGCTGGGGGTGACGTTCGTGCCCCATCTGGAGTGGTCACGCGGATTCCTGGCGGTGCTGGTGGCAATTCTGGGCACCACGATTTCTCCTTATCTCTTCTTTTGGCAAGCCGCCGAGGAGGTTGAAGAAGAGCGGGCCAAGGGCCGAACTCTCGCCCAGAGCAAGGGCGCAACCACAGGAGAGTTAAGAACTGCGCGCGCTGACACCATCGCCGGTATGTTTTTTTCGAATTTCATCATGTATTTCATCATCCTGACCACCGCCGCCACGTTACATGCGCACGGGCAGACCGACATTACAACGGCCCGGCAGGCCGCCGAAGCCCTGCGTCCCCTCGCCGGCGATGGAGCCTATCTGCTCTTCACGCTGGGCCTGATTGGCACGGGAATGTTGGGCGTCCCGGTCCTCGTGGGTTCGTGCGCTTATGCCGTGGCGGAAGGAGCAGCCTGGCGTGGCTCCATGGCCGACAAACCAAGAAGCGCGCGCAAGTTCTACGCAGTAATGGCCGTTGCCATGGCTTTGGGTCTCGCGTTGAACTACTTAGGTTTCAACGCGGTGAAAATGCTTTTCTGGTCGGCGGTAATCAATGGCCTTCTGGCGCCGCCGCTGATCCTGCTTGTCATCCTCCTGACCAGCAGCCAAAAAGTAATGGGCAACCGTGTGAATTCGCCGTTACTCAGGTATTTAGGCTGGGCTACTTTCGTTATCATGACTGCTGCAGCGGTGGGGATGATCATTACATCTTGAAATATTCATCTGCGACTAAGAGACCTGCATCATCGTTACGATTGAGGCGCGTGGCCGGCAATCGATCCGCAAGGACGCTTTTTGGTGGCCCATCCTTTCTGTGGTTTGTGCAGAAAGGGTGGGGCTGCCTTTCGCTAGCCTCCTCACTCCTGCTCCTTTGATTCCGATTCCGCCGTTGGCTGCATGCTGCGGCGGCTGGGAATTCCTGTATCGCGTTAGGCCGCTTCCGAGCGCTTGTCGGGCAGATGGGTGGGCCGAGAGGGCAGGGAAACCACCTGCCCGTTTCCTGGTCTTCCCACCAGTTTCCTCCGCCGGAGCTGAGTTGTAGATTGAACTTCTCCCAGTCCAAGGTGAGGCCATGAACGAATTCACCGCTTGGATACAAAGCAATTGGTATGCGCTTGGAAATCTCCTCATTCAATTTGCCTTCCTGGCTGCAGGCTTCTGGTTTGCGGGCAAAATCCTGATAACCATGAGGGCATCCCAGGAGCAGGTCGGGGCATTGCTAAAACTGTCGGTTACGGGTGCGATCACCGAGCGCCACTCGTCAAGTACTGTCGCCGAGCGATCTTTCGCAAATGTCAGCCCGTATTGGCTTGCGCCGGAGGTAATTCCTCCTGTTGGCCTGCCGGAGCCCGCAGAAAACGGTCCGGGTCGTTGGGCGGTTGCCCGGCACAGCCTGACGGTGTGGTTGCAGACGCCGATGAGCAGCGGAGAGTTCGCCCCCTGGCGCAGATCCATCAAGTGGCTCCAGGCCCCCGCTGGAACCTGATTTGGCGCCGGTGGCGTCTGTGTGGCAACTGGGGGTCGGAGCTTCAGCTCCGACATAAGCATTCCCCTTTCTGTCCGGCATCTTTCGCCTTTGTAGGGGCCGCCTGGAGTTTATCCCGACTCCCGTCGGGAAGGCGGTCCGTGCTTCTCGCTCTCCTTTCGCTTTATCCCTAGTTTGTCATCCTGAAGGCATCCGACAAGGATGCCTGAAGGACCTCAACCACTGCGTCTTGGCGCCAATCCAATCTCACCGCGGCACGCTTCGCAATCATCCGAAACGCCTTGCAATTGACGACTCGCGGCGGGACGATCTTCGTGTAAGAATCATGCTCCAACCCGGCCAACTCGTGCGCGTGAACCTCGCCGGCCCGCAAGCGCCATAGGCGCACTAGAAGTTAGCTGTGGAGTCTCAACAGGTTGTTCTGTTCTAATCCCGAGCGGAGAGAGGGATCTGCTTTTCGTTCCGCCCGCACCTCAGGACGGGCCGAGTCCTGCACACGCATCTCTCACGGCCACTTGACACTGAGTGCGTAGACTTCTTGCGAACTCAGATCACGGGTCAGGAGCAGAGAGCCGTCCGGGGCAACGCCTATCGAGGACTCGCCAAGGACCGTTGGGTCGGCGACCCGCCGTACATTCTTGAGTGAGACGATGGGTTCGATTTTGCCATCGGCGAGCCGCACGCGCATCGCTGCCGGGTTCTCCGCCGTCTCCTTGGTGAAGTAGATGTACTTCGAATCGGGGGAAGGGATCCAGTTGTCCACCGGTCCATCGACGAGTAGCGACCACGCCTGAGTCGTTGGGTTATAGGAGTACAAAGTGCTGTGCTCCCCCGCGGCAACGATCATCCCAGGCAAAGGCCAGTAGGGGCCCGTGGACTTAGACTCCGAGCCAGGGATTGTCAAAATCTTCCCCGAGGCTACATCCACAATCGCTAACTGTTCCCCTCTAAATTCTCCTAATTTCTCGCCAGGAATTCGTAGGGTGAGTACCAGTGACTTTCCGTCGGGCGACCAAGACGGGCCAATGCCATCGGCCACGTACTTCACCTCTCCTCCCAACATATCTTCGATGTAAGCCCCGTTGCCTTTTTCCGGGAGCCAGGCCTCAAATGTCACTTTCGTCCCGTCGAGAGAAATGTGCGGATAACGGACCAGCATGGGCGGATACGTTAATTGCATACGCTCGCTTCCGTCCGCGCGGCTGCGCCAGAGAGTGTGGTCGGGATAGGAAAGATAAACTACCCACTGCCCATCGGCTGAATACATTACATCGGTGGCGGAAATTCCGCCGAGGGTGGGCAAGAACTTTCTGGAGACGGAATCGTAACGGATTAACTCCCCGTGGTTCTGGTAGCCAATGACGAAGATTTTTGTCCCGTCGCGGCTCGGCAGGGCGGCCTGATAGGAGAGAGGACCGTTCGTAAGTCGCACAGGTTCGGCGGGGGACCGCGAAAAAAATCCATGTTTTTCCGGGAGGGCCCAAAGATCGGCGCGCCCCGCTTCCAAGCGTTCAAAAACGAAAAACCGGCCGTCTGGCGTCCACTTGCCACCGAGCTCCAAAGGTGGCTGCCGCCAGTGAGGGAGAACGGGATGAGATTGCGTGCCGTCACTCCGAACCTCCCAGAGGGAGGTACTGTTACCCAAGAAATCGTTCGGAACAATTAGGCGAATGCGGCTCCCATCGGGCGAGATGCTAGGCGAGGAGCTGAAGCATGGCAGCTCGGCGAGTTTCCGCGCATTGGAACCGTCCCTTTGCGCGGTAAACATGGCTGCCCCATCACAATAAACGATATGTTGTCCATCGGGGAAGTACGCGGCGCTCCCAGCTTTGACAAGTTTACGAGGCTGCCCTGCAGGCAAGGGCAAACTCGCGACAACACTGTCCTCAAACATCCCATTTGTGATCAACAATGCCGAGAGATCGGGGGAAATGTCCAACACCTGTGGGTTTACCAGCCCTGTCGTGATTGGCAGGGTTTCGCCGCCCGCAACGGAGACCTCTGCGAGGGTCAGAATGCCCTCGCGCCGCTCCTCAAAATAGACCCGCGAGCCATCACTGGCCATCGAGGCGGGAGCGGGTTTCGGCTCCCCGTCATGGGTGAGTTGGACGACGCTTTCGACTTGCGGCGCCACGGCGGGACTTCTCCACCAAGTAACCAGTAGCACGGCAATCACTGCGACGCCGATTGCTGCAATCCAGCCCAGCATGGCGCGAGACTTTTGCGGAGCTGCATCCGCGCCCATGGCCGACACGCCAGAGTCTGACAGCGCCTCCAGCGCGAACGCCAGGTCGGAAGCGGATTGGAAGCGCCTCTCCGGTTCCTTTTCCAGGCAACGGTGTAAGACTCTCTGCACAGCGGGCGGCACGTTGGGCGTGAGCTGTGATATGGATGGCGGGTCATCGTTGAGAATAGCCGTCATCGTCTCTGCAGAGGTTGGCTTCTGAAACGCGCGAGTCCCTGCGAGTAATTCGTACAACACGGCGCCAAACGCGAAAATATCCGCGTGATGATCGCTGCCCAGCCCGCGAACCTGCTCTGGGGACATATAGCCAACCGTGCCAAGCACCACACCAGGTTCCGTTCCGGCGGTCAGCGTGCCGGCGTTGCTCTCCGCGGTCTGCCCTGTCTGCGTGAGTTTTGCCAGACCGAAGTCCAGAATCTTTACACGCCCATCGCGGGTGATAAACAAGTTCTCTGGCTTCAGATCCCGGTGGATAATCCCCTTTTCATGTGCTGCCGCCAATCCCCGCGCGATTTGCACGGCGTACTCGATCGCTTTGGGAATGGGCAGTCGTCCGCGCCGGAGTTGTTCCCGAAGCGTCTCTCCTTCGAGCAACTCGGAAACGAGGTAGGGCGCGCCTTCGTGGCTTCCCACCTGATGCACGGTCAAAATGTTGGGATGATTCAGCGCCGCAGCCGCTCGTGCTTCCTGCTCGAACCGGTGCAAGCGGCCCGGGTCCAGCGAGAGATTGGCCAGTACCTTGATGGCGACATCCCGGCCCAACTGCGAATCGCGCGCCCGGTACACCTCTCCCATGCCGCCCGCCCCGAGGAGTGCAAGAATCTCATAAGGCCCGAGTCGTGTTCCGGATAGCAGAGTCATGAATTGCCGGGATTATACGCCGGGACGGGCGCGAGAATAACAACTAAGATTACAATCGACTCTGAAGGTGCTGAAGCTAAGCGAACGAGCCATCATTACGAGTCACGACTGGTGTCCGACCCTTGCACCAGCAAGAAAATTTTGGGTCGCCCTTGTAGCGGCGGGCTTTCCCCCGATTTGTGGGGGTCCCGAGCGTTTGTCTCGGGAAGCCCGGCATCTTTCGTCTCCGTTTCTGTAGCGCCGGCGTCTCGCCGGTATTTTGATTCTCTGTCATCCCGACCGGAGCGGAGGGATCGTGGCAACACCTGTACCCTCCTCAATCGATGGGATCGGCTAGAACTCCCAGCCAGCGTGGGGCAAGAGGCCTTTTGCTCTCGCCGCACGCCTCCGGAATCATCCGAAACGCCTTGCATTTAACTACTCGCAGCGGCACGATCTTTCTGTAGGAGTCATGCTCCAACCCGGCCAACTCGTGCGCGTAAACCTCGCCGGCCTCCAGGCCGAGGGCGTAATGTTCCAGGCCGCGGTCACCGACGCTGTTGCCCACGTCGTGAAACAAACTTCGGAACAGCCACCCACGTACCTCGTAAAGCTTTTGTTCTCCTTCCGCGGCGTTACCGAAGTCGAAGTCCCCGCCGACCGCATCCACGCGGACAAGTGACCCTCACGCCTCCGCCTTTACCTTCCCTCCCTTTTTTGTCAGTGCACATTCCGTAGTGGCGGGTCTTCAGACCCGTCCTTGTTCGAACAGCCCTAATGGCACTCTATTACGTCACGGTGAACTATTGAAGTGGTATGATCTGATCTTAATTTGCTGTCTCTTATGGAACTGGGAGCATCCGTGGGTCACTCGCCAGGACTACCGAGTGTGACGAGGTGCAAAGGTGGCAGGAAAAAAGAGAGTTTCGCAATCCAAAAGCCTAGGACCAAGGCTCACGGCGTTAGAGGAAGGACTGAGGGATGCAATCCTCCAATCCGACCGAGGCAAGAGAGCATTTGGAAACCTCTTGGCGTGCGGGTATGAGGCAGATCGTTTAATAATCCATCTGACTCTGTGGGGAAGATCACCTGACGTACTCTTCAGCTCTTCTGCACGCTCTGATTTGCCAACACGCGATAAAACAAGATCGCTTGAACGACTCCCGTTTAAGCTTCGGAAAATGGCCGACGAGTTGGCCGGGATGAACTTTTGCCAAGAAATGTTAGATCCGAAGTTTCTCCAGCGAAACCAGATGGTTCAGGAAAACGGCGGGGCGGAGATGGCGCGTTGCGTCGAACTCCTGCCTCAAACCCTTCGCCTCTACTCACGGCTTTTGACTCGGACCCTTTTGATCAAGAATCGATATGCAAGCCTTGACAGGACGCTTAACGAGCATAGGGCAGAATTCACGCGTATCTTCTTCGACTCAGTGAAAGAGACTACTGGAAAAGACAGGATCGATAGCGTTCTGATTCTTTTCAATCTTGTTTCGCAACACTTCGGCTTGGGAGACCACTTCGAAAAGCGGGCACTCACTGCGCGACTGAAACGCCTACGCCAAAAGGCCCAAGTTTCCCCTAAGTCATAGGTCGGCTGAAGAGGGAATATTCCTTGGAAGAAGATTCCGGTAAATGTCATCTTTCTGCCTTCATGGGCCCAGTCTAAGCTGCCGTTGTAACGAGCAGCAGAATCGGACTAGGGGCGGCCGAAGCAACCGCGCTGCTTACTGAGGATAGATACATGGACGCATCTGAGCAGGCAACTTCTCTTACATTCAATTATCCCCATCAGCGAGACATCTCGAACAGACTCGTGAGTTTCTCAAACAAGGTTCTGGGTGGCACCCTGAGGGACAAGAAGGGTTTTGCGCGAAGGGATCGCATTTTCTTTGGTCTCACGCACAAAAGCCTGTACACATTCGAAGCGATTCGGATTCTCTGTGAGCGCTCACTTGTAGACGACGCGTTCGCGCTCGTGAGAGTGTTGATCGAAGGAACTATCAACGCAAGTTTCGTGTTCTTCATGAATGACGCGACCGCAAATGACTATGCCGACTTCTCGGATTATCAAAAGTGGATTCAGTTTCGAGACCTAGAAAAAGTGGCTCCCGAAGCAGTGAGTGCAGTGCCTACGGCAGAGGTAGAAGAAATGAAAAACAAGTATGAAGCCGTGAGAACGCGGTATGAGAATAACCGTAACGGTGATTGGCATCCGGATCCCCTATTTTTGCGAGCCACCAAAATTGATGCCCATCTCGGCCAGGGTTATAACCAAATGAGAGCACTGGTAAATGCCCCGTGGCGCATCGCTTGCCAAAATATCCACGGCACCGCTGGGTCCGTTCTTCCTCGAATCACGGAGTCAGATTCAGGCATCGTCATCCGCAGGCAACCCAAGACCGAAGAAGCCGCTAGCGTGCTCTTCCCATCCAACATGGCGGTTTTCGCTTTACTGGCACTGGCAGACACCCGGCTAGGAACAAGAAACAAGGACGAATGCCTAGCTCTCCGCGACGTCTGGCGTGGGCGAGTGGCGCACTGAATATTTGTGATCTCGACCCGCAGGCTTGAACAGCACGCGGGTAAATACGGGGAGGAATCATGAGCGACTGGGTTGGACTCATAATTGCCGGCACAATTCTTGTCTCCGGCAATTGGATAACTGGCGCGATTCGCAGTTATCATCCCAAAGTTGAACAGGCAGCTGGCCAGGTGACGGCCGGATTCTGGGAGCTTGAGAATCGGCTCAAGAAAATTGAGTTCTGGACGCAGTGCACAAGTGACAATACTCAGAAGTGACGCGCGCTGATGTCGTTGGAAGATGCCAGCGGGTGGAGCACGCTAACTGGGCGAACAGGTTCAGTGAAGCCTACCTTTGCGGTCTTGGTCTTGCAAGGGTGGGAGATTCTTCACCTCGTCTTGCTGCCGCCCACACCGTTAATCTCGCCCCATTACCGTCTACTCCCCAATTCTCCCCATTCCCTGCATAATACTTAACCAGTCGGTAATTTCATGTTATCCTCGGCCGTGACTCCAAGAAAATCCTATCCACAGGATGCCCTCCGTAGCCTCCGCGCAAGAGGGCCATTTTGGCTCAACAGGACGCCCCTTAACTCTTTTCCTTTCAATCCGCTGCGCACACTTGTCTTCACAACGAGGGGGTGTACCCCTTCTATTCCTCAATCAATGGACAGTTCTTGTTTTACGTATACTCTTCAAAGTTCCGTATACCCCAACGCCTTTTGTTTGTCACTGTTACAGACCCCCCCGGGGTGGGGGGTATCTCTTCCCATTTCGGCACTCATCTTTCACTCCTCCTATCTCGTGCCCCCTGCCCTCTATCCCCCTTGCTACAATCATTCCGTGCCTTCACCCGGTTCCGCCACCCATCGCGAACTCCTGGCCGCCTCCTCGGATTCCGGCACACGTCTCGACCGCTTTGTCGCCACGCAATGTCCCGAACTCAGCCGCACCCGCGT
>JBGOTL010000106.1:0-12761 GCA_041476465.1 Candidatus Acidiferrum sp. | reverse complement strand
CTTCGAGTTTGTGAGCCACGAGGGCTGGCCTTTCTTCTTTCTTAAACCGAAATCTGTTCCTGCTTCGACCAAGGCTCGCTTTGTGAATCTAGCGGTGATTCTGGTTCCACCAACCATCTATTTGGGCACTTACTTCCGACCATGATTCGTTCTTCAGACGCCCCGATCACTCGGGGGAGCAAGGCGCCCAATCAAAATCTCGGAGAGCTTGCGCTCACCAGGGTGCCCCCCGGGCTGCCTTGCATGCGAACCAGCCGTGCGTAATCTGCTCCACTACGCAGCATCCAGTACATACGCACGGCCAACTTGCGCGCGATGGCCACTTTGGCCACCGCGTGTCCTCGACGGAACTTCAACCGCTAATAGTCCTGCCGCAGGGCGGGATCGCACCGCGCTGCTTTTTGCGCTGCTTCCACCAGCAACCAGCGCAGCATGGTGTTGCCTTGCTTGCTGATGGTCCCCAGCCGCCGTCCGCCGCTCGAGAAGCAGCTCTCCTGTGGAATCCTCAGCCATTGCAATCTGCTGAAAGCGTGTGTGAAAATCGCATCCTATAATCAACATCGCTCGGCTCCTCTCTTCCGAGCCTTGGTCGTCGAACAGCAACCAAGTCTACTCGGTCGAAGGAGCCGACGCCGTCATCTAATCAGTCTAGGCATCGGGAACAGAATTGACGTGGTGTCGAACAGCGCAAGGATTGTCAGCCGCACTACTCGATTTGACTCACGACCTGCTTGTCAGTGTTCGTTTCAGCCGTTGCCGTAGCGGGACGATTTTTTCCCAGTGCTTTTTCTATTGCAGTGAACATTTCATTGGTGCGGATGGGCTTGGAAATATAACCGTCCATTCCCGCTGCGATGCAACGCTCTTCATCACCTTTTAAGGCGTGGGCGGTCATCGCCATGATCGGAATATGCTTGCCGCTTAGCATCTCTTTTGCTCGAATCGCTGCGGTAGCCTCGAAGCCATCCATCTCGGGCATCTGCACGTCCATCAAAACAAGGTCATAAGATTGCTTCTCGAATTCAGCAACAGCCTCCCGGCCGTTCACCGCGGCTGTGACCATGAATCCTCTTTTCTCGAGAAGACGCACAGCCAGTATCTGGTTCACAGCGTTATCTTCGGCTAACAGTACTCTTAGCCGTTTTTTTTCTTCGCGCAAGGTGTGACGGGTAATGACTTCTTGCGATTCTTTTTGTGGCGACATCCGAAGTACCCGGCATATGGTTTCCAACAATTCGGCCTGCCGCACTGGTTTTACCAAGTAAGCGGACAATTTCATATCGCGACACCGGGCCGCGTCTCCCAAATGACCAATCGATGTCAGCATCATAATCGTCGCACCAGATAGATCGTACCGCTTTTGCATTTCTTCAATAAGAGTGAAGCCGTCCATCTCCGGCATTTGTCCATCCACTATGATAAGAGAAAATGAATTCCCCTCCTTTACTTCCCGATCAATTGCCAGAAGCGCCGCGCGGCCGCTTTCGACCGCCGTGGAAATCATCCCCCATCTCGATAGCATGCCCGTCAAAACCCTGCGATTCGTGAAGTTGTCATCCACGATCAGGACGGCCAGGTCGCGCAATTGCGAGGGATCGATCAGTGGGAGGCGGGGCGTCGTCGTCTTTTGAACTTCGAGTCGCGCGGTAAAGTGAAAGGTGCTTCCTTTGCCGGGCTCGCTCTCAACCCAGATGCGTCCGCCCATCATTTCCACCAGCCGGGTCGAGATGGTGAGTCCCAATCCCGTGCCTCCAAATTTCCGTGTTATGGATCCATCCGCTTGCGAGAAAGGTTCAAAGATCTTGGCTTGTTTCTCCAGAGGAATTCCGGCGCCGGTATCGGTTACTGAAAAGCGCAGGCAAACAGCGTGCTCATCCTCTGATTCCTGCGCCACCGTGATGAGGATTTCGCCCCGCTCGGTGAATTTGATTGCATTCCCGATCAAATTTACCAGAATTTGTCGGAGCCGTCCTGGATCTCCAATCAATGGCTCATGGACATCGGGCTGGACTTCGTAAACCAGCTCCAACCGCTTTTGATGCGCGCGAAAGCTGAGTGTCTGCATCGCCTGGCCGAGACTTTCGCGTAGATCGAAGGAAATTTTGTCCAACTCCATCTTCCCAGCCTCGACTTTCGAAAAGTCAAGAATGTCGTTAATAACGGTGAGCAAGGACTCAGCCGAAAGCCTGACCAGTCCTAGGTTGTCCCGCTGTTCCTCTGATAGTTCGGTGTCCAACACCAGTTCCGTCATGCCCAAAATGCCGTTCATGGGTGTGCGGATCTCATGGCTCATGTTCGCCAGAAACTCGCTTTTCGCGCGGTTCGCAATCTCCGCGGCCTCCTTTGCTTTCAACAACTCCGCCTCTGCCAGCTTCCTCGCGGTAATATTGTGCCCGATACCCATTAGCCCTAACACGTTTCCATGCGTGTCGCAGAAGGGCACTTCGTTCGTCGTATGCCATACTTGTTGTCCCGTCGCACTAAGGCATACTTCCTCGCGATTGATTACGGCGCGTCCCGTGTTCATAACCTCGTCTTCATCGAGCGCATATTTGGCCGCTATTTCCGCCGGGTAATAATCAAAGTCCGATTTACCCAACAGCTCTTCCGGGCTTGCTGCTCCCATGCGCTCGGCTAATGCTTTGTTTGCGACCAGAAATCTGTGATTGCGGTCCTTACCATAGATAAAAAAATCCGGAATAGTATCCATAAGCGTGCGCAGCAGGCCGCGCTCACGGGTCAATATTTTTTCGTTATGCTTGCGTTCGACAAAGTGCGCAATGGCATCTGCAATTGTCCCGAACGCGGGAATGAGGAGAAGCGGGAATGCTGCGTAGCCGTATACCGCAAGAACTCCGAGAGTGCTGTCTCCAAGCATCAAGGGGAAGCTTCCCAAGGCCGTTAGTCCGGCGGCCAGGGGCCCCTCTCGCATTGCGGAGAAGTTCTGAGTGGTCGTTTCTGCTGTAGGTGGGTCGCCGGCCCCGCCGCCATTACGGGAAGACACCCGGTCGCCCAACTGCAAAATCAGGGCGGGATTTCCTGCAGTTACCTCAACTTCTATATTGTTCGTAGTCTGATTTACAATCAAGATTTGTACTAAATCGAGATTGAACTGCCGCACCATAATTTCGACGCATTCCTGCAGGCCCTCTTTTAGATCTTCCGCTTGGGATACCACCGCGCTGATACCACGACCGAGTGCCGTCAAGCGGTCTCTATCATGAAGCGCTTGTTCCGCCTCTTTTTGGGCGCGCCGGGAATCGATGAGCGCCATCTCACGCGCGACGATCGAAGGAAGCTGGGTTACCCCGTCCAGTACGATATAGTTTCGACGAGCATCCTTTTGTTCTGATTTTTTTGTCCTGGCTGATAGCACGACGAAAAGAAGGCTGGGCCTGCTTTGCTCAAGCAACTCTGCTATAGAAGTCGTAGGTAAGGAGTGCACCCATGGACCAGCGACGGCGAGGTCCCACGTACCGCGAAACAGCGCGGCCTTCAAATCGGAAAGAGTATCCACTCGTTCGCAAGTCGGATCGTAACCGGCGTGGCGCAACTCGCTGGTAACTTGATCGCAGAGGGGTTGGCCCTGTCCAACGATCAGTGCTCGTACTGCCCCGTTCATTGCCATGCCTCTTCTTTTGAGTTGCGGGGTGCTGCCTTAAGAAGGACTTCTTCCAGCAGTTTTCCTTGCTTGCGCAAGAGCACATATCCCATTACGGTCGAGCCAATAGCAACCATGTGGACGGTCATAGAGTGTGGTTGCCAGATTGTTAGGTGATGAAAAAGAAGCTGTTTGCAAGTCTCATACAAAGTTATGCCAACTAGCACTGACAAAAAGACTCCAATCAGGGGGCAGGCAAACTTCAAAGAAGGAACTACCGGTGATACCTGTGGCGTTCCCGATTCGTTGTTTGTGAAGGCTTGGTCAGCCTTAGGCACTTGAGCCATGGGAAAACTCCGTGTTGGTGAAGGTGTAGTTGGAGTTGATGCGATCAAGAAAACATAAAAACAGAAAGAAGGACACAAATAACCTCCAAGGTCATGAAGCAATCGGTAGGCCAACTTCAATCTGAAACATGTCGGGAAGCTACCGGGAATCAAGAGATTGCATGAGTCGATTCACAAAAGCAGAACGCCCAAATTCGGTGTTTGTACAGTTTCGGAAAGGTGTGCCGAATTGGGCGTGCGAAGTCGGCTTCTCGGGATGATCTGAAGAAGCAACAAGCGGCTCGAGCTTGGCGAACGGAGTTGTGGAAGAGTCACCCGGTCGAATCAGTTTCCAAGTATTGCAGGAATTCTATGTGAAGTCCGACAGAAATGCCCTGCCGCTCACATTACGCTCCGTACGCTCTTGAATTGCAGAAGCGCGCCGAGACGACCGGGAACACCGGTTTCCTATCGCAAACGCGACTCTGGCGCAGCGCCTGGGCGCCAAGACCTGGCACGAATTGCTGGGCAAGCCCCGCCCCTACAATGAATTACACTCAGCGGACTTTTGCTAGTTCTTTCCGGGACACGACACTAGGGGTCTTTAGGCAGCGTCACACCGACGGCCCAGGTGTAGCCGTCAGGGTCCACGAGAATGACGTCGCGCCAGCCGTGGGGAAAATTTGTTGCTGGTTGGAGGATGACTGCGCCGGAGGCTTTTGCGCGAGCCTCGGCGGCGTCGGGATCAATCCCCAACACACGGATCTCCGCGCCGGTTCCGCGGAGTCCTTGCGCATTCAGCCTGGCATACAGAGGATGATGATCGTAGGTATGGTCGGCGTGCAGCATGAAGTCAACGCCCTGCAGGGCCAGGGCGGCAAAGTCTCCATCCGCGTAACGAATCGTCGCGCCGAGCACATCTCGATAGAAGGGGAGGGAGCGCGCGACATCGCGCACCAGGAGGTTCAGCGAAAAACGCGGCAGCGAGCGGCCATAGTCATCCGCAGGCATCCAGGCATCACCCGTTCGAGTTTTCGTCATTGTATTCGCCTCAGATAACGTTCAGCGGTTTCGGACCACCAGCCAGTTGGTGAGCGCCACCAGGCAGGTGCCGCCAACAATGAAAAATTCGCCGCGGCCCATGCGGGTTAGGAGCACCACGGCGAATAGAATTCCTGCCCCCGAGAATAGATACGGCATCGGCAAGCGAAAACTTGCCGCGGCGGGATTCCTCCACCGCAAGACCGGCACGGCCAAGGCCATCGCTCCATACACAGCCAGGCGCGAAACCGCGGAGAGCATAGCGTTCCAACGGAAATTGCCAAAGCCGGCAAAAGCAAAGAGCACAATGGCGTAGAGCAGAATAGAAATGTAAGGGGTACGGAATTTTGGATGCACCGTGCCGAGAAATTTTGGGAAGTCGCGCTGTTCGGCCAGCGCAAAGGTGATGCGCGGAGCGTGCAACAAGTTTGCGCTCAGGTAGCCATACGTGGAGACCAACGCAGCCAGCCCGATGGCTGCTGCGCCAGCCGGTCCCAGGAAGTGCTGCACGGCATCCGCCAAGGGGCGCGCTGACGCGCCGGCATTGGGAAGCGTCGCCACCACCACATACTGCACCCCGGTATAAATCACGCAAACCACTGCCAGCGCCACGAGCAGGGCGATGGGTGTGTCTCTCCGCGGATTCCGCGTTTCTCCGCCTACGAACAGCGCGCCTTCAAAACCGCCATAGGCGTAGACCAGCAGGAGAATCGCTTCAAACCAGCTTTTGGCTGGAGGCGCGGCGAAAGCGAGGGGCAAGCGCAGCGCGGGATGAAAAATCAGGAAGAGCAATCCGCTCACCACAAAAAAAAGCAGGAAGCCCACTTTGACGGCGGTGAAAAGGTTGCTGATGTTTTTGCCGGTTTTTACGCCGATATAGTTGAAGAGCGCGAGTTGCCCGATGAGCACGGCGAGTACCGCGAGTTCCGCCCAGCGCGCAGCCAGGGCGGGGAAGAACTGTGCCGCATAGGTGCAAAATAAATTTGCCGCGGCTGCCGGCGCCGCAATGCGCGTCAGCCAGGTAAGCCACGCGACCAGCAGGCCCGGGAAGCGTCCAAACGCATCTCGCGCGTAGAGATAAAGCCCGCCGGTTTCGTCAAACTGAGAGGAGACCTCCGCGATGCACGCGGCGACGATAAGAATCCCCGCCCCCGCCAGCACGCAACTGAGCGGACTGAAGCCGCCGAGGCGTGCCGCGAGCACCGATGGCAATCCAAAAATTCCCGCGCCTATGATGGAATTCACCATCAGCGCGGTAAGACTCCACCGGCCAATTGTCCGCACCAGACCGCCGGCGTTTTGCATCACGTCTGATTTTGTTTCGCTCAATCTTTGGCCACAGGCACGGGCGGCGCTTTCATCTTGGCTATTTCCGTCAGCAGATCAGGCTGACCGTTGATGCGTACCAAATGCGGATAGCGTTCCCCGCCGTGGTAGTTGAGGCGGTAGGCTTGAAAATAGCCTTCATTTTCCACCAGCAGTTCGATGGGCTCGCTGCCGCCCTTGGCGCGGCGAATGGCGTCCCGCAGAAGCTCCGGTGTCCACTTCCGCCCGTTTACCGCCACAAGTTTCATTCCCGGCGCAATCCCAGCTTGGGCCGCCACGGAGCCCGGGATCACGTCCATGATTTCGTTGGCATCCTCGCCAGCTGGATCATGTACCACAAGACCGAGTGAGAACTGCAAGTCGGTCTGGTGCCCGACTTCTTCTTCGGCGCGCTGATGCTCGTTCATCGTTTCGTTATAGACCAGCTTCCACCCGCTGTTTTCGATTCCTCCCAGAGGAGCGCCGGGGCCATGGCTGGTCAGTCGTTCCGTGAAAAAAGCGCGCCAATCATAAGCGGCGGTCTCTTGCATCGCGGCAACCACATCGTCAAAGGTGTAGGGGACAACACCGGGTCCGGTGCTCTCCCCGCCGTGGAACTTCCGGCAAAAATCATCCAACGACCGCTTGCCTTGCGAGTTCCGCCGAATAATCGTATCCGCCTCCAACCAGATCAGCGTGCTCTCGTCGTAGTAATCCACGCCGCGCCGCCAGGAAGAGCCCGAGGGGCGCGCGCCGTACAAGAATTGCACGGAGATGGCGGTATCCTGGAGGTTCCGCCAGCCGCGCCCCGGGCGTTCATTCAAGTAAGCCGCGACGCCTGCCAGGTCCTCGCGCAACTGCTCCGGTGTCCAAGAACCAATGCGCGCGGAAAGCATGGTGCCGTAATACTGCGTCAGCCCCTCATACACCCACAGCAAATCGCCTTTGAGCGGCGCCTGGAAATTGGGTGGCGTAAGTCCCGCGGGGCGCCGGTATTTGCCGTTCCAGGAATGAAAATACTCGTGTTGCAGGAGATCCATTTGCGTTTCAAGAATCTCCGGATCAAGCAGGGTGCGCTCCGGAACACGGTTGTCGCTCGATTCATTGTGTTCCACTCCATCGATGGCAAAGTTATCGGTGACCGACAGCAGAAAATCGTAACGGCGATAGTGCCGCGCGCCGAAAATCGCTCCGGTTTCGGCGACGAGCTGCTTCCAATGCTGCACCTGTTCTGGTGTGGCTTCGATCGCCGCCGCGGTGTCACCCGCGATATGAATGCGGTGTTCGGGCGGCTGTCCTTTCGATAGTTCGATGGTCCGCAGATAGCGTCCCGCCAAGACTGGCGAGTCCACCAGCCTGGTTAAAGTGGCTGGCTGAAACTCAACTCCATCCGCGGTTTCCCGCGCCACCGGCAGCGCGGTCCCGTATTTCCATCCCGCGGGCAAGCGCAGGCTTGCTGTATACGTCAAATCATCGGTCTTCATTCCTTGCGGATAGAGAACCACCAGATACCAGTTCAACAGCGCCAACTGCGAAGTTGCCGAGGACTTTATGGAATCCCCAACCGCGGCGATCGGGGAGAGATAGTCGAGCGAGACCTCCAGCGCCGCCGCACCCGCGGGAATCTCGCAGTGAAAGGCAAACATATCCACGTCATCGCGCCGCCATGGAATTTCCTTGCCGCCCACGTGAAAGATTAAGCCGGTCAAGTCCGCAATCGGCCCGTTTGGCGAGTGTTCCCCCGGAATCCATTTCGGGTACACCAGCGTCAGCGGTCCGGGCGCCACGGGGAATTCCAGCTTGGCGTGAAAAATATGCTTTGGCGCTTCTCGCAAGTCTACGGCCAGCCGCACGGGGCTTGACACGGGACTTGACACGGAAATGGGTGCTGTCTGCGCCTGCAACGATGCGGCAAGCGACATGGCGAAAATGAGCACGGCCAAAAATGCGCGAACTTTCAGGGAATTCATCGGAAAAAATCCTCCTAAACCCGCGAAAGCGTATCACAGTTGCGCGCCTGGAGGCAGACGCGTCATCCGCGACACTCGTCCGTGGATGCCAATAGTGAGTCTGCTACAATCAATCCTTACAACGATATGGCTAACGAACCGGGGCTTTTTTCTCGAAATTTTCGCAAATCGTTTCCGATTGCCGCCGAAGGCGAGGGCAGCTGGATTATTTCCGCCGATGGCCGGCGTTTTCTGGACGCTTCCGGGCAGGCCGCGGTAGTCAGCATTGGACACGGCGTCGCGGAAATCGGCCGCGCCATGGCGGAGCAATCTTCGCAAATTGCTTTCGCGCACACTTCCCAATTCCATACCGTTCCGGCGGAAAAACTTGCTCAGCGCTTGCTGCAGCTTGCCCCGCGGAATTTTCGCAATGGGGGCCGCGTCTATTTCACTTCTGGCGGCTCCGAAGCCACGGAAACGGCCATCAAGCTGGTCCGTCAATTTCATCTCGAAACGGGCAGCCCCGCGCGCTATCGCGTGGTTTCCCGCCGCCAGAGCTATCACGGCAGCACCCTCGGCGCCATGTCCGTCAGCGGAAATATCGCGCGCCGCGCGCCGTACCAGCCGCTGATCAGCGAGTGGGGTCACATCGCACCGTGCTTCTGCTATCACTGCCCGTTCGACAAGACTTTTCCGCAATGCCAGCTTGCCTGCGCCGACGATCTGGACGTTTTCCTGAACGGCAACGACGCCGATTCCGTTGCAGCGTTCATTTTTGAGCCCGTCGTTGGAGCCACACTCGGGGCCGCTCCCGCACAAGAAGGCTACGCCGCGCGCATCGCGGAAATTTGTAAAAAGCGCGGCATCCTGCTCATCTCCGACGAAGTCATGAGCGGCATGGGGCGTACTGGAAAACCCTTTGCCATCCAGCATTGGGGCGTCGAGCCCGACCTTATTCTCACGGGGAAAGGCCTCGCCAGCGGTTACGCGCCGCTCGGCGCGGTCATCGTCGCTCCGCGTGTTGTCGAAGCGTTTGAGCGCGGCTCAGCTGCCTTTATGCACGGCTTTACCTATCAAGCGCATCCCGTTTCCACGGCGGCAGGCAACGCCGTTCTCGATTACCTCGAAACCCACAAACTTTTCGAGCGCGTCACTCCTGCCGGAGAAGTACTCCGCGCCGCGCTGGTTTCCGCTTTGCAATCCCACCGGCATGTTGGTGACATTCGTGGCATGGGCTTGCTGCAAGGCGTCGAGTTCGTGAAAGACAAGGCGACTCGCGAGCCGTTTCCCAAATCTGAAAACATCGCTGAAAAGATCCGGCAAGCCGCGCTGGAGCAATGCGTGCTCACTTACCCGACGCAAGGCTGCGTTGACGGCCTGCGTGGCGATCATGTTCTGCTCGCGCCGCCGTTCATTGTCACGCCGGAAGAGTGCGGGTTGATCGCTGCCGCCCTCAAAGCCGCCCTAGAGAAAGTGTTTCCTTCCTAGTGCGAAGAAATCAGTTTATTATTCGCAAGCAATTCAAGACGGATGTCCCGGGAGAAATAATGCGCCATTCGTTTGGAAAGTCCGTGCTCGCGCTGTTCTCTTGTCTGTGCGTTGCAGGTGTTCTGCTTGCCCAAGAAAAACAAGTTAGCAAGCCGCGCGCCCGCGACCTCGGAGTTCCCTTCGACGGCGCGCCGGGCCCGCTGAATGCCATCACCGATGTCTCCGGGGTGACCGTGGGCCACACCACGCTGATTTCCGGAGAAGGAAAGCTGCAGCTCGGCACAGGCCCCGTCCGCACCGGCGTGACCGCAGTCCTGCCTCGCGGGAAAGATTCCATGAATAATCCGGTTTTTGCCGGATGGTTTTCACAGAATGGCAATGGTGAAATGACCGGCACCACTTGGCTGGAAGAATCCGGCTTCCTGGAAGGCCCGGTCATGATCACCAACACGCACAGCGTCGGCGTGGTTCGCGACGCGGTTATTCAGTGGCGAGTCGCCCACGGACAACCCGATGGCACGGGTTACTGGTGGTCGCTGCCGGTCGTCGCGGAAACCTGGGACGGCTACCTTAACGACATCAATGGTTTTCATGTGAAGCCCGAGCACGCTTTTCACGCCATCGATTCCGCCAGGCCCGGCCCTGTCGAAGAGGGAAGCGTCGGCGGCGGCACGGGAATGATCTGCAACGAATTCAAGGGCGGCATCGGCACCGCGTCGCGAAAACTCAACGCCAAGTTTGGCGGCTACACGGTCGGCGTGCTGGTACAGTGCAATTACGGCGTGCGTCCCAACTTACGCATTGCGGGCGTGCCTGTCGGCAAAGAAATTTCGGAGGATCCCGCCTACGGCTCGGAGACATTCGCGGAGGATGACTGGGGCTCTATCATCGTGGTGGTGGCCACTGATGCGCCGCTGGTTTCACATCAACTGAAGCGCTTGGCTCGCCGCGTTTCGCTGGGTCTGGGCCGCAACGGCAGCATCTCCGGCAACGGTTCCGGCGACATCTTCATCGCTTTCTCCACGGCAAATTCCGGCGCCGCCAAGCCCGATGGCCTCGTCCAGCTCACCATGCTGCCGAACGATCATATGGACCCCGTCTTTGCCGCGACGGTGCAGGCCACTGAAGAGGCCATCATTAACGCCATGGTCGCCGCCGAAACCATGACCGGCATCGAAAATCACAAGGTCATCGGCCTCCCCCACGACAAACTCCGCGCCGTGCTCAAGAAATACAACCGCCTCGCGCAGTAACTACGCCGGATTTCTCACCATCTCATCTCCCTGATCTCTGCCAGCAACCATGAGAAGCGCTGTCATTCTGAGGGTTCGACGAAGTCGAGCTCGAAGAATCTCAATCTAATGCCTGTGCCGAGATGTGGATAGGATGAGATCCTTCGCTGCGCTCAGGATGACAACGTGAGCGGGATCAGCCTTGAGAATGCGTGATCCGCTGGCGAGAAATTCGGGCAAGAGTTTGATTGCTGGGGGGCGCTCAGGCGAGAAGATATTCTCCCATTCTTCCTTACACCGGGACGGCCATCTTGCGCGCGGGATTGAAGAACGGCATGGCCACAATCTTCGCGGAAACGGTATGCCGCGCCGCCTCTACCGTAAGCTCCATGCTCAGCGTGGTTCCAATCGCGGCATTCTCGCGGTTCACGCATGCTAGCGCGATCATCTTCTTTAGCGTTGGCGACCAAGTTGTCGAGGTGGCCTTGCCCACTTGCCGCCCGCCGCGGTACACCGGCACGGCTGTGCGCGACGCGGTGCCCGGCACTTGCGGCGCCATACCGATCTTGTCGTAGAGAGCTTCCACTTCGTTCCAGTTGATTTCCAGCCCCACGAGTGACCTTGCCGGGCCGCCCTTCTTCGCTTCCGCCGCCAGCGCTTCGCGGCCCACAAAGCTTTCTTTCTTCAAATCCACCAGCTTGCCCAATCCAATTTCGCCCGGGGAAAATTTCTGCGCATCAATCATGGCCTTTTTGCTGGAGGTGTAATCCACTTCAATCAAAATCAGCCCGGCCTCGATGCGCGCGATGTCCAGTGCAATCATCCCCGCCGGGTGAATATCAAACGCTTTGCCCTTGCTCATCAGCTCGTCATATACCCGCACTGCATCCTGCCACGGCATCCAGACTTCAAATCCCAAGTCTCCGGTATAACCCGTCCGCGAAATATCCACCGGCACGCCGGCGATTTTTCCATGGGTCACCCGAAAATACTTCAGGTTCGCCAGGTTTGCTTCCGCCACGGCATGCAGCAGCCTGCCGGAGGTGGGCCCCTGAAGCGCCAGCGCCGCGACCTTCTCCGAAATATCCTCGATGTTTACCTCCAGCCCCAGGGCATTTTGCCGGAACCACCGCAAGCTGGGGTCCGCGGCGGTCCAGCGATAGTCATTTTCCCCCAGCCGCGTGATGGTTCCGTCGTCGATCACTTTTCCTTCCGGGTCGCACCAGCAGCAATAGATCACCTGATCCACGGCCACCTTGTTGATGTCCCGCGTGATGACGCGATTCACGAACTTTGTCGCGTCGCGCCCAGTGACGCGGTACTTGAACAGCGGCGAAATATCGATCAGCGCCGCCGAATTGCGGATGGCGTTGTACTCGTGCTCGTGGTGCATCTCGTACACGCTGACGGTGTAGTAGCCCGACCATTCCCGGTAGTTCAGGCTTTCGCAGAGCGCGAGGGTTCTCTCATGAAATGCGGTTCCAACAGGCACAAAGCCTCCATGATTCTTCCCGGCGCAGCGCGCCGGTGTGACGCCGAATTATAGTTGTGAACTCATAGCCCCCGCAAGGCGTCGCGTGCAAAATGTCGCCGCGCGGCTTGTGTGCAGAGGCTGGTCCAAGTAAAATGTCACGTTCTTTGTTGCATCCCCACTTCTTTTTATAGCGGTCATTACGGAGTCATAGCGAATGGCGCAGCACTACGACGTTATTGTCATTGGCGGCGGGCACAACGGCCTGGTCAATGCCGCCTATTTGGCCAAAGCAGGGAAGAAGGTCGTCGTCCTCGAACGCCGCCACGTTCTGGGCGGCGCTGCGGT
>JBGOTL010000105.1:0-12763 GCA_041476465.1 Candidatus Acidiferrum sp. | reverse complement strand
AGCGGGAGCCCGGCTTCCGCACTCCACAATTTTCCGGCGCCTTCTCAAGAGACGCCTCGCGATTCCTTCACGGAACGCGGCATTCATAAGGAGAAAAACAGATGCCAGCACAAGCAAACGCGAATGTCGTCGCGTTGCAGCTCGAGAAGGTGCGCGACAAAGTGCCCCTGCTCTATGAGCGCGACGATATTCTGCTCACCATGATCCAGCAGCGCGGCGATGTGGAGAAAGTTTCCAGCCGCAATATGCGCCTGCCCTTGCAGGTAAATCCCGGCGGCAAAGCCGGAACCTACAACGCCGACGGCGGCGACCTGGGCCGCGGCTCGGGAACGGCCTACGATGTGGCGCAAATTTCGCCGATTTTCTTCCGCTTCGCGATTGAAATCACGAAGCTGGTGGAATACGCGACGAACGGCCGCGAGCGCGCCGTGGAAAACGCCGCCAAGCGCGAAGTGGCCAACGGCATGAAGCAGTTCCGCGCTTTCCTGGACAAGCTGATCCAGACGGCAGGGAACGGCGTGCTGGGAACCATCAGTTCATTCGCCACCACCACTTGGACGATGGCGACGCCGCCGGGCGCCGCGCTTGTCTACGTCGGCCAGACCATTCAGGTCTACGATTCGACGCTGACAACCAACCGAGGCACGGCAAACGTGGTGGCGGCCGATCCGATCAGCCCGACGCAGACGATTACGGTGGACGTGAATCCCGGCGGCCTAACCAACGGCGATGTGATCGTGCACGACGGCTTGTCCGGTGCGCAGCCGGTGTCGCTGTTCGGTATCAAGTATCACCAAAACAACGCGACCAGCGGCACCTGGCTCAACCTCAATCGCGCGACCTACCCGGTGCAACTCGCCACGCCACGCGTGAACGCGGGCAACGCGGCGCTGACGCCGGCCAACGTTCGCCTGGCCATCAACAAGGTGAGGAAAGCCTTGGGCATCAATCACGTGACCAAGCTGATCGCGTACATGGCGGTGGAGCAGGAACATGCGTGGGAGAACCTGGGCATCACCGTGAGCCAGATCATCAAGGAAGGCGGCGGCGGAAAGAGTGACGATCTGGATCTGCTCTTCACCGGACGCAAGACCATGAGCGGAATTCCCATCAAGTCCAGCGTGAACGCGGATCAGACGCGCGTGGATTTTCTGGACCTCTCGCACTGGGGACGCGCGGTGCTGAAGGACATCGACTTCTACGAAGTCAACGGCAACACGGTGTTTCCGATTTACGGCGCCAGCGGCGGGCTGGCGGCCAGCTACATTTTCTACTTCGACACGTCGTTCCAAGTGTGGAGCGATTCGCCGCGCAGCGGCGCGTTCATCGATACACTTGCTCGCCCGAGCGGCTACTAGAAACTAGCCACAGAGACACAGAGGCGGAAAGTGAAAATCGGGAAATGGCGCATCAAAACCGATGGTTACTCTCCTCCCTTTTTTCCTTTTCCAGTTTCTCTTTGCTCTGTGCCTTCTGTGTCTCTGTGGCAGTCCCCCATGATTCAGATTTTGCGCGAGACGCATGAAACACCGGAAAACGTTGCGTGGCGATTGCTGTGCGCAGGCGGCGTGAATCGTTACGCTGAGGCGAATTATCGGGCCATATGGGGCTGGAACCGGCTGGCGTGGATTGGCGGTAAGTTTGAGGATCGTGACGAGCATGGTGCTTTGTTACGAGAACGCATTGAACTGAGATATGAACCGAAATATCCGGCCGTGAATCGCTGGCACATCGAGCGCTGGGTGCCGCCGGAAACGTATGGCTCTCCGCGTGCTTGGTACGCGCAAACGGTAGAGATTGCCGGCGGGCGGAGCGTGCCCGCGCTTGGGCCGTATCCTTCGCGCGGGGAGTATGAGCATTGCTTCACGCTGGAAGACGCGCGCGGCGAATTTGTGCAGCTGACGGCAACAGCCGCAGAGCGCATCGCGCATGCGATTGAATGGTCGCGCAATTTCCATCGCGCCACGAAACGCAGCGCGTTATATGAACGAGAACAACGCCAGGAAAGCGGCTACGAGGAATGGGCCTACGACATGTTGGATGACGCGGTGCCCGCATTCCACAAGCAGCCATTTGTGACCGTGGGATAAGCAGGCTGCGCGAGAATTCGCGGCACAGACAGAGCGATTATGACTCGATTGCAGATTTGGTTGAGAGGGATTCTTGCGGCGGCGGTGAGCGGGGCTGCCGGCGGGGTGCTTACCGGATTTGCCGCGGTGGGAATTGATCCACAGCATTTCAATTTGCAGGCGGGAATTGGCGCGACGATGCGAATTGGCGCGGCGGCGGCGCTGATCAACGCGGTCATCGGCGTCGCGGCGTATTTGCAGAAGTCGCCGTTGCCCGACGATAACTGATGCATCGTAGGGGCGGGGCTTGTTTCGCCCGAAACGGGCGGCCCAAGGGCCGCCCCTACAAAAGAGGCTTGAACACATGCCAGTCGTTGGATCCAGTGCGTACAACACAGCCGGACAGATCACCTCGCTGGTGCGCTCGCTGCTGAACGACGCGCAGGGAAACTTGTTCACCGATGCGGTCCTGCTGCCATACGCGAATTCCGCATACCGCAAATTGCAGCGCGCGCTGGGAAACGCGGGCGGCGGCAGCTTTATCCAGGACGACACCTTGCTGGTGGTGACGGCAGTGACGCAGACCGACACTTCGATTCAGGTTGCGATCACCGACGCCAGCGCGCCGCCGAATCAGTTGCCGACGGATTTGTTGGTGCCGCTGAAATTGTGGGAGCGGCCAAATCTTTCGACGCAGGATTTTGTGGAGATGGTGGATTTGACGCGCCACGGCGGCTTGCCGTCGCGCGTACAGAACGTGACGCTGAGCGTGTGGGAATGGCGCGCGGATGGTTTGTACTTTCTGGGAGCGACGCAGGACACGCAGATACGCTTGCGGTATTTGAAGGCTTACCCGGATCTGACCGACGCGACTTCCCCGGTGCTGGTGCGCAACGCGCAGGAAGCAATCGCCTACGCCACGGCGGCGCTGGCGGGCTGGGCGCGCGGCAGCCCGTTGGCGGAGAAGTGGGATGACGCGGCCAGCGACGCCATCGAGGACCTGGTGATCGCGGCGGTGCGGCGCGAGCAGCAATCGGCGCGCAGGCGCCGGCCGTTTTCTTCACGCAGCGGCTACACACCGTTTTAGGAATGCCACAGAGTCACAGAGCCACGGAGATAAGAGGGACAGACTTTCATTCTTGGTTTTTCTCTGTGCCTCCGTGTCTCCGTGGCTAATCTTTATTAAGGGGTTGAAGATGCCAATTACGATTTCGCTGACGCCACTGAATGTGGACAGCAGCGCGAGCAATTTTGTGTACGCCATTGGAACGCTGACGTTTTCGGGGAATTATCCGACCGGCGGCGACACCGTGGACTTTACAACCGTGGCTGACAAGCTGCCGTCCACGCAGATTGTGCAAGCGTTTGCGGAAAGCCAAAACGGCAACAGCGGGTATTACGTCGCGGTAGCCGGAAGCGGCATGAATAATTGGAAGCTGAAAGCGTTCAACGGCGGCGGCACGGAAATTACCGCCGGCGCGTACCCCGCCAGCGTGACCACCGACGTCGTGCAGATTGTGATCACTGCGCGCAAGCTGCTATAACCCCATTCCTTTTCGTCAATTGTCAGAATGATCCGAGGCAGGCGCATGATACGATCGAAAATCGCGATGGGTTTTTTCTGGGCAATTCTGGCGCTGGTGTTCCATGTGTTGCCGGGAGCAGTAGGCCCGGCGCACGCGCAAGGCTCGCGCAAGGACGACATTGTTTTCAATTCGCGCGGCGTGCCATTGGCGGGCGCCACGGTGCGTGTCTGCGCGATGCCGGCTTCCGGGCAGCCGTGCACGCCGCTGGCGCTGATTTACTCGGATCCCGCGCTGACCCAGGCGCTGGCGAATCCGACCACCAGCGACGGCTTGGGCAATTATTTTTTTTACGCCGCGCCGGGAAAATACGAAATTGAAATTTCCGGGCCGGGCATCACGACGAAGCAAATTCCCAACGTGATTTTGCCCAGCGATCCCACCTCGCCGAACTTCAGCAGCCTTTCCAGCAGCGGTGCCATTAACGCCTTCACACTGAATCTCACGGGCAATCTGAGTGTGAATGGCAACACCACGGTTCTGGGCAACCTGGCCAGCGGAACGCTGAACCTTACTAACCAAGTTACGCCGCCCGGCGCAGCTGGTAGTGGCACCGTCAATCTCTATACAAAGACGGCTGACAAGCGGCTGTATTACAAAGACGAAACCGGCGCGGAAATCGGGCCGATCGCCAACACCACAGGCGCGCAGACGAACGTGACGAATACATTTACCGCTCCACAGAACATCGATGCGGACTTCCACACCAAGGGGCCGAATCCGGGTGTGGACATTACGCGCTTTGGGGCGCGGCAGACCACTTATAATCAAACCCCTTCGCAGCCCGGGATAACGTCGAGCATCACGATTGCCACGCCCACGGCTACCCTTTCAGCGGCCAGCACCTTCCAGAACGGTGACGGCGTAGTGATATTTGGAGCGGGCGCACCGCAGGCTATGGCTACTCCTGCTGCCCCTACAGTGACGCCGAGCGTAGCGGCGGCGGGGACGGGCACGGGGATCGTGGTGAACGGGCCGTCGGGCGGGGCTACTACCTACAATTATCAGGTTATCTGGCGCGACAAAGCCGGGGGCATGACCGCATCGAGCAGCGTAGGGACAACCGCCACGGGCGCGGCGGCGCTGGGCGCACAGAACGTTGCCATCTCCACACTCTCCCGCTCTGGTTTAGTTGTTACGGTCGCGACGTCAGCGGCGCACGGGCTATCTGTCGGCTCGATGGTCTACGTCACCGGAACCAGCGACGCCACCAACTTCGGCGGCTGGTATGTCGTGGACACCGTTGCGGACAATACCCACTTCACGTTTTCAAGCGGGCTGGACACCGCTTCCGGGGCGAGCGCCTCGGCTACCGGGGGAACGGCCAACTGGTTCAACTGCAATCACATCGTTGTGGGAAGCATCCCGGCGGGAGGGTATCAGTTCTTCATCTACGGGCGCACCGGGGGCAGCCTGACGCTTCTGGGAGTCAGCAAACCCAATGGCGGGGTCGTTACTGACCTTACCTGGGACGACTTTGGCTCCCCGATGATGGACAACTTCATCGCGCCGTATTATGTGCCCACAACCCCGCCCGGCGCGGCTACCAGCGACCATCTGGTGACCACCATCGTTTCCGGGGCAGGGACCACGACGCTGACGCTGGCGAACAATGCAGGCACCACCGTTGCCGGGGCCACCATCCTCTATGACAGTGCGCCAACCATCCTGGCAGCCGCTAACGCGGCAAGATTCGTAGGGGCGCTCTACATCCCCGCCGGAGGGAGTTTCGTCGTTAATTCCTACCTGACTCTTCCTACGGGTGTGGGCATCTCTCAGGCCGGGGGTTTGGTGCTGAATGATACCGTGGAAATCGGCACATCAACCCGCTGGTATGGAAACCGCGTTCCGGTAGGAGCCAACGTTCCGGCGTTCAGCTTCGAGGGCCAGAACGCGATACAAATTACCAGGGCTTCGCCGGGACTGTACGCCAACCTCAATAGCAGCGGAACCTCCCTGCACGGCCTGCAATTTACGTCCACCCAAACAAACAACGCCAACCTGGTGATCCTGGACGGCTCTCAGTTCTACATTGACTGGGTGAACTTTCTCAGCGGCACCAACAACTCGAATTACATGAGCATGGGGTTGATCTTGCGGGGGACACCGACCAACTCCGCCTTTTTCAATACCCTGAGGAACGTCACGTTTACTGACGGCCCGGCACAGACCAATGGCGTATCGGCAACTCCGCTGTTTTACTGCAATCAATGCGGAGACACGACCATCGATGACATCTCGCTGAGCCGTCGCGGGCTATTTTTCAAGGTTGTGGATGCCGGCATGGGATTGCGTTTGAATTCCGCGAGGTTTCAGGGCGGGATTGTGCCGTTCATTAGCATCTGGCATACAGGTGGAAATATAGGTGGCTGGTTCCTGATTGACCAAGCCGAACTAGACACCGGAGCGCATGCTTGGTTTGCGAACTTCACAAGCAGCTTCAGTGGCATGGTGATATTCAAGGGAGTGAATAGTCCGAGCTTTGAAACCAATGGCACCATCGGGTACATGACCGGAAGGCCGGTCGGCAACGTCACGCTCCTGAATGCCAGTTCGGGGCCAGCTCAGGCAGTCATAATGGGGCAGAATACCTCGCTTTCGATTCCGAGCGCCGGGTACTTCTCGAACAACTCCGCACAGGTGAATGGAACGCTCGGCAGCTTCGGGTATCAAATGGCTACGCCTGCCGCGCCGCAGAGCGCGGTAGTGAGCGCGGGAGGCTCGGTCCCCGTAGCCACTTGGACCTATAAGGTCAGCGCCGTGGACTTCGACGGCAAGGAAACCATTCTCGGCCCCGGCACCAACGCAACTACTTCTGGCGGCAACCAGACAGTAACCGTTACCGGGCCAGCTTCTTTGCCTCTGGGGGCTGCGAACTTCAGTCTTTGCCGCACAAATGGCGGCGGCTGCGCCATCACCAATGGAGGCACCGGGCTGGGCGCGGCATTCGTTTACGTTGACACCTTCGGGTTCACACAGGGCGGTGGAAATCCTAACGGAGCCGCGAGCGCGACGGCACTTTCGATCAATGGAATGGCGGCTACGAAAGTGCGCGTGGCTGGTGAAGCTTTCACGGCATCTCCACGTGGCGAGCAGAATATTTTTCTGCCCGGTGCCCTGACATCCGCCTGGACGGGCTCGACCTGGACGCTCGATAAAGGGGTGACGGTTACTCGCGTGCAAGTGCAGGCGAAGACCGCGCCGGCAGGTTGCACTACCAACGCAATCGTGCGTCTGACGGACGGAACCACGCCGGTGAACGTGACCATCACCGCGGCGGCCAATGATTCCGGCGCTATCGCGCAGAATTATGCCGCGAGCGCCGCGCTGACCATCAGCGTGCAAACCGCGGCTGCCGGATGCACCACAAGTCCTGCCGATGGCAACGTCACAATTCAATACCGCATGCAATAGACAGCACGCGGAATCCAAATCGACAAAGTGAAAGGTGCGTATGAATACACAAGCGGATGTCGCTGTGCTGGTTAATATTTCCGCGGAGCAATGGCCCCCGCGGCACCGCACGTATTTTGGGTCGCTGCAGATTCGCTCGCCGAAGGCTGGGGAGCCGTATGCCATCACGCCAATTCGCGGCGCCAAAGGCGTGATGGACCTGGGCGACAAGCGCACGATGGAGTTTCCCATCACGGCGAGGGAAATCGCCGAAGATATCGCGCGCGAACTGAATGGCGACTCCGGCGAGGGGAGCTTTCACGGCGTGTTTGTGGCCGGTGGGGAAGCGCCCACGGAAACCGAATTGGCTGACGCGCGCCGCAGGTTGGAGGAATTTCAGCGGCGGCTGGTCACGGCAGCAGACCTGGAATGGGAGCGCTCTCACAATCCGATGTTCATCACGGATTTGGAGCGGCGCGCGGCGCGCGAGTTGCACCTGGAAAAGCCCTGGCTGTATGACCCTAAGCCGCTGGCGGATTGCCCGGTGTGCGCGGAAAAGATCAAGCCGGGCGTGGCGGTGTGCCGTTCGTGCGGCGCGATCCTGGACCGGGATAAGGCAGCGCAATACGGCCTGGTGGCGAAAGAAGAAAAAATGGCCACCGAGGCGCAGAGACACAGAGACGGAAAAGAAAAGGAATCACGAAAATAGTTTTTGATGCCTTTGCGATACGCCGCAACAATCAGCATGGCGTCTTCTGCGTGACAATTTCGGCGGCTTCGCTTCGCCGCTGGCATTTTTATTCACTTTATTTCTCTCCGTGGCAATCCAGATTGTTCCCATGACAACAGCAGGATCATTCGACGCGCCGATTGAGATTTTTGGAGGGCTGGTGACGGATATGTCTCCGGCGGATCTGCCGCACGGGGTGTCACCCGATTGCCAGGATGTGGTGTTCAGCAACGGCGGCGTGGCCACGCGCCGCTTGGAAGCGCCTCCCCGCGCGCTAGATAGCCTGATTCTTTATGTCACGCTTGTGATAATATAAGCAACCAACCAATCCTATGCCCTTTGACGACGATTCAGAGCTTCTCGCTACCGCAACCGAAGAGAGCAGGGAACTAGACGATGCCCAGCCCGTTCCCGCGCAGCTGCGCCGGCATCTCACCGCTCTTGCGGACACCTATGGATTGCCTTCGGAGTTCGTCCGCGCCGGGGCGCAAACCGAAAGTGGCTTCAACACCGGCAAAACGCAGACCAAACCTGGCGCAAGTCGCGATGCGTTTGCGCCAGACAACAGAGCCTATGGCGTGCTGCAAGTCCGCGACGATCAGATCGGCAAGACCATGCGCGCCCCCGACGGTTCATCGTTTCAAATCGGCGAGAACATCAAGTCCGACTGGAAGGCCAACGCGCAAGCTGGCGTGGCTTTGCTCGCGCAGCATTACCAGCTGGCTGACCTAGAAAACCCGTTCGGCAGCGAACAAGAGCGTGCGCAACAGGCTTACGCCGGTTACAGCGGGGGCGCGCCGTTCCGTGACCGCTACCTGCAAACGCTCCCGTACAATGACCTTCCCGCCCATCCCGACGACCGCGCCTTCTTGAAGAATTTCCTGCGATCCCAGACTTACGGTGACCATCAGGATCCGCGCGAGCAGAAGGGCTCGCGGACTATGGAGTATCGCTTCGGAGAAGATCGAGCACCCGCGCAAACCATGGAAATTCGACCTGGCTCTGACCGCTTCGCCAACGCCAGTGACAACGGCAGGGCATACGAGCTTGGGCAATCCTCCCAGCAGTCCCCCACTTCCGCCACTCAAGGAACAACGGGCCAGTCGAGTTCCTTGCCTCTGCCCAGTCCGCTGCAGCGGCTAAAGGAAAATCCTGGCAACTTGTTCTTCGGTGACCGTGGAGCGAGCAATTCCACACCGGGCTCGTTGTCTCCACAGCCACGTTTTTCGGATCAAAGTCCCAGCCAAGGTACTGCTCCCCGGCCCTCCCTGCTTAATCTAGCGCCTTTCTTAAGATCAGCACTGGACACAGCGGCGCTATCCGGCTCGTCGGTCCTGCCCGGTCCGCTCCAGCGTCTGAAGGAAAATCCCGGCGATCTCTTCCAGAAGCCAGTGGGCCACGAAACAAAACCGGGAGAGATTGACTATGGGGACTCCTACAAACAAGGCGGCAGCCGAAATTGGAGGAACAATAATCCGGGCAATATGGCTTTCTCAAATTGGACAGTACAGCACGGCGCAATCGGCAGAGACAGCGCGGGATTTGCTATATTCCCCACGCTAGTTGACGGCGAGCACGCCCAAGGGGCCCTTTTGGCATCGCCAGGTTACGCCGGGTTGTCCCTCGACCAGGCAATCAGGAAGTGGACTTCAGGCGACCCTCAATCTGTTCAAGATGCGTATGTCAATAGTGTCGTTCAGCGCACAGGATTCGGTCCGAATACCCGAATCGGGGATCTTTCTCCCGACCAGCTGTCGAAGCTTAAGGACGCGATGAAAGTTCAGGAAGGATGGAAGGAGGGGAATGTAACCCGGAAATGGAAATCTAGCCTGAAACCATGAATACTCCTCCCGCTGGCAAACTCGCGATCACATTGCTCTTAATGGGGCCTTGCCTGTTCTGGAGCCAATCCCCCCCGGCCGAACGAGGGCAGACTCCCGTCGCCGCCGGATATGTCCGCAAGCAGGCGATCTCAGGCAAGGAGCTTGCTGGGAATCTTCGCGGTTGGAGGTTTTCCCTGTGGCAGCCAAGCGCCCAACACAGCGCGCTCCCCGCGAAACTTTGTGCGGTGAGGGCTCAAAGCAAATCGCAAGATCAGGAGCTCTGCTATGACGCTCGTGTGGGCAGTGAAATCTTTTCGCAAGACGCGTTAGCGGAACCTCTCGTCATTCACAGTCGGACGCCGCTACGCCAAACGATCTTGCTCCGGGCGAAGAGCTTCGGAGGCGGGAGCGGCTGGGGGATACTCGTTGCACTCTTGGTCCCCGATAAGCCGAACGAAAGGCTGCGGAATTTGCTGCCAGACGTGGTCATCTCCAACCAAGGGGAATCGACGTTTTGGGACCAGCGAAAGTTCTCCGACTATCGGCTGTTCGCCGTCGCGGACATCGTCACCAACGAGAGCGAAACACACTTTGCCTCCCACTACTACATGATTCGCACTTTTGCCTACTGTCAAAAGCGAGACTCCTACGTCCTCGCTGATGAATACACCACGTCAAAGAAATACGGGGGTCTTGATGAGACGGACAAGATTCAGGTCCTCGGACTGGAACAGGCTACGATTGAAAAACGCATTCTGCGGTTGAAGCGGATCGAGACTTCTTGTAGTGCCAGTCCGCGCAGGTAAAACTATGGCGGGCAGAACACGCATAATGCGCCCTCGACCCTCCCGCAATTAGACGCCCTTGCGAATGCGATAAAGCGAATGGAAGGATGGAGCGGCGGTGCCTTGAGCTACCGGAGGCGGTGATGAGACGAGCTCCAGTCCTGCAGATACTACTCTTCTTGCCCCTGCTCGGCGCAACCGCACAACACCGCGTCTTGCGCTACGAACCAGCGAAAGTGGAGCTAAAGGGCAGGCTCACAATAGAACAGAGATACGGACCACCAAATTATGGAGAGAATCCAGACACGGACCAGAAGGTCCAAATCCCGGTTTTGCTGCTGTCTGAGCCGGTAGATGTACAGGGGGATCCCCAAAGCGATCTCGACCGAGAGACGGTTCGGGGCGTGCAGAGGGTCCAGCTTGTGTTCAGGAACACAAGCTACCGACGCCTGGTCGGTAAGAACATCACTGTAAAGGGCACCTTCTTCCGGGCACTCACGGGACACCATTACACGGACGTTGTTATGGACGTGCTCAACGTCAGGGAAAGCCCAGGCTCAAATTACCTCTCGCCGCGTAAGGCGAACTTCGTTCCCCGCAACGAATTGTCGGCGTTTTTCATTAGGCCACCCAATTTGGCCTTGCTCCTCACTTGGATCTGCTTAATGGCCGGCTTTCTTTTTTGCTGAAAACTGAAAACTTACGACTGAAAACCCTCTTATGACCACCTTAGGCTCATTCGACGCGCCGATTGAGATTTTTGGAGGGCTGGTGACGGATATGTCTCCGGCGGATCTGCCGCACGGGGTGTCACCCGATTGCCAGGATGTGGTGTTCAGCAACGGCGGCGTGGCCACGCGCCCGGGCATGCAGGCGCTGTTTGGGCCGCTGGCGGGGAATCCGACGGTCAACTATGTGAAGACCTACACCACGCTGAATGCCACGCAGCGCGCGTTGCTGATGGACGCCAACGGCGTGCTGTACAAAGAAACCACGCCGGGAACACTTTCCAGTATCGCCAGCGGCTTGGCGGCAAACTCTTATGCCAATTCCACCACGCTTTTCGGCAGGGAATACCTGGCCATCAGCGACGGGCGGACCGGCAATGATCTGCCGCGGCAGTTTGACGATGCGAATTTCGACCGCGTGAGCCAGGGTGGCCCGGGCGCTGCTCCAACCGTGGTGGATGAAAACGTAATCGTGGCGGTTGTGGCCAGCCCGAATGGCGCGACGCAGCCCGCCGCGGTGGCGATTGCGGCGAGCCCGAACGGCGCAGCGCAGAACGGCTTTCTGGTAACCATCACGACTTCGGCGGCGCATGGATTGTCCGCGGGACAGTCGGTGACCATTGCGGGCGTGGGCGTCAGCGGCTACAACGGCACTTTTCCGGTTGTCTCCGCTCCGAGCGGTACGCAGTTCACTTACATCGCCGGCGCATCCGGGCTGGCGAACTCCGGCGGCGGCACGTCGGCCTCTGCTACGGCCACCATTCAAACATCCTCGGCGCATGGATTTGCAAGCGGGCAACTGGTAACCACTTCTGGGATCGGCGTCGCGGGATACAACGGGACATTTCAAATCGCCGGTGTGCCGGATTCCACGCATTTCACATTTACCGCTGCGACCGGCGGGCTCGCTGCATCCGGCGGAGGAACGGCCGCTGCCGCGGGAAGCGTTTCCGCTGGCGTTCACCAGATCTGCGTGATTTTCCAGACGCGCCAGGGCTACCTTACCAAGCCGAGTCCGGCAAGCAGTTGGACAGCGAGCGGCGGAAAGCGCGCCGTGGTGACAAATATTCCGACGGGTCCGTCCAATGTGATCGCGCGGATTCTCTGTTTCACGGGCGCGGGCGGCGCGAGTTTTTTCTATACCGGGAGCGGTTCAACGCTCTTCAGCGGAAATATGGTGATCGGCGACAACACCACCACGTCGCTGGTCGTGGATTTGTCCGATGCGATTCTGCTCGCGGGCACCAATGTGGACGATCAATTCAGGCTGATCGAGCTGAGCGATTGCGCCGGTGTCATGGATTACGCGCAGCGCCTGTTCTGGTGGGGCGAGCGCAACAAAATGAACAGTTGGGTAAACCTCGGCTTCGACGGAGGATTCACCGGGCCTTCTCTGCCGCATTACCCTCTGGGCTGGACGCCAGACGCGGTGTTTGCGCCGGGCGGCACGGATGAAGAGAGTTTTGTGGTGTGGGGCGCGGCGTATTCGATTGTGGGCAACGGTGCAACCGCCACGCGCGGGCTGATGACGCAGGGCGCCGTGAAGGACACTCTGGGCGCGCCGCTGATTCAGGCCAACACGGATTACACGGTGCGCGCGCGATGCGCGAGGAACGCCACGCTTTCGCAGGGCACGCTGCACGTGCATTTGT
>JBGOTL010000104.1:0-12799 GCA_041476465.1 Candidatus Acidiferrum sp. | reverse complement strand
TGTGGCGGCGGCCATCAAGAGTTATGCGTACGCGGAGACCGCCACGGCCGTAAGCCGGTAAAAGTTGAATCGGCTTGGGTTTTGTAGCGCCGGGGCTTTAGCCTTGGTGGTGAACTTGGGTTTTGTAGCTTGGGGCTTCCGCCTTGGTGGTGAACTTGGGTTTTGTAGCGCCGGGGCTTTAGCCCCGACGGGCGACTCTTTCGTTCCGCAACGTAGTTGTCATGCTGAGCAAAGCGAAGCATCTCAGCGTAAACTGTTAAGCAGGATATATTGACCGCGCTGCGGTCATGGTTATCAAGGAGACGGTGTGACTTCACGGCCTGTTTTAGCGAACGCCGGCAAGATGAGCCAGTTCATCGAGGCCTTCGATGTGGCCTCGAAGCTGACCGGACATATTTATCAATGCCGTTTTTCGCATATGTGGAACGCCATTGCCACGCGCCACAGCGACACCATCGATGCCAAGTTTTTTGTGGATGGCGAAGCCCATGTGGTCGGTTTGTCGCACACCGCGATGGTGAAATTCCGCGAACGCGCGGGGCGCGACCTGAGCGATCGCGAATCGAGCTTTCTTGCCGCGGAATATCTGCGCGAACGGCTGCAAGAAGAAGACTACCGCCCGCTCTACGATGTGGCGCATGACGATGTGCTGCGCCTCATCGAGTTCGTGGGTATCAAGTAAGTTTTTGAAGAACGGGATGTGCTCCAGGAATCAGCCGCCGCTTTCCGCGTGAAAAATATCCAGGCTCGCATGACGCAGCCCGTCACGCCGGATGAAGTGAATCACCAGGAACATCAGCAGCGCCCCGCATACCATAACCGCGACGGAAATCTGCAAACCCAGTTGCAGATCGTGTAAATCGGAAATTCTGCCGATAATGCCGGGGCCAAGGCCACCCACGAGTTGCGTGGCAAACATGTAGACGCCAATAGAAGTGGCATGGGCGCGTCGAGGCATCATGTCATGCAGCACGGCCGTGACCGGGCCGTGGTACCACGACATGAAAAATCCAGCGACGAATAGGCCTACGAGTACCGTCTGCTTTTCTTCCGATTGGATGGCGAGCAAAAGAAAAGGCGCCGCGAGCAAGAACGCGGCGGCGATGGCGATGATGCGGCCGTAGGCAAAGCGCTTCTGAAGCTGATCGGCAATCCAGCCGCCCGACAGAACACCAAGAACCAAAGAAGACACGGCAATGATGGAGAGTGAGACGGAAGCTTCGCGCAAACTAAAGTCTTTATAGTTGTGGGCGAAGTCGATTCCCCAGGTAAGAAGAGAGACGCTTGCGAAGGTAATGCAGGTGCCGGCGAAGATCATGGAGACGAAAGCCGGCACGCAGAGCAAGCGGGAGATGGGGACAACCTCACAACGAGGGCCGCGCGGCGGCTCTTCGACCCAGAAAAGAGCGAGGCCGGGGAGAATGCCTAAGAGCGCGACAACGAACAGCGCTTCCTGCCAGCCGTAACGCGGTCCGATGATCCCGCCGAGGGCCTGGCCGGAAGCGCCGCCGAGCAGCATTCCGGAGGCGAAGATGGACTGCGCGAAGGCGCGGCGCTCTTGAGGGAATGCGCCGGAAATCATGGACTGTGCGGCGGGGGCATAAGCGGCTTCGCCGAGACCGACAATGGCGCGGGCGATCAAGAAGAAAAGAAACGAGGCGGCGAGCCCCCCGGCAAAGGTGGCGACGCTCCAGAACACGATGCCGATGCCGATGATGGCTTTGCGGCTGATGCGGTCGGCAAAAAAACCGAAAGGGATGCTGGCAATGGCAAGAACTGCGAGGAGCAAGGTTTGCAGCAAGCCGAGCTGCGTATCCGTGGGATGAAGATGTTCGCGCAGGAGAGGAATCAGCGGATTGATGACCTGGCGAGCGGCAAAGTTGACAAAATTGATCAAAGCAAGTACAGCAAGAAGGCGCACCTGAGAGGACGTGAGCGAGATGGGCTTGGATGGCATGCCTAGTTTGCTCCGTCGAACGCGGGCACGGCGCTTTCACGAGATCGTTCAGCGAACCAAAAGGATTATATACCGCGCATGACGCCGGCGACTTCCAAGAACACCACGACAAGTGACCGGTTAACCACGGTGCTATCCTACGGGGCTTTGCTGCTTCTTGGATACCTGGTTTTCTTGATTGTAGCGCCCTTTCTGGTGCCGCTGGCGTGGTCGGCGGTGCTGGCGATTTTTTTCTATCCATTGCACGAGCGGCTGGCGAAAAGACTTGGTTCGACAAAAGCGGCGTTGGTAAGCACGCTGGGGGTGACGCTGCTGCTGATTGTGCCGGCGCTGCTGTTGTTACTGTACACGACGCGGGAAGCGATCGACGCGACGTCGCGTGTGCAGAGTTCTCTGCTGGATGCGAATCGAGCGCTGCCATCGCACGCCGTGGCGTGGGTGCGCAGCCAGCTTCCGGAAGCATGGCGCAACATGGATTTTTCCGAACCGTTGCGGCAAGGCGCCGAAAAAGTAGCTGCGTTCGTAGCGGGAAGTTTTGCGTATCTGGTGAAGGATCTGCTTACCTTTTTCGTGCATCTTTTTATCTTGCTGTTCGCTCTGTTTTTTATGTTTCGCGATGGGGAGGAGATTGTCCGCGGGGTACGCCACTTGCTGCCCTTTGACGAAGCGATCCAGGACGACATGATGGACGAATCGCGGGAGCTGATTTTTGCGAGTGTGGCGGTGGTTCTGCTGATAGCGGTGATCCAGGGGGTGATGGGAGGAACGGTATTTGCGATTGCCGGGTTGCCGACGCCTATTTTCTGGGGCGTGTTGATTGCATTTTTCTCGATGGTGCCGGTTTTTGGCTCGGCGTTGATCTGGGGCCCAGGGGCGCTTTGGCTGGGGTTCAACGGGCATTGGGGTAAAGGAGTCCTGATCGCTTTGATTTGCGGCGGCGTCGCCACGATTGCCGACAATGTTGTGCGGCCGCTGCTGCTGCGGAATCGCACGCACCTGAATGAGTTGCTGCTCTTTATCAGCGTGCTGGGTGGATTGCAGACATTTGGCCTGCTTGGGCTGGTGGCGGGTCCGACGATCGTGGCGGCGGCCATGGGTGTGTTCCGGGTATACATGGAGCACCGCGATGGCCGGAGTATTGCCGGTGCGTAACTTGTTGCGTAAGGGAGAGCGTAAATTCTCATGCAGCCGCGTTTTGGTGTGCTAGAGTACCCCGCCGGATGAGTCCAACGAACTACAAACCGGGCGCTGTGCACGCGGAACTTACCGCGGAGAAGCTGCGCTGGCGGTGCGAGCTTTCGCGCATCCCGTTTGAAACCACGGCGCAGGCCGCGTTGCGCGAGGGATTTATCGGACAAGAGCGCGCATTGCGCGCGCTGAAGATGGGCGTGGAACTTTCCGCCCCTGGATACAACGTTTTCGTGTGCGGTTTGGCGGGAACGAGCCGCGGCGGCACCATCGCCGGCATGATTGAGAAGCTGCACCCGTCGACCAAGCAATCTCTGGACCGCTGCTACGTCAACAATTTCAAGGTGCCGGACCGCCCACGGCTGCTTTCCCTGCCTCGGGGACAGGCGAACTCCTTCAAGAAAGACATACAAGCAGGGATCGATTTTCTGCGGCGGCGAATTCCGCAGGTGTTCGAAGGAGAACCGTTCCAGCGGCAGAAGGGGCGCATCGTCGAGCGCTTCACCGTGCGCGAAAAAGAATTGATGGATGATTTCACGCGGCGCATCGCGCGGGAACAATTCGCGCTAGGGCACATGCAGGTGGGCGCGGTAGCCCTGCCGGAAATTTTTCCGGTGCTGGAAGGCGCCATGGTGCCGATCGAGGACATCTCGAAGATGGTGCACGAGGGGAAACTCGACGCGCCGGTGGCGGAAGATATTGAGCGGAAGTACGAGCAGTTCCGGCAGGAATTTACCGTGGTGTACCGGAAGACGCTGACGCTATCGCGGGAATTGGCGAGCGAACTGAGTTACCTGGAGCAGGAAGCGGCTTCGGTTCTGGTGGATGGCGTCATCGAAGAACTCAAGGAAAAATATCCGGGCGCAAACGTCGCCGAGTACCTGGAAGAGGTGCGGCACCACCTGCTGGACAATCTCGATCCATTCAAAGAGCGGGAAGGGGAAAGCGAGCCGAGCGCGGATCTTCCGGAAGCGCTGCTGAAATCGCCCGGGCCGGAGCGCGACCCGTTTCGCGTGTATGGCGTGAACGTGATTCTGGCCCACAGCGATGAGGATATTTCGCCGGTGATTTTTGAAACCACGCCGACGTACGTGAATTTGTTCGGCACCATCCAGCGCGCCTACGATACGCGCGGAGGGTGGACCAGCGACTTCATGGACTTGCGCGGCGGATCGCTGCTGCGCGCGGACGGGGGCTTCCTGATTCTGTATTCGCTGGAAGCGCTTTCGGAAGTAGGGGTGTGGCGGGCGCTAAAGCGCACGCTGAATCACAACCGGCTGGAAATCCAGCCGCTGGAGATGTTCTATCCGTTCGGAGGCAGCGCGCTGAAGCCGGAAGCAGTGGACCTCAACGTAAAAGTGATCTTGATCGGGGACCGGGATCTTTACGAGCTGCTGTATGAATACGAGGAAGACTTTCGGAAAATTTTTAAAGTGCGCGTTGAGTTTGACGAAGAGATGCCGATGAGCGACGGGGTCATCGCGGAATACGCGGGACGCTTGCACGCGCTGAGCGAGAAAGAGAATTTGTACCCGTTCGACCGGGGCGCGTTTGCAGCCATGCTGGAGTACGGCGTGCGCCGGGCGGGACGCCGGAATAAGGTGACCGCGCGGTTCGCAGACATCGCCGATCTGGCACGCGAGGCGCATTATGAAGCGGCGGCGGCGGAGGAGCGGGTGGTGCGCGCGGCGCACGTGCGGAGCGCCCAGGCCTCGAAGATGGAGCGGCACAACCTGATTGAGACGCGCATCCGGGAGATGATTGAAGAAGGGACGCTGCTGGTGGACGTGGCGGGAACGAGGATGGGGCAGGTGAACGGGTTGAGCGTCCTGGAGATCGGGGGGTATTCCTTTGGCAAGCCGGTGCGCATCACGGCCACCGCGGCGCTGGGGAAAGCGGGACTCATCAATATCGAGCGCGAATCGAATCTGAGCGGGCGCTTCCATGACAAGGGCGTGCACATCATTGCCGGGTATATGCGCAGCCGCTTTGCGCAGGACAAACCGTTATCGCTGGCGGCGAGCATTTGTTTTGAGCAATCGTATTCGGGCGTGGATGGGGACAGCGCCAGCTCGACGGAAGTTTATGCGCTGGTCTCGGCGCTTTCGGAATTGCCGCTGCGGCAGGATATTGCGGTGACGGGATCCATGAACCAGCAGGGCGACGTGCAAGCGATCGGCGGGATAAACGAAAAGATCGAGGGATTCTTTGACGTGTGCCGCATTAAGGGGTTGACCGGAACGCAGGGCGTGATGATGCCGGAATCCAACGTCGAAGACCTGATGCTGCGCGACGATATCCTGGAGGCCGTGACCGCCGGAAAGTTTCACATTTGGCCGGTGGCGAAGATCGAGCAGGGCATTGAGATTTTGACAGGCGCCGCGGCGGGCCAGCGGAATGGTGATGGGACTTTTGAAGCGGGGACGGTACTCGCGATGGTAGACGAGCGCTTGCGCACGATGGCGCGAATTATGAAAGAGTTCCAGTAACCTCGAAACGAGCTCAGACCACCAGCCTCCCCCGGATAGCCGTTCCTCTTTCAAGGATCGTCGGGCGCCAGCAATGGCTCAGTTTCCGATTAGCGCGCAACACAGCCAAGTCACGCCGGCCCGTTACCTTCCCAGCTTCCCACAACCCCGTTGTGGATAGTTTCCGAGTAGCCGACCCGCCGTCCAGTATGGTCGGATCCGCAGCGCATCGATGAACTCCGAAATCCGGGTTGCAACATCTACGAGTTGCGTTATACGGACGAATGAAAGGCTCAGCACTGGTTTATCCCAATATCTGTCATCTCTACGATCGTCGCGAACCAGGACGGAGCGAACTATCTGGTGATGGAAATTCAAGCACAAGAAGGACTTGGATTGTTATATATTGCCCGAACGAAGGTTCTTGCCCAGTGTCCTTTGAACTATGAAGCGAGCAGCCCGCAAAGAAAATAAAGCAGCATTAGGCACGCAGAGTGTCAAGGTGGCTGTTGTCCAAGCAGCCCCCGTTGCTTTTGATCTTAAGCACACCCTGGGGAAAGTTCACGCACTTGCGCGCGAGGCAGCTCGCCAGGGCGCGCAGTTGGTGGTCTTCCCCGAGGCGTTTGTCTCCGCTTATCCCCGGGGGCTCGACTTCGGCGCGGTGGTCGGTTCACGGTCGGAGAAAGGCCGCGAAGACTTCCGTAGATATTGGGAGAGCAGCGTGGACGTACCCGGTCCCGCAGTTGAGGAGCTTGGCCGGACAGCGCGAAACAACAGCATCTACCTTGTCATCGGTGTCGTAGAACGGGACCGTGGCACTCTCTACTGCTCCATATTGTTCTTTGCCCCCAATGGTAGCTTTCTAGGCAAGCACCGGAAGATCATGCCAACTGGATCTGAACGTCTGGTATGGGGCTTCGGCGATGGTTCCACGATGCCAGTGTTCGAGACTCCGTTGGGGAAGCTAGGCGCAGTGATCTGCTGGGAGAACTACCTACCTTTGATGAGAGCGGCGATGTACGCGAAGGGCATCGAGATTTATTGCGCGCCCACCGCCGACTGCCGAGACTCCTGGATCGCTTCGATGCGGCATATCGCCGTTGAGGGACGCTGCTTCGTGCTTTCCTGCAATCAATTCAACCGTCGACGTGATTTTCCGCATGATTACGATGCAGTTTATGGCAAAGATCCCGAAGCGGTCGTCACGCGCGGTGGCAGCTGTATCGTCGATCCGTTCGGCGATTTTCTCGCAGGGCCTAACATGGAGGAAGAAGTGATTCTGACCGCCGAGATCGATCGCCGGCAGATCATCCGCGGCAAGTACGATCTGGATGTTGTCGGCCATTACGCGCGACCCGACATTTTCCAGCTCCACGTGGACGAACAGCCAAAGCGCCCCGTGACCACCCACGCCGGCAAGGCCACCGAGGAAAACCCGGCACTTCAAACTAGCCGCCGTGCCGTTCCCGGTCCAGCGGACTAGAACGATAGTCGTAAGAGGGATCGTCTCAGTAGCAGTCTTGGACCCTAATGTTTTGTGCGAGAGGGCTCCTCAATGAGCTTTGCGCTTGCTGTGATCTGGCCGCAGCCGCTTGACCCGCTCCACTCCATGGCGCTGTCCGCACTCGTGGCCGCGCTTCCCCTGATCCTCGTACTCCTGTTGATGGGAGGCCTTCGCAAGAGCGGGCTGTTTGCCACGACGTGTGGTCTAGGTGCGGCGGGATTGTTAGCGATGCTCGTCTGGCACATGCCACCGGCGCTTGCCCTCTGGAGCGCCGCCTATGGGTTCCTTTATGCGCTCTGGCCAATTCTGTGGATTGTCTTCGGCGGCCTCTGGCTCTACAACCTCACGCAAGATACGGGCAAATTTGAGCTACTTCGCCGCTGGATGGAAAAGCACGCTTCCGGGGACCCCTGCATCCAGGCGATTTTGGTGGCTTTCTGCTTCGGAGCGCTCCTGGAAGGTAGCGCCGGCTTCGGAGCACCGGTTGCGGTGACCGCTTGTCTGCTCGTTGGTCTCGGTTTTGAACCACGCCAAGCGGTCATTGTTGCGCTGATTGCGAACACAGCCCCGGTAGCCTTCGGTGGATTAGGCATTCCTATCGTTGCGCTGGCTGGAGTAACGGGGCTCGACCTCTCCCAACTGTCTGCCATGGTAGGGAGACAAGTTCCTTTTCTCTCCTTCATCCTTCCGGCGTACCTCGTATGGGTGGTCGCGCGAGGCAAGGGCTTGAGACGAACCTGGCCGGCAGCACTAGTTGCCGGCAGCACCTTCGCCCTGGCTCAGTTCCTGGTGTCGAACCTCTGGGGGCCTTACGCAACAGACGTTATCGCCGCATCTGCTTCGATCGCTGCCTTAGTAACTTTCCTTCGCTTCTGGGCCCCAGGTGGAGCGGACCAAAGACGGTTGGCCGAAGAATCTTCCGCCTCCCCTGCTGCTGGCAATCCTGGGCCCACAGGACTCTCTTTGAGACAAGCCTTCGCGGCCTGGCTGCCGTGGGCCATACTCTCCGCCGTGATGATTTTGTGGTCCTACCTCAAGCTCTTGCAGATGGGCCAGATCACAATTCCAATTCCCAGCCTGAACAACGGCATTCTTATTACTCTCTATCAGAAGCCTTACTCGGCTCTTTATTCGTTTCAGCCTCTTGGGCCGGGGACAGCGGTTCTCGTCGCCACTGTGCTCACGGCGCTGTTCTTTGGAGTTCGTCGCCAAGTATTCTGGAAGTCTGGATCGAAGACGCTGCGCCAATTGCGACTTCCCGGCCTAACCGTCATGATAATTGTCGGCCTAGCTTACCTCTACAACTATTCGGGAATGGCCTACACGCTGGGGGCGGCTGTGGCCCGCGTTGGCCCAGCCTTTCCTTTGGTGAGCAGCTACCTGGGTTGGGCTGCGTGTTTTCTCAGCGGCAGTGATGCCGCCAGCAACCTACTATTCGGCAATCTGCAAGTGGCAGCGGCTCACCAGCTCCATCTTAGCCCGGTGCTGCTGGCTGCCACGAATTCTTCGGGAGCGGTCACCGGGAAAATGATCTCACCTCAAAACATAGCAGTCGGGGTCACGACAGTCGGCCTGATCGGCCAGGAAGGCAGAATCCTGCGCGCCACTTTCTGGCACAGCATCCTGCTTGCTGCACTGTTCAGCCTTGTGGCTTTTGCCCAAGCTTACTGGCTACCGAGGATGATCCCTTAGGACACGCATAGCACCGGGCTAAAGCCTTCTCGTTAAGCCGGCGATTGTGCCTAGATCACGGCTACGCGGAAATAATACCGGTCTCTAAGTCCCCATCCAGGAAGTTACCCTTGCATGGGTCACTTGGCCGAGTGATGGCAAACCGGAAGCTGCCCCGCTACCTAGGTGGAGGAGCCACATAGGCCTGGCGATGGTCTACGCGGCACCAATAGCGCTTTACTTTGACTTGAATGGTATGAAGCTGGCCATCGTTGGAAGATGGATTGAACGCAAGGCTGTACTCGTGGCGGACCAGCTGTGCGATTTCGGCGTAGACAGCATTAAATTCCTTTGTGTTTTTTGGGAAATAGGCGCGACCACCCGTAGCGTCCGCGAGGTTCCTCAATTGTTGATCGGCTTCCGCGAAACCTGTGGCGGCATCGGCTTCCTTGGATTTGTTGGTGGTCTTTGCATTGCGCAAACTTCCTCCGAGGGAAACAGCCAGCACGCGCACGTCCGTTGCGCGGAGCCGCGCAAGCAGAGCCGCGATGGCGCTGGATGGGGATGTGTCCACGCCGGTCGAGAGGAGCACGACCGTTTTCTTTCCGGCTACCTGCGCCAGCCAATCAAGAACGGTGTTCAAGCTGGAAGAAAGATTCAGTTGCAGAAAGCCCAGGTTGAAGCGCAGCTGTTCCAGGGCAACTGCTGCGGCACGTTTATCCGTGGTGAAATCCAGGACCGGCATCGCAGTATCCGCATAACCCACAATCGCGACACGGTCGCCCGCTGAGAGTCCATTCAGAAGAGTGAATGCCGCCTGAAGATGGCTGCCTTGGAGAAAGTAAATGGCGGGCCCGGCTTCTATCAGCAGGAGCACCTGGCCGGGATCTGCGACGGAGGAGAATTCGGTGACTGGCTGTTCGACGCCGTTGTCAAAGATGTGAAACTCTTCGCGACGCAGCCCTTCCACAAAATGACCGCGGGCGTCAGTGACGATAACGCCAACATTTACGCGATCCACGCTGACGCGAATGGCCGGGCTTTGCTGAGGCGCTGGTTCCTGGGGCTGCGCAGCAAGAAGCGGGGCGCACAACAAGGAGAAAAGAATCACCGCAGGATTGTTTGAGAAACGCATCAATCTCCCATGTCGATGGCTACCGTGTCGAAGGCTATTCCAGCCAGTGATCGAAATGGAGTCCCTGGGCATCTTTCCATGAGGCGCCGATTACGGAATGCAAATGGCGATGGAAGACCGCGGGATCGGCGTTCTCAAGCCAGGCGGGGATCTTCCCGACGGCATTACCATTGCCGCCGGCGGGTTTCATTTTTTCCAGCGCAGCCTTGCCCTCTTGCAACCATCGCGCTTTGAGAGCTTCCCAGTCCAGTTTTTGCAGGTCGAAGAAGCTAAAGCCGTTCAGCTTTTCCGGGAATTGCGCGCGCGCAGTCTGGAACGCCGGGATTGAACCTGCTCCGTCGCCCGCCGCATTCCCGTGTTGCGCGAGAAAGTCGCGCAGAGTTTCGCTTCGCTTTGCGCCGAGGAGCAGGTCGGGCGTGACCGCCAGATAGTAGAAGTTCCACTGCGCGACGCCGCTGTTCTGCCCTCCGCTTTGCAACGAAATTTTCAGGGACGTGGTGTTTCCCTCGGAATGCTCGGAGGAAATACGTTCCGCGAGAACCGTGTGGAGAAGCTTAAGCGTTTCGGGCTTCCTCCGGATGCCCAAAATAAAGACTTGCAGCGCGGGGTCCAAAGCGGGGCTGGTTTGCAACGACGCAAACTCTCCTGTGGGCAGAGCCAGAGCGTCCGTGACGGGCATGCCGAGGCGGGTCTGCGCCATAGTTTCGAGCATGTCGGCGCTGCCTTGTTGCCCTTGTGGGAGCGTTGAACGCACCGCGCGCTTCACGGTGTCGTAGATGCCCGGCAGATTAAACTGTGCCTCATTGTAGAAGACCGCATCGGCGGGCAAGAGCGCCAGCGACGCAGGCGATTGCTGGCCTTCCGCCCAGATATCGAAGAGCGTGCCCGTCGAGGCATCACCGAGAATGGCGCCTTGCAGCCGGGTCTTTGCGCCTTCCATGGAAATGTGGGCCGCGATGGAATGGACAGATTCAAGTTTCAAGGAGTCAAGAGCCGGTTTGAGGCGCATACCGGAAACGTTGGAATCGCCGGCGAATTCCTTCAAATCCGGGACGCGAAGGAAAAACTCCAGCAGACCTGAATTGAGAAGCGGCCGGGCCTCCTGATAAGCAGGGGATTGCGCCAGGGAAGACGATTCGGAAGATTTGCCGGTGGCGCGACTCAGAATTTCCTCGAAGACGGAGCGGTCATTGGCGCTGATGGCGAATTTTCCGGTTTCCGCCCAATAGGTTACTTCAGACTTACGCTGGACCTTCAGAACTTGCACGTCTCCCACGGAAACCTGGGTGATCTGCGGAATTTCTTTCTCCTGGGAGCGCAAGCGGAGAATAGCTTTAGCGAGCAGTGCTTCCTTGCCGGTGCGGTCGTAAACGAAGAACAGGCCGTTCCAGGGATGCTCTTTGGCGGTCGAGGCAGCGGATTTGGCGGTGCGGCGCGATTCCGGCTCGCTCAGGTAACCGAGGACGAAGGGGTTGTCGAGCAACGTGGAGTATTGTTCGAGCTCTTCGCGAGTGAGGGCTTGCTTGGACTTGTCCCTATTTGAAACGCTTATCATGCCCTCGACGATGCCGGAGCGCAAAGCAGCGAAGTCGGGGTCATCCCAGAGACTGAACAGGGAATTCGTTTTCCTGGCGTCGGAGGAGGGCGCGCCGCGCCAAATGAGATAAAAGGTGGTGCGCGCGGGCATTTGGGGCGGCTCCAGGGGCGCTTGGGCGAACGCGCGGGAGGCCCCGAAAAGTAGGATCGACACAGCGAGCAAAACGACTTGGAGATGTTTCGCAACGGCCATGGTGATTCTCCGGGGAAAGAATTGTGTAAGCAGGTCTCCCCTGCATCCTAGCCGGATGGCAGAAAAGACAGAAGCCCCGTTCCGCATTGAGTTTCCAGAACGCGGAACAGGGCTCAAAAGTGAATGAGAGCTGCGAGAAGCCAGAGATTAAGGCTTGGCGGGAGCCGCCGCCGCGGGAGCCGCGGCAGAACCAGCCTCCTTGGGCGTCGAAAGATAGCCGGTTACCTGGCTCTTGCCGACATCGAATACCACGATTTCGTAAGGCGACATGCGCGAACTGCCCTTGACGTAGAACTGCACCGGTTCGCCAGCGGTTTTGTCCTTCTTTTCGATGGCACGGTCGTCAACGAAGACGGTCACTGTATATCTGGATTTTTTCGAGTTGACGCTACCAAGCGACATTTGGACGGGACCGACGCGCTGCGGGGACTTGGCCTTGGGCAGCGTGAATTCGTAGTAGTTGCGATCACCGCGGCGCTTTAGTTCTTCAAGGTCGTCGCGATTGCGGGCGATCAGGCCGCTCATCACGCCCATGTCACCAGAGGCGCGCTCGAGCTTGGATTTGGTGGCTTCCAGGTCGTTGCGCGTGGCTTCGATATCCTTCTTGGCCCCGCCGACTTCGGTGGCAACGGCGCCAATCTTTTCTTCACTTTCTTTTTGCACCTGGCCGAGTTGCGCGCTGAGCTTTTGATCGGAAGCAAGCTGCTCCTTGCGAATGGATTCGGAGCGGCTCTTGGCCTTGGCGATTTCGTCCTGGGTCATGCCGATTTTCTGCGAGGTGACTTCGACCTGGCCCTTGAGGTCGGCGAGGCGGGAATTGGCCTGGTCGAGCTGCGCGGTAAGGATTTTGTTCTGGTCCTGCGCTTTGGCGAGGTCTTGTTCCAGGCGGGACTGCACGGAATGGCCTGCGTAGCCGATCAAGGCCAGGCCGGCGAACAGGACGCCAAAAAGGACTGCGATCCAGCGCGGAGTACCCGTATTTTCGTAGTGGTAGGACTCCTGCGGACTTGGCACGTTTGGAGAAATGCTCATTCTCCCTCCTCGGAAATTGATTCAACCCTCAGTGCTGGCTGGTGGCGGAAATTAT
>JBGOTL010000103.1:0-13107 GCA_041476465.1 Candidatus Acidiferrum sp. | reverse complement strand
GTAGTGAATCATGAGGCCCCCACCCCCCCCACCAATTTTTATGAATATCAAAAGAAACGGGTTGCGAAAAAAGCAATTAGTATCGATATGAAAACAAAGGGGGGACAAACAGGGTTGCAAACGGGGCAAAAGATAACGCAGAGACGCAGAGTTCGCAGAGGCGCGCCGAGAAGAGAGGCTTTTGTCTTGAAGGATGTGCCCCCCCTGTTGTGACAACAAGTGTGCGCAGCGAATTGGAAGGAAAGGATTTAAAGGTCGTTCTGTTGAGCCAACGACGAGGATGTAGCGGGCCGCGGCGTTCCGAAATGGGAAGAGACCCCCCTCCCCCTGTTTTTCATAAGTGTTGATTCTGAAGGGAGTTGAAATTGTTTGTTTTGTTACACTTTTGCAAGCGTTGATTCTGAATAAGTTAGGCGAAAGGAATCTGTAGGTAGGGCTCTGCGGCCTTTTAACAAGGGCGACGCCGGAGAGCATGAGACATGATAGCACGGAACAGATAGCATGTCAATGTATTTATCATATTGGTATTATTCGAACGGCATGGCAAAGCGTTGAAAAGTCTTGGGATAAAAAAGCGGGAAGAGGAAAGCGGGACCCACCTTTTCAAGACCCAAACCCGAAAAGGTAGGCCACCCAGGAGGTTTCCACTACTTTAAGGATGCGCACCCGCGAGAACGTTTATTACTCGGGGACCGTGGGAGCGGCGCGGGAGGCGGCGCTGCATCATATTCCGGCGCTGGCGATCTCCCTTTGCTCAAAAAAATCAAAAGTGAAATTTGAACACGCGGCACGCATCGCGCGCGCGACCGCGGAACTGATGCTGAAGGAAGGCCTGCCGGATCAGGTGCTGCTGAACGTGAATGTGCCGGAACCGTGGGCAGGTGACCTTCACCCCTCATTCCGCGCAGAAGTGTATGTGATTTCGTATTCTCGGAGGGGGTAAAAATGTCGAAGCGGAAGTACACGGAAGTGGAGATGATTGGAGCGTTGAGGCAGATCGAGGCGGGGCGCACGGCGGCGGATGTGCGCGGGAATGGGGCCTCCGGTTCTGTATCCACGGACCGAAGGGCGTAACCGGAGAGCGTGGGGGTATTCGGCTAAAATCCCGCCGGTCGATTGGCAGGATGGGCGCATTTATATACAGGTAGCAACTAGCGTGTCAAGTGAATTAGGGATGACAGGGAGGGAGCAGACCCCGACCGGGTCGGGGCCTCCACACGGGCAAGAGCGCAGGCGCCGACGAGACGCCAGCGCTACAAGAGCCGAAGATGCCAGGGGCTTCCCGACATGAACCGTCGGGGCCCCTACACGAGCAAGAGCGCAGCCGCCGGCGAGACGCCAGCGCTACAAGAGCCGAAGTGCCGGGCTCTCCCCGCAAAGAACGCGGGGAGTCCCCAGAAACCGGGGGAAAGCCCGGCGCTACATTGAACGAGAGCGGAGTGTGTTAGCTTAGGCGTGATTGATGGAGGGCCAGATGCCGGTGACGCAGGCGGAGTTTGGACGGATGGCGCTGAGTTTTCCGGAAACGGGGGAGAGCGTGAATTCAGGACGGGGGAGTGGCGGGGAAAGGCTTCCGCTGGGAAGCTCACCGCGCGGGACTGCCGCGGTTCGATGGCTCATGCCGGTGATGTTCTTCTTGATGGGCGGCGGGTTTGTGACTGGGGCATGGGGGCAAACCATACGTGTGGATGTGACGCCGGGGCATGAGACCAACTCTTTTCGCCCCACGGAGGCGCTGGGCGCGGGCATTGACCGCATTTCGCGGGCAGCCACGGATAAGCTTTTTACCGAACCCATCATGAAACAGGTTCTCTCGGCGGGCTGGCAGACGGTCACCTACCGGCAAAACACGGAACTCCACGTGGAAGCCTGGCACTGGAATCCGCAGGGCACGTGGAGTGAAACCGGCGACAAAGGTTATTTCATCGGGAACGCCGCACCCACGGAATTCATACGGCACTCTTACGGGTATCCGCTGCCGCACGCGGGCTATTCGCATCCGGATGGCAACAGCTACTCCCGGCTGACCGACGGCGACACGAACAGCTACTGGAAGAGCAATCCATATTTAGCGAAGGCCTTCACCGGGGAAGCCGATGCGCTGCACCCGCAATGGGTGGTCGTCGATTTGGCGAGCCCTCAGGAAATCAACGCCATTCGAATTGCCTGGGCGGATCCCTACGCCCGGCGCTACCTGGTGCAGTACTGGACAGGGCGGAATCCGATCGAGGAAGCCACCAAGGGGACGTGGGTAACATTCCCGGGCGGGGAAGTTAGCAACGGCAGCGGCGGCAATGCCACGCTCCAGCTTGCGAACTCTCCCATGCCGGTACAATTCGTGCGCGTATGGATGACAGAGTCGTCCAGCACGTGCGACACGCACGGTTCAGCCGACCGCCGCAATTGCCTGGGCTACGCCATCCGGGAACTCTACTTGGGAACGACGACACCCGACGGCGGGTTTCACGATGTGGTCCGCCACACGGCGGACCGCGCGCAGACTACTACCATTTGTTCTTCCGTGGATCCCTGGCACGAAGCTTCCGTGGTAAACGACCGCGGAGACCAGGTGGGCTTCGACCTTTTTTATACCAGTGGCTACACGCGCGGACTTCCCGCGATGATCCCGGTGGCCATGCTGTATGACACGCCGGAAAATGCCGCGGCGGAAATCGCTTACATCGAAAAACGCGGCTATCCGATTTCGTACGTGGAAATGGGAGAAGAGCCGGACGGGAAGCACACGCTGCCCGAGGATTACGCGGCGCTTTACCTGCAGTGGGCGACGGCGTTGCACCGGGTGGATGCAAAACTAAAATTGGGCGGACCGATTTTCGAGGGTGTAAACAAGGACATCGAAGTATGGCCGGATGCACAAGGAAAGACCTCCTGGATGGGACGCTTCTTCGATTACTTGAGAGCCCACAATCGTCTGGGAGATCTGTCGTTCGTTTCCTTCGAACATTATCCATTCGAGCCGTGCAAGTTGCAGTGGAGCGATCTGTACGAAGAAGCGACACTCGTCCGGCACATTTTGCAAGTGTGGCGAGATGACGGGCTGCCGCCCGGCGTTCCCATGTTCATCACGGAATCGAACATTGCGGCGGGGGCCGACGAATCTTTTGTGGACATATTCGGGGCGCTGTTCTGGGCGGATTATGTCGGATCATTTCTGGAATCCGGAGGAAAGGCCGTCTATTACTTTCATTATTTGCCGGAAGGGATGTCTCACGGTTGCGGAGGAACCTCTCCGGGTACGTTCAGCATGTTCACCATGGATGCAAACTACCAGATTCAACAGCCGACGTCGCAGTACTTTGCCGGTCAGATGATCACCCTGGAATGGGTTCAGCCGGGAAGCGGGGAGCATCGCATTTTTCCATCGAGCAGCGATATTCGCGATGGCGCGGGTCACGTGCTGGTGACCACGTACGCGGTGCTGCGGCCGGATGGAGAGTGGTCATTGATGATCGTCAATAAGGACCAGGAAAATGCTCATGCTGTCCGCATCGCATTTCAAGACGCAGCGGCCAAGAAAGAGAGTTCTTTTGACAGCGCGGTCGGCATGGTCACGTTCGGGAGCGAACAGTATCAGTGGCATTCAAATCTGAAAGGGGGAATGGCGGAGCCCGACGGTCCACCGGCACGGTCCTCGATTGCGGGCGGCGCGGGCGCGACCTACACGCTGCCCAAGGCTTCGGTTACGGTGTTGCGCGGGAAACTCAAGGTGAATGCGGCTCGCTGATTTGCACGCCGCTATGGCGAGTTGCGTTCCGCGAGTGGGTTTCATTGTGACCAACTTGGAGATGCCAAGCCAGGCAGTGGTACGCTTCTACAACAAGCGGGGCACGGCCGAGCAGTGGATCAAGGAAGGCAAGCAGGCGGTGAAGATGACACGCCTCTCTTGCCATCGGTTCCGCTCGAACCAGGTCCGGCTGGCACTGAGCCTGCTGACCTACAACCTGGGCAATTTGTGGCGGCGGCTGGCGTTGCCCCGAGGAATCGAGAAATGGTCGCTGACGAGTCTGCAGCAACGGCTGGTGAAGACCGGAGGACGGCTGGCGAAACACTCGCGTTACTACTGGTTATTGCTGGGGGAAGGACATCTGGCGCGAAGGCGGTTCGGGGCAATGCTGGGTCGGATCGTTCTGCTCCCGATGCCCACCGGATAGAGAGCTGGTGGCCAAGTCAGCAGCGGGATCCGGGGACAAGGGGAGCGGAAGGAGAGGTGTTGCAAAAGTGGCGGAATATTGGGCAATTTTCGGCGGTGCTGGTTCGGATCTCAGACTGTTGGGGGCGCTCCAGATGAAAATCGTTTCACAATGTCGCGAACAGGCGAGCTGGGTATACAATCATCGCCGTGTTTGAAGTCAAAAAGGAGATACCGGGTAACATGCCATGCAAAGGAAAACTCTATGCCCACTGATTCAGCTATCGCTCCAATTCCTTGCGTGATCGCCATCTGGCTTTCCGTCCACAACAACGCCAAAACTTTCCACATGCTCAATCGAATAGGACAATCCCATGACAACGGATGAAAAGAAGCACGAAGAGCGCCAGGTTTCACGTAGACAGCTTCTCAAAACCGGCGCGGGGCTCATCGGCGCGGGGCTCACCCTATCCGAGAATCCCGTGTTTGCTCTTGAGCAGCCCAGCCTCTCTCCCACAACAAACAAATCCGTGATTGGCATGAAATTTGAGCCTAGGGATACCGTCCGCCTCGGTGTCATTGGAGTCGGCGGACGCGGCACCGGCATGCTTTCGAATTTCCTGGCGATCCCTCACGTCCAAGTCAACGCCATCTGTGACTCGGCAAAAGATCACGCCACGCGCGCTCAACAAATGGTCGAGAAAAGCAGCGGCAAGAGCCCCGACATTTACACCAATGGCGAACACGACTTCGAAAACCTCTGTAAGCGCGACGATCTTGATTTCATTTATGTCGCCACTCCCTGGGACTGGCACGCCCCCATGGCCCTGGCCGCCATGAATGCCGGAAAGCATGCCGGCGTGGAAGTCCCCGCCATAAACACCATCGAAGAGTGCCAGCAAATTGTCGAAACCTCCGAGAAAACCCGCCGTCACTGCATGATCATGGAAAATTGCTGCTACGGTTACAGCGAACTCCTTGTCCTCAACATGGTCCGCGCTGGACTCTTTGGCGATCTTCTGCACGGAGAATGCGCCTACATCCACGACCTTCGCGGCATACTGTTTGAGGACAAGAGCGAAGGACTGTGGCGCCGCGACCCGCACACAAAACGCAACGGAAATCTCTATCCCACGCACGGCCTCGGCCCCGTCGCCAACTACATGGGCATCAACCGCGGTGATCGTTTTGACCACCTGGTCTCCATGAGCTCTCCGCAAAAAGGTTTGGACGCCTATCGCGCCGCAAAAATCCCTAAAGACAGCCCCAAGTGGAAAGAAAGATATGTTTGTGGGGATATGAACACGTCGCTCATCAAAACCGTCAATGGCTTAACCATCATGGTTCAACATGATGTCTGCAATCCGCAACCTTACGATCGCATTAATCTCATTAAAGGTGTCCAGGGCGTTTTTCGCGATTATCCCGAGCGCATTTATCTCGAGGGCCAGAAGACCGAAGAAGCTTTCACCGGACTCGATCCTTACAAGGAAAAGTACGAGCACAAACTTTGGAAAGAACAAGGTAAGGTGGCCGAAGACCGCGGTCACGGCGGCATGGACTATCTCATGCTCTTCCGCCTCGTCCAGTGTATGCGCGAAGGCCTGGAACCGGACATGGACGTATACGACGCCGCCAGTTGGAGCGCCGTCGCCGGACTTAGTGAAAAATCAGTCGCGCAAGGCAGCGTGCCCGTGAAGTTTCCCGATTTCACTCGCGGACTTTGGAAGCAACGCAACGGATCGCTTTTGTGACCACCGCCGCACCCGCTCCGCTATTGCCCGTTCTTCCCGCGCGCAACGTCGCCGTAGATGCCTACCGCGGCTTTGTCATGCTTTTATTGATGGCCGAGGTCTTGCGCTTCTCCCAGGTGGCCCGGGAGTTTCCCAACAGTTGGTTCTGGAATTTCCTGAGTTACAACCAAAGTCACGTGGAGTGGGCCGGCTGCTCTCTTCACGACACCATCCAGCCTTCTTTTTCTTTCCTCGTTGGGGTGGCGCTACCCTATTCCCTTGCCAGTCGCGCCGCCAAGGTTAAAAGTTTCGCTAACCTTCTCGGCCACACCATGTGGCGTGCCTTCGTTCTCATCTTCCTGGGAATTTTCCTGCGCTCCATGAACCATCCGCAAACCTATTTCACTTTTGAAGATACCCTCACGCAAATCGGGCTCGGTTACTTTTTCCTTTTTCTTCTCGGCTTGGTAAAAGAAAAATGGCTTTGGACTTCGCTTGCTGCAATTCTCTTCGGATATTGGCTGGCGTGGGCTCTCTATCCGGTCGCGGGCCCCGGCTTCGACTGGCAAGCCGTCGGCCTTCCCGCCAACTGGTCTCACAACTATTCCGGTTTCATGGCCCATTGGAACAAAAACGCTAATCTCGGCAACGCGTTTGACCAGTGGTTTTTGAATCTTTTCCCCCGGACCACTCCCTTCGTCGCCAATGACGGCGGGTATCTCACTCTCAGTTTTATTCCCACACTCGGCACCATGATTCTAGGTTTGATTGCCGGCCGCTGGCTTCGCGCCGACGCTCCTCGAATTCCGTTCAAAAAGTTCCTGCTCGCCGGCGCCGGTGGGCTCGCAGCTGGCTTGCTCCTCCACGCTGCAGGGATCTGCCCCGTTGTGAAACGCATCTGGACCCCCAGTTGGACTCTTTTCAGCGGTGGACTCTGTTTCCTGTTTCTCGCCGTTTTCTGCTGGATCATCGAAGCACGCGGCTACAAAAAATGGGCTTTTCTGCTCATCGTGATTGGCATGAACTCCATTGCTGCCTACCTGATCACCGAGGTCATGCCAGCCCTTCTGATCTCCACCTTCAAAATTCACCTCGGTCCCCACGCCTTCGCCATCGCCGGCGCCGCTCTTCAACCGCTGCTGGAAGGCTTGGCCATGCTCGCTGTGTATTGGCTGGTCCTCTACTGGATGTATCGCAAGAAACTCTTCCTGCGCATTTAAACGGTAGAGCAATCCTTCTTAAGGAATTCGTCCGCGATCAGTTTGCGCAAATGCAAGACAGGCAAGTTAATCCTGGTATAAAATCCTGGCGCAATTTGAAGAGCGATGTGGTCCGCGCTCGCCGCCGACAAACCTGCGACGCGAGTACGCGAAAAGACGATTCACGCTTACACGCTGCCAAAGGCATCGGTCACGGTGTTGCGCGGGAAACTCAAGGTGAATGCGGCTCGCTGATTTGCACGCCGCTATGGTGAGTTGCGCTCCGCGGCGCGGGCCGCGCGCCCGGGAAAGATGTTCTTTACCAAAACGTAGAGAACGGGAATGAATAGAAGGTTTAAGGTTGTGGCGGCGATCATGCCGCCGAAAACGGTGGTGCCCACGGAGATGCGCCCCGCGCGGCCCGCGCCCTGGGCAAGCACCAGCGGCACCACACCCAGGATGAACGCCAGGGAAGTCATCAGAATCGGCCGCAAGCGGATGCGCGCGGCTTCGATGGCGGCATCCACGATGGACATGCCCTGGGCGCGCAATTGCTCCGCGAATTCGACGATGAGAATAGCATTTTTGCTGGAGAGGCCGATCAGCATGACCAGGCCGATCTGGCAGTAGACATCGTTCTGCAGGCCACGCAAGGATTGCGCGCCGAGAGCGCCTAGCAACGCTACAGGAACAGCCAGCAACACGATGAACGGCAATACGAAGCTTTCGTACTGTGCGGCAAGCGTCAGGTACACGAAGACCAGGCCGAGGCCGAATAAGATCACCGCTTTTCCGCCCGAGCGAATCTCTTCCAGCGACGCTCCGCTCCATTCATAAGTCATGCCGTTCGGAAGGACCTTCTTGGAGAGGGCCTCCATGGCCGCGAGAGCCTGGCCGGAACTCAGGCCGGGAGCGGCCGAGCCATCAATTTCCGCCGAGCGGAACAAATTGTAGTGGCTGATGACCTGCGGATTTGACGACTGCTCGACTTTTATCAGGTTGTCGAGCGGGATCATCTTTCCGGTATCCGAACGCAGATAATACTCCCGAATATTTTTTGGTTGCGTGCGGAAGCGGCTTTCCGCTTGCACATACACACGATACGAGCGGTTGTTGAAGTCGAAATCATTGACGTAAACCGAGCCCATGAACACTTGCAGCGCGTCGGTCACCTGGCTGAGCGGGACTTGCAAGCTCTTGGCTTTCTCGCGGTCAATCTTCACGAGATACTGCGGATCATTGGCGGTAAAGCCGGTAAAGAGGCCCGTTAGTTCCTTGCTGCCGTTGCCCTGGGCTACCAGCCGGTTTGCCGTGTCCGCAATGGTCTGAAGTGAGTTGCGCCCCTGATCTTCCAGTTGGTACTGGAAGCCGCCGAAATTGCCTAGTCCCTCGACCGCCGGCGGATTGAAGGGAATTACCAGAGCGCCAGAAATACCCATGAGCGGTCCTCGCAGTTTTTGCACGACTGTGGCGCCGGAATGCGCAGCACCCTTGCGCCGCTCGAGGGGCAGCAAGTCCAGGAACATGAGCGCGCGATTGGGCGCATTCCCGGAAAATCCGAACCCCACGACGGTGAACGCTCCAACGATTTCCGGGACGTGGGAAATCGTTTCTTCTACTTTGGCGCAGACGTCGCGCGTGTATTGCAGCGAAGCGCCCTGGGGCGCTTGAACAGCGATAACCAGATAACCCTGATCGTCTTCGGGAATGAAGGCCCGGGGAACATGGTTATAAAGCCAATAGGTGATTCCCATCAAGGCAAAGAACACCACCAGGGCAGCCGCACGCCATCCGATTACGCGGCGGACGTTGCGCACATAGAAGCTGGTTCCCGCATTGACGAGCACATTGAACGCTTTGAAGAAGCGTCCCTGCGCTCGCTCACGATGATGGCCCAGGAAAATGGCGGAAAGCGACGGAGTGAGTGTGAGCGCATTGAACGCGGAAATGGAAATGGAAAACGCGATGGTCAGCGCAAATTGCCGGAACAAGATGCCGGTGGTGCCGGGGAAGAGCGCCACCGGCACGAACACAGCGACGAGCACCAGCGAGGTTGCCACGACTGCCCCCGCTACTTCCTTCATGGCCACGGAAGCGGCATTGTGCGGCTCGGTGATGCCCTCGAGGATGTGACGTTCCACGTTTTCGATGACCACGATGGCGTCGTCCACCACCAGGCCGGTCGCCAGGGTGATCCCAAATAGCGTTAGCGTGTTGATGGAAAACCCAAGCAATTTCACAAAAATAAAGGTGCCGATCAGTGAAACGGGAATGGTGATCGCGGGAATAAAGGTGCTTCGCCAATCCTGCAGAAAAATATAGATGACGAAAATAACCAGCGCGATGGCTTGCAGAAGGGTGATCAGCACATCCTGAATGGACTGGCCAATGACCGTGGTGGTGTCAAAGGCGATCGAATACTTCAAACCCGGAGGGAAATTCTTCGAGAGTCGCGCCAGCTCTTTCTTAACGGCCTTGTCCACGTCGAGAGCGTTGGCGCCCGGGAGTTGTGTTACGGCCAGGCCAACGGTTTCATGGCCGTTAAAACGCAGGATCGTTCCGTAATCTTCCGCGCCAAGCTCCGCCCGGCCGACTTCCTTCAGCCGCACCAGGGTGCCGTCCGTCCCGGTCTTTAAAATAATGTTTTCGAATTCCGAAGTTTCCGTCAGGCGGCCAACCGCGCGCACACTGATCTGATAATCTTGTCCCTCGCGCACGGGTGGCTGGCCGATTTGTCCGGCGGCAACTTGGACATTCTGTTCTTGCAGGGCACGGATAACATTGGAAGCCGTCAGCCCGCGTTGTGCCATACGTGCAGGGTCAAGCCACAGGCGCATGGCGTACTTGCGCTCGCCGAAAATGATGACATCACCAACGCCAGGAACGCGCTTGACCGCGTCCTTGAGGAATATGTCGATATAGTTGCTGAGAAAGAGGCTGTCGTACTGCGCGGTATCGGAATAGATGCCGGCCGCAACGACAAAGCCGCCGGCCTGCTTGGTGATTATGACGCCGGTATTCTTGACTTCGTTGGGCAGGCGGCCCAGCGCCTGGTTGACGCGGTTTTGCACGTCGACCGCGGCCAGATCAACATCGCGCGAAACGTCGAAGGTAACAATGACCATGCTCGTGCCGTCATTCCCGCTGGACGAAGTGATGTACTTCATCCCGGGCACGCCGTTGATGGATTGCTCCAGCGGGATGGTCACCGCGGATTCCACGGCCTGCGCGTTTGCGCCGATGTAGTTACTGACGACGATCACCTGGGGCGGAGCAAGCTGCGGAAATTGCGCGATCGGCAAGGTGGGAATGGCAATCGCGCCCGCAAGAATTATCAGGAGGGCGCAGACAGTCGCAAATACCGGGCGCTGAATGAAAAAATCAACAAACAAAGCCGGGGTCCGCCTTCCTCAGAGGTGAACGAGTGATTCTCATTGGTTCGAAGTAGCTAGCGGGTGGGCGTATCCTTACCCACAGCTTGCGCAGGGCCCTTGCCAGTACCTTGAACTTGTTCCGTGACAGGGGCGCCGTCCTGCAAAAACTGTGTCCCCGAGACGATGATGTGGTCGCCGGGTTGCAATCCATCCAGCACCGCGAAACCGTTGCCCACCGTGTCTCCCAGCTTCAGCAATTTCTGGCGAGCGACCGTTCCTTTGCCGTCGTTCACCGAGAGAAATGCAAAAAATTGTCCATTAATGCGGATAACCGCCAGCACCGGAATCACCGGACCGGCATGCGTGCCCCAGGTGATCCGCGCGCGGACCTGCTGCGCGATGCGCAGCTTGGCGCGGGAGTTTTCCGCGGCCGCCTTGGCGAGGACGGTTTGTGTATCCGTTTCCACCTGCGGTGAAACGAAAGTGATCCGGGAATCCGCGAAGGCATTGCCCGCCTCATCCAGCAGGCGCACCGGGAGGCCCAGCTTCAAGTCCTTGGCGCGGTCCGCAGGAACATAGATGTAGGCTTCCAGCGCGCCGGGCTCGTCTATGGTGGTCAGCAGCGTGGAGACCGTTACGCGGTCGCCCATGCGCACGGGGATATCTCCCGCGATGCCGTCCATGGGCGCGCTCACGCGGTAATAGCGAAGCTCAACCTTTTGCTGTTTAACTTGCGCTTCGAGAGAGTTCAATTGAGCGGCGGCGGCGTCATAGCTAGACTGTGCGTTATCAAACTCCTGCCTGCTGATTACACCTGCTTCAGAAAGCTTCCGCGCGCGATCCAGGCTCATTTTTGCCAGGCGTACGTTGGCCTCTTGCGCGACCCGCGAAGCATCCTGGCTGCTGACGGTGGCTTCCTGCTTCATGGAATCGATCTGCAGCAAAGGAGTTCCGGCCTTCACGCGGTCGCCGGATTTTACGAATATGTTTGTGATTTGTCCCTCGACCTGAGGATTGATCGCCGCGGAGTGCCGCGACTTCAGAATGGCCAGATACTCCGTGGTGTCGGAAATTGTTTGCGATTCAGCGACCATTACCTGGACGGGCATCGCCGGAGGCGCGCCACCAGCCGCGTCGCCGGCAGAGGTCTTTTGGCCGCAGCCGGAAAGACCCACGAGCGCGAGCGCCGCCAGCAACAGGGCGGGCGTTCCCTGGAAGGGCTTGTTGTCGAGCTTATCCTGGCAGTCCATTCGATTTGGGTGCGTTGCCATGAAAACAGCACTAAATTGTACGATATTGGGCAATCTTCACCAAGCAAGGAAACGGCAATAAACAAATTAGACGCTGGAAAACTTGATTCGTTATGCCCAAGAATCGCCTGGCAATTGTCTCCTGGAAGGCATCAAGGCCCGGGTTTTCAGCCCCAGAGAAAGGTTTCTTCCCTTGTGGAATGATTCTAGTAGAAGTCGCTCGGGTCAATACGCTTGCCCGAGAGGCCGAGCTGCAGAACCTCCATCCGTTCGGGGCGGTCAAAGACTTTCCCGGGAAATAACCTCTTGGTCAAAACGCGCACCCCGCCGAAAGCCACGCCAAGCACCACAGCCACAAGCATCAGCACCCCCGTGCTGATGATGATCTTTGCAAGCACGCTGGTGATGGGCGGGTCCGTAATGGTGTGCGTCGGCTCGTTCCAAGTCACTTGAGTTTGATAGTTCACTGCCTTTTGCAGGCTTAGCGCGTAGGCTGCCGAAGAGGAACCAAGCACCAGAGAAAGCAGGGAACCCTTTCGTTCGATACTCGCGTTTGTTGGATTTGCTGTAGAGGAAATCGCCTGCTCCAGATGCCGCAGGTGCTGTTCCGCCAGCTGCGGGGTCGGATACTCCACTAGCAATAAGACAGCCGAATCCGTGCCCGTGCTGTACTGCGCAAGCATTGCTTCGGCTCCCGACCTAAAGCCGAGTTCGTTGGCTAGGGGAGAATAATCCGTCCGCTCCAGGGCATCCAGAGCAAAACGAAAGCCGGCTGCACCCAATGCGTATCTCTGGGTGCCGCTGACCAGATGCTGTTCCGGCAAATAGCTGCGAATCGGCGGCAGCGGCGTTTGATCCGCTTGCGCCCGAAGCAACGTCAAAAACTGCAGCAAATCGTTGGTCGAAATATTCTGGGGCGATTGCACCTCGAAAACGAAATCACCGACTAGCGCGCGCAGCTTGTCGCGATCGACTGCCGTGTACTTCCCCAATGTGGATGGCTGCATGTTTGGACGAAGCCCGGACGTGTAAATCTCATAGGCGCTGCTCGGGTCCCGATACCTGCCGGTCCAGATCGAAACGCTCTGGCTTCCCGCAGAATACTGACACCAACTAAAGGCACGCTCTCCAGCCTCCTGCCAGAGGATTGGGTGCGCAGGTTTCTCGACGCAGTTTGTCATGTGCCAAATGCCGAATTGATTGGGGAGGAGCGGCTGCTGGGCAAACAACTGCGATGCGGCGGCAAGCGCCAGCAACAAAGCCGAACTGAAGTAGAGCTTACGCATCCCCGCGTTACTATTAGACACCACTAGACTAGTTCTGGTTACGAGATTGTTCAACTGGGAGGATTGCGGCGGGCGACCGGGGGGTGGACTTCGGCGGCAGATTTAGAGTGACGCT
>JBGOTL010000102.1:0-13307 GCA_041476465.1 Candidatus Acidiferrum sp. | reverse complement strand
GGTAACGTCCAGCACTTCGCCCCGACGCCCACCTTCTTCTACAAGTTCTACAACGTCACCAACCATGGCTGGTTCCCCGCTCGGGTACATTTTCCCTCCTCTGCGCATTTGGAACCAACCCATTGCCACTGTGGCTGTTCTATCCCAAAGTGACCCAGTACCGGAATCTCCGTCCACAGTAACCAGTGGTCTTGAAAACCCTTGGTTACCCGGCAATCTTTGCGGCGGACTTCGCCGAAGGCTTGGCTTCAGTGCGAGGATCGGAGACAGCCAATACTTTTTCCGCCTGCGCGGCGCGATATTTGCGAATGGCCTTGCGGAATTCGGGATGTTTCGTTCCCAGGATCGCGGTGGCGAAGAGCGCCGCGTTGATCGCACCCGGCTTGCCAATGGCGAGCGTCCCCACGGGAATGCCGCCGGGCATCTGCACCGTGGAGAGCAGCGAATCGAGCCCCTTCAGGGAAGCCGATTCCATGGGCACACCGAGGACCGGAAGAATGGTCTTTGCGGCGGTCACACCGGCGAGGTGCGCTGCGCCGCCGGCCGCGGCGATGATCACTTGCAGCCCGCGGGCTTCGGCGGTGCTGGCGTATTCGAGCAGATGGTCGGGCGTGCGGTGGGCGGAGAGGATGCGCACTTCGTGCGGTACGCCCAGGTCTACCAGCGTCTTGGCGGAGAGCTCCATGGTCTCCCAATCGGATTTCGAGCCCATGATGATGCCGACGAGAGGCTTGCCGCCGGGCGCGACAACCGGAGTTTTTTTCCTTGTTCTTGGTGCCCGCGTAGCGGCCAACCGTGCTCTGCGTTTCATTTTTTGTTCTTAGCCTCAGCGTGTTTCTTTAAAGTGGCCCTGCCGCTGCCCATACTTGACCTGTTTACCGGGAACCCGGCCCTGCAGGTACGCCAACACGCATACGATTCTTCCAGAATAGCCGCAGTTGGCCAACCAGATAAAGCGAACCGGTGACGAATACCGCGTCTTCGGGCGCGGCCCGAGCCAGCGCGGCGTCCAGGGCTCGTTCGGCGTCCGGAATCACGGAGAATCTCGCGGCGTGATGTCCGGCGATTTCCGCGAGTTGCGCGGCGGAGACGGCGCGGGAAGTGCGCGCTTCGGTGAAGATAACCTCGGTGGCATACGGGAAGAGCAGGCCCGCCACTTCATCCACGGCTTTATCGCGCAGGGCGCCGTAGAGAAGCCAAAGCTTCCGCCCAGCCAGATTTTGTTCGAGGAATGCGGCGAGTTCCCGCGCCGCGCCGGGATTGTGCGCGCCATCCAGGTAAACATCGGGATTGGACTGCAGTTTTTCGATGCGTCCGGGCCACTCCGTTCCGGCGATTCCCTGGATGATGGCGTCATCGGAAATGCGGTAGCCGCGGGCCTGCAGAAGTCGCGCCGCAGCGACCGCGTTCAGGGCGTTGTGCAACTGGAAGCGGCCGGGAAGGCGCGGAGCAAGTTCCACGGACCAGCAGGAGGCAAGTTCGGTAACGCGCGCGCGGGCGCAACCGTCTTGAACGGATTCATCCGCAAGGCGATAGGCTGTGCTGGTTTCGATCACCGGGCTGCCGAGCTCCTTCGCCCGGGCGAGTATCACTCCACGCGCCTCGGCGCATTGCTCCGCCATCACCACCGGCACATGCGGCTTGAGGATGCCGGCCTTCTCGAATGCGATCTCCGGGAGCGAATGGCCGAGGAAATTTTCGTGATCGAAATCGACGCGCGTGATGATGGAAACCACCGGAGTGAGAATGTTCGTGGCGTCCAGGCGTCCGCCGAGCCCGACTTCGAAAATGCCGAATTCGACGTTGTGCTTCGCGAAGGCTGCAAACGCCATCGCGGTGACGCACTCGAAGTACGTAGGATGCACGCGTAGCTTGCCTACGGCGAGCAGCTCTTCGATCAATTCACGGATACGGGTCAGAATTTCAGCGAAAGCTTCGTCGCTGATTTCCTCTCCGTTGATGCGAATGCGTTCGTTGATGCGCTCCAGATGCGGCGAAGTGTACAGCCCGGTGCGAAAACCCGCGGCACGCAGAATGGATTCCAGGAACGCCGCGGTGGAACCTTTGCCGTTGGTTCCGGCAATGTGCACGGTGGCGCAGGCGCGGTCGGGACGCCCCAGGCGCTCGGCGAGCACGGTGATGTTTTCCAAGTCGAACTTGGCCGCGGCAGCTTGCGTGGGGGCGGCTAGCTCTCTGCCCAGAGATAAGAGGTAGCGCACTGCATGGTCGTAGTTCATGCGGAAAGGCTCGCGCTAACTCAGCAGCAGGTCCAGCGAACTGGCGATGAAGCTCTTCAAGTCTTTGCGGTGGACCACGGCGTCCAGGAAGCCGTGCTCCAGAAGGAATTCCGAGCGTTGAAATCCTTCCGGAAGCTTCTGGCGAATAGTCTGCTCGATGACGCGGGGCCCGGCAAAACCGATGAGCGCGCCGGGTTCGGCTATATTGAGGTCGCCAAGCATGGCGAAGCTGGCGGTGACGCCGCCGGTCGTGGGGTCGGTGAGCAGCGAAATATAGGGCACCTTCTCCTCATCGAGGCGCGCGAGCGCGGCGGAAACCTTGGCGAGCTGCATCAGGCTGATGGTGCCTTCCATCATGCGCGCGCCGCCGGAGCAGGAAACGGCGATGAAGGGCTGCCGCGTCTCGATGGCCATTTCAATGGCGCGAGTCACTTTCTCGCCGACCACCGCGCCCATGGAGCCGCCGATGAAGCCGAATTCCATGGCGCAGCAGATGACTGGGCGGCCATTCAATTGACCTTCGGCGGTGATGATGGCGTCGTTCAGGCCGAGATTCTTTCGAGCCTCTTTCAGGCGCCCGGCATACGGCTTGGTGTCCACAAACTTGAGCGGATCGGTGGAGGTCATGCCCGCGTCGTGCTCGGTCCAGTGGCCGTCCAGGAGCATCTCCAGGCGCTTGGCCGCATCCATTTTGAAATGGAACTGACACTTCGGACAGACCAGGAGATTCGCTTCGAGGTCCTTGCGGAAGACGATGGCGCGGCACGATTCGCATTTGACCCACAGGCCTTCCGTGCGCACGCGGCGCTCTTCGGGCGGCGTGGCTTGATCGATTGATTTTTTGTCGCGCTTAAACCAGACCATAAGAGAAAGTCAAAACTTCGCTGTTGAGAGCAAGCACCGCTCGGATCGGCAGCCTGCTGCGCCCCTAGAAAGCACGCAGGAAGCTGCTCGCCTAATAGTCGATCCCTCGCTGGGCCAGTATACCCTTGGTATAGGGGTGTTTCACCTCGCGCATCTCGGTCACCAGGTCGGCCAGCTCGGTCAGCTTGGGATGCGCGTTTCGGCCGGTGCAGATGACGTGAACGCGCTCCGGGCGGTTTTTTAGCGCTTCCACAACCTCATCGGCATCCAGCATTTTGTAGCTGATGGTGTAGTTGATCTCGTCGAGCACCACCAGATCGTACTTGCCGCTATAAATAGCATCGCGGCCAGCTTGCCAGCACTCGTGGGCCATCTTGATGTCTTCCGGGTCGGTCTCCGCGCCGCCAATCTTCACGAATCCCCGGCCCATGGGACGAATTTCGAACTTGTCGTCACCGAGCATTTTCGCGGCGTCCAGCTCGCCATAGTGCCACGAGCCTTTGATGAACTGCACCATCAGCACGCGCAATCCCTGCCCAACGGCGCGAAACGCGGTGCCCAGCGCGCAGGTGGTCTTCCCCTTGCCCGGCCCGGTATAAACGATCAAAAGTCCTTTTTCTTCCGGCATGGTGTTTCGCCTCTGTGAGCGACTTCCAGATGGGGCGAAAAGACTAGAGTTTGCGGAGTCCGCCGGGAAACGTCAAGCCGGCTACGCAAGCTGGAGGCGCTTGACGAATTCCGCAGCGATGGCCGCGATCCGTTCCTGAGTAGCAGGCGGAAGAGTGGTCTTCGCCTGGGCGTGAGGGTCGCGGAGGACGATCCAAAGGCCGGGGCGGTAGACTTCATCGTCGCCGGGGCAGATGGCGCCGGTAAGTTGCGTGAGTTCGAGCGGCGGCGCTTGATGGGTGAAATCGAGGTTCGTGTGTTCGAATGAATTCGGCTGGAGCGGGGGATGGGCGAGGAGTTCCATAAGCACGCCGCGGGCGTCGTCAATCAGGTCGCGAAAGCCCTGTGAAACCAGGATGACATCAATATCGCGAGGCGTGGGCTGTTCGAGCTGGTTGAGGTCGTATTCGGGGAGCGGCTTCTCGAGCGGAATCTCAATCGCGGCGGACGGCTGGTTCTGGTCGGGAGCTATGCGCATGGCCATGCACGCTATGGTATTACACCAGGGCGGCGTTTGCGGCAGAGCAGAAGCCCGGTCGGGGCCGCCACGCAGTGCACATTCATTTCGGATAAGGGCTGCCGGAAAGAATAGCGAAGGCGCGGTACAGCTGTTCAGCGAGCATGACTCGGGCGAGTTCGTGCGAGAACGTCATGGCGCTCAGCGATAGTTTCTGATGCGCGCGCTGCCGCAGCACGTCCGGGAAACCGTCGGCGTCGCCGCACAGAAACACGATTTCGCGCGTGCCGCAGTCGCGTTGTTCCCCCAGCCATTTGGCGAAGGCGCTGGACTCGAGATTTTTCCCGCCAGCGTCGAGCAAGACGACGGTCGCGGCGCGGTCGGCGTCGAGTTTCTTCAACGCTGCGGCGCCGTCGCGGACTTCGCTGATCTCCACTGGGCAGTAGCGGCCGATGCGTTTTACGTAGTCGTCCAGGATTTCGCGCAGTTCGGGGCGGCGGGTTTTGCCGAGCATCAAAAGCCGAATTCTCATTGGAGTTTCTCAGTCGTCAGTTTTCCGTTGTAGCGCGAAAGCGAGAGTTGAAAGTTAAAGGTTGAAAGCTCAAAACAACAATGCCCGACCAATTAATTCTTCCCGTTCAAGGATCAAGCGGGAAAGCTTTTCGCGATAGGCCCTACCAGCCGCCTGTAGCTTTCACCCAAGACAGCAAAAGATCCAAGTATCCGGGTGCAAGTTTGGAGAAAGACCACCTCTCTCCCGGGGCAGGTAGGACGCGAATATCGTGTCCAGCCTTCGGAAATATCACCACGAGCGATCCCGACGATGCAGCGAGTGCCTTGTTCATATTCCGGATCGAAGCATCCACAGGAAGATTGGGGTCCTTGCCTCCAAAGATTACCAGGACAGGGCAATTAATCTTTTGTAGCACGAGGATGGGGTCATGACGGAAGTTGAGCTTGATGAACTTGAACCACCACGAGTCCTTCGTGAAAATCCCGTATCCGCCCCACTTTGTGTGCGAGGCCTTCTCCTGCTCAACCGACAGTTGGTCCCAACCATTGCCCGTAAAGGCGTAATTGATCATCTGTTTGTAAAGCCCAAGTGCTTCCAGTGTCTCTGTCTCTGAGAAGCCTTGCTCATGCATCAACAGCTCCGTGCGTGCAAGCTCCTCCTCTTCAGGAGTCACCCCAGCGGCCGACTTCACAATCACAAAGCTTACGTTCGGTGAAAGCATGGCAGTCATGGGCGCGATCCAGCCACCCTGACTCGACCCCATAAGCCCAACGTGGGACTTGCTAATCTCAGGCTGCGTAAGCAGATAATCCACTCCTGCGGCCGCATCTTTAGCCAAGTCTTCGAAGGATGAGGTCCTCCAATCACCAGTGGACTCTCCCACGCCGCGCTTGTCATAGATGAGAGCGGCAACCCCGTGCTTGACGAAGAATTCCGCCATGAATCGGGAAGCACTTCGTGATTCCGCGCCGGCACCCTGGATGAGCACTACTGCGGGATGAGATCCCTTGGTCGTTGGCATGAGCAACGAACCGGAAAGACGCACATCGCCATTGGTAAAAGTCACTGATTTGTCGATGAGCGAGGGCCCAGCCACTGGTTGAAGGCGGAGCTCAAATCGGCCACTGCGAGCACCCTCTTTCCAGAAGCCTTGCATGACATCTCGGCGGATCGTTCCGTCGAATACTGCGGTGGAATTGTCTCCGATCAATTCAAAATGGATGTTCCCGGATCTTAACTGAAGGTTCGAGGCCGGTATATCCAAAGCGCCGAAGTCCGGTAGGTCTACTGTGCCCTTCATATTTTGCGATGTCGCTACGTTGAGGATGAGTATCTGCGAGCTGCCCTCCCCACTTTGGCCGCCAACCCATTGTTGTGCCGCAGACTGCGCGTGAAGCGGGCGAGACCAAAGACCAACTAGCATGAGCGACGTCAGGAGCATCCACGATTTAGGCATTTACTATCCTTCCCAATTGCACAGGCTCGAACTGCAGATCCACATTCAAGAGACCTCAGGGTCGTGCTCGGCGACTCTCGAAGAGGTACGCGTGGGGAACGTACAAAGTTCCATAATCGTCTGCCAGGGCCGAGCCGGGCAGACGACTTTCGACTTTCATTTAAGACCGTATTTCTTGCGTTTCTCGAGAAGGGTCTTGCGGCTGATGCCCAGCGCAGCGGCGGCCTGGCCGATGCGGTAGTGCGTGGCTTCGAGTGTGGCGGCGATTACTTCGCGTTCCACATCCTCGAGGGAACGCAAGCCGGCGATCTGGCTGCTCACACCTCCTGCGGCGGCGCGCACGTTGTCGGGAAAATTGTCCGGTTCCAGAATGTCACCGCGGGAAAAGACCACAGCGCGCTCCAGGGCGTTGCGCAGTTCGCGGATATTGCCGGGCCACGCATACGTCGAGAGCATGCGGCGCGAAGCGTCACCAAGTTGCGCGGCGGCGCGGCCGTGCGCCATGCGCAGCGTCGCAAGCAGTTGCTCGGCAAGGGGCAAAATGTCCGCGCGGCGTTCGCGCAGCGGGGGAACGCTCAGCGTAAGTACGTTTAGCCGAAAATAGAGATCTTCGCGGAAGTGGCCGCTCTTCACCGCGGCGGGAAGATCGACATTGGTCAGCGCGATCAAGCGGGCTTCGATGTGCAGCGTTTCTGTCCCGCCGAGGCGCTCGAAAGAGCGCTCTTGCAGTACACGGAGTATTTTGCTCTGTGCCGAAGGAGAAAGCGCCGCGACCTCATCGAGGACGATGGTGCCGCTGCCCCCCAGCTCAAAGCGGCCCAGTTTGCGGTCTACCGCTCCGGTGAACGACCCGCGTTCGTGGCCGAAGAGTTCGCTTTCAACCAGCTCTGGCGGAAGGCTGGCGCAATCGATTTTCAAAAATGGCGCATCGCGCCGCGGGCCAAGTTCATGAATGAGCCGGGCGAGATAATCTTTTCCGGTGCCACTTTCTCCGCTGATGAGCAGTGTAGTGGGCGCGGCGGCCACTTTCTGGGCAAGTTCGAAGAGGCGCTGCGAAGCGGGATCATCCGCGACCCAAGGCAATCGCTCCGTAGTGGTCATTGCGGGACTACCGTGGTGTGCTGATACCCCATCGGAGAGACGCACTCCATGTTACTCGCCCCAAGAATCACCGGAGACGCGCAGCTCGCGCGATGCGCCGTGGGGCAAGACGCCGCCGGGCTCGTCGGGCAGCACCAGCTTTTGCGCGGAGCGCCACAAGCGCTCCAGGTCATAATACCGCCGCGCTTGTTCGCCAAACACATGCACGATGAAATTTCCGTAATCCAGCAGCGCCCATTCCGCGGAGCGCCGCCCTTCGCGATGTTGCGGCCCGCGATCGAGTTGCTTTTCTATTTGCTCTTCGACTTCATTGCAAATGGCCTGCACCTGCGGCGTGCTGAAGCCGGTGCAAATCACAAAGTACTCGGTGAAAGCGCCGAGGCCGCTGAGATCGAGAACCGTGATCCCGCCTGCTTTTTTTTCCTGAGCCGCTTCCACTGCGAGGCGCACTGCCTTTGGCAAAGATTCCAAGTTCATCGATATAGGCCTTGTTTGAGTATGTATTCTTCAACACGCGCGGAGACAAGTCCGTGAATGGACTGCCCGCGATGCGCGCGGCGCCGGATCTCGGTTGCGGAAACCTCGCTGGAAACATTTTCCAGAAGATAGACGGTGCTCCGCTGGAGATGCGCCACCACTTGCGACGGGTGCGCTGCTTCCGCTTCTTTTCTGGCGTCGGGCCGCGCCATCAAATCGGGCGGAATCACCAGGCGCAGGGCCTCCAGGCGAATGCCCGGGCGGTTGGCAATGATGAAATCGCACAAGCCGAGGAGCGTCTCGTATTCCTTCCACATCGGTATGTCCAGAAAAGCATCCGCGCCGAGGATGAAATAGATGCGGTCGCCGTGGCCGTGATTCGCGTGACGGAAATAGCGCACCGTATCCACGGAATAGTGCAGCTGTGTGCCGCTGAAGTCTTCCCCGGCTTCCGCCAGCGACGGCGCAAAATGCGGGTGCTCGGAGCAAGCCAGCGCGACCATGGCGAAGCGGTGCGCAAACGGTGCGAGATGCTGCTTCAGCTTGTGAGGCGGCCGGCTGGCCGGGATGAAATTGATCTCATCGAAATTGAAACGCCGGTCCGCGGCGCGGGCTACCGACAGATGGCCGCTGTGAATGGGGTCGAAGGAGCCGCCAAAAAGGGCGATGCGGCGGGGATGATGTTTCGCGGCGGTGCGGTTCGCCTGCGCGGTCTTCAATGCGCCTCCCGGAGGGTGCTTCTTAATTCTCTCACGAAATCTTTGCTCTTTGTGGGCCGCCTTCACCCATCTCCGGTTCGTCCGGCGGCTCATAAGCTTGAACATCCGCGGATTCAGAGGAATCTTCTTGCGCCTGACCCTCTCCGATGTACTTCCTCGGTATCTTGTCCAACGCATCGGCCATTGCTCTTACTAACTCCTTCACGCCTTCGCCGCTGGCCGCGGAAATGGCATGGAACTCGCGTTTGTTCTCTTTGCAGAATTTGCGCAGCTCTTCCAGATGCGCGCGGTCCGTGGTGGCGTCCAGCTTGGTAGCTACAACAATCAACGGCTTTTCGATCAGCGCGGTGCTGAAAGCGTGCAACTCTCCTTGGATCACTTTGAACGCATGCACGGGGTCGTCAACGCTGGTGTCGCTCGTATCGATGAGGTGCACCAGCAAGCGCGTGCGCTCCACGTGGCGCAGAAAGCGAATGCCCAGGCCCGCGCCTTCGTGCGCGCCCTCGATCAGCCCCGGCAGATCGGCCACCACAAACGTGCGCCCCAGTTCCGTGCCGTGCCCGCCCGTGCCGCCATCCGCATTGACGACGCCCAGATTCGGCTCGAGCGTGGTGAAAGGATAGTTGGCAATCTTCGGACGCGCCGCCGAAATAACGGAAATTAACGTGGACTTGCCCGCGTTGGGAAAGCCTACCAAACCGACATCGGCGAGTAGCTTCAGTTCCAGGCGCAGATGCCGCTCTTCACCAGGCCGCCCCTCTTCGTGCTCGCGCGGCGCCTGGTGCCAGGGCTTGGCGAAATGCTGATTGCCACGGCCGCCGTGGCCGCCGTGAGCGATCAGCACGCGCTCCCCGGGCGTCGCCAGATCCGCGATCGTCTCGCTGGTCTGTTCGTCATACACCATCGTGCCCACCGGCACCTGCAGAATCGTGTCAGCGCCGGATTGCCCGGTGCAGTTCGAGCCTTCGCCGTGCCGTCCGCGTTCGCCCTTGAATTCCCGGTTGTAGCGGTAGCGAAGCAGCGTGTTGTCGTTGATGTTCGCTTCCAGGTAGATACTTCCACCGTTGCCGCCGTCACCTCCGGCGGGGCCGCCGCGCGGCACATATTTTTCGCGGCGAAACGCCACGCAGCCGTTCCCGCCGTCACCCGCCTTCACGTATATTTTGGCTTCATCAACGAACACAAGGACATCCTTACTCAGTGCGGCTAATCGCGGCTCTTGTCGTGGCGGACCTCTAGGCCCGTGCTATTGCTTTCTTGCCCGGGCTTCGGCGTCTGAAAACACAAAGCGGCCCCTGTCACCGCTGGGACCGCACGAGAGAATATCTTAATTCGCTGCTTTGGCTTGTTCAGCAGGTTGCACGCTGATGAAGCGCCCGTGGCGCCCCTTATCCTCGAACTTCACGTGGCCGGTGACCATCGCATACAGCGTGTCGTCCTTGCCCTGACCGACGTTTTCGCCCGCTTGGTGCCGTGTGCCGCGCTGCCGCACCAGGATCGTCCCAGCGTTGACCAGTTGCCCGCCGAAGCGCTTTACACCCAGCCTCTGCCCGTGTGAATCGCGGCCGTTTGTTGAGGAGCCGCCGCCCTTCTTATGTGCCATGACTTAATCCTTTGAACTTTTGTGCTTTCCGCCGACTTGTCATTCCGAGGGCAGGGTTTGCCCGAGGAATCTGCTTTTTTTTGGTTTTGTGACGAAAGCAGATCTCTCGCTTCGCTCGGGATGACAATCAACGCAAGTTTTTCAGTAAACTGCTACAGCTTGATATCGCTGACCTGCACGGCAGTAAAGTTCTGCCGGTGGCCTCGCTGAATCTTGTATTGGCCGCCCTTTTTGAACTTGAGCACCACAAGTTTTTTTGCCCGGCCCTGCGCAACGATCTTCCCGGACACCGTCGCTTTGCAAGCGTCCGCGCCCAGCACAACCTTCTTTTCGTCGGTATGCACGGCCAGCACCGACCCGAATGTCACTTTTTCACCCACATCGCCCTTTACGCTCTCGATGCGAATGGTGTCGCCCGGCGCGACGCGATACTGCTTTCCTCCGGTTTGAATAACGGCGTACATCTACCCTCCAAGCGCTAAACGCAAACTATGATTATACGGGTTCCCCGCTCGCATCGTCAATGCTCGAAAAGCCTCGCAAACGCGCGAGTTTCCGGCTGGCTCTGTACTTAGACAACTGGATTGCTCCCCGCAGCGGTTAAAACCGGCGACGCGCAAGGAGTCTACGGTTTCCGCCCCCACGCTTGAAAGAACAGGTGCGACACCACGAGCGTCTCCGGCTCATTCAAGTGACGGTCCAGCAAACCAATGCATTCGGCAAATTTTGCTTCAGAGATCAGGCCTTCCGCCACGATCCGGTCGCGAAGATTATTCACAAACTGCAGGAAGATCGGCCGGCGACTGTGATCAGGTCCGTAAATATGGACCAGGGGATTAACCCTCACATCGACGAGGCCTGCATCGCGCATCATTCGGGCTATGCGCCGGCCGATGTACAGATCGATTCCTTTCTTTTCGGAGTAGTCATCGAGAGCCTTCCTCAGCCGATCCCAGGCCGGTATTGGCGGATCGCAGAGATGCGCTATCCAGTCAGCTTCGTGGAGCGCAACCACACCACCACGCTTCACCAATGCCACCATCTCGGCGACAATCTTCTCCGGCTCGGGAATGTTCACCAGAACCAGCCGCGCCGTGGCTAGGTCGAAGTGTTCCCTTGGCAGCCCTGTAGCGGCGGCATGCCCCTGGCGAACCTCCACGTTGTTTATTCGTCGCTCCGAAAGAAATTCTCGAGCGAGCTGCACTGCATGAGCACTCAGCTCGACCCCAACGACCGAGCCCGTGGAACCGACTCGACTAGACAACAGTTCGAGGCACCCCTGAGGACCACAACCGATCTCGACGACGCGCGATCCTAGTGCCAGTCCGATCTGATCAAACAGTCCGGCCGATTCCTCCGCAAGTTCCCAAGCCTGCTGTTGAAGGCGTTTCTGCTCGACGGAGCTATGACCGAGAAAGTATTGGTCGTCGTGTGCCATCGTGGCTTGGTGTCAGGTTCCGCCGGAGTCTAACATGAAGTTCGCCGCCGCCAAACTCACCGAACACCATGGAATTGGAAGGGTACATCGTTACCCCCTGGCGGAGTGCAAGGGTGTCAGTCCGAAGAGGCGAAAGGAGATGGCCGCCCGGCTGGGGGGAGAGCCGAGCGCTGCCGCGACTGGATTCGTATCTCCGACGAAATATTGCGCTCAATTCGAAGTCGCTTGCGAGCGCATGCGCCGGAGTTGCAGGATGATGTTGGTGACCAGCAGCGGAAGAGCCCACGAAGCCCAGAGGATCGTAATACCCCGGTCGTTGTCCGGCTGGAGATGAGAAGTCGGACCGTAGTCGTTGAATATCCGGAAGGTCACGAAAGCAAAGGTGACAACGTAAGCTCGCACCATCCATTCCTTGTGGATCTGGATGTGCCCGCTCCGGATTGCGTAGTACGCCATGGCCGCCGTTGTGACCCAGGCGGTAGCCAACATACCCAGCGCGAAGCCTTGGGCCCATCCGAAGGTGGTGTCTATAGCCATGCGGAAGGCGCCGACCGAGCCTACTGCCACGGCACAAAGAAAGATCCGGCCCGTCCAGCGATGCAAGCGGACATAGCGCGCGCGGAAGCCCGTCCAGAACTGCCATGGGCCGGTGAGCAAAGCCGTCATGCCAGCCGTCATGTGCATCAGCAGCCAGCCGCGCATGGCCCAGTAGTTGGCCGCGCCGCGGAGGGGATCGGTGAACGCCGCTTGGTTGTAGTGCAAGTAGTAACGGAATACGTATTTGAAAACGAACGCGACGGCGATCGTTAGGATGGCAGCCGAACCGAGGAGCTTTGCCGTGAAGTGCGGCGTCCTTGGTTTCCTCGAAGTCATGACCTGGCCGGAAGTTGCAACGGTGGACATGAGTTCCTCTCTTTGCGTGAAATAATTTCACCCGGGCTGGCGATAAGCAAGGAAAATCACGTTTGAGCAGCCCGCCAGGGCGCTTATCTCAGAAATTGAACCGGTAGCCCAGAATCATCTTCCCGATCAAATGGTCGGTCGACCGCGTGACGCCCACGCCCAGGCCAAAATTCACTTCCCATCGCGGGGAAAGATTCAAATCGATCGTCGGAAAAATCTGGTGCTGCTGGCTGATCGCAGCGAATTCCGTAGCTGGCCCAAGCGCGCCGTAATACTCAATCCCCCCGGCGATTTTCTTCGTGAAATCGTAGCTGGCTTTGAAGTTCGGGGAGAACACGAAGCCCTGGTGCACGCTCTCCCCGTGCAGCGATTTATCGAAACTCGGGTTAAACGACAAATACCAGCGGCCGAGCTGCTTATCGATGATGGGGCGCAGCTCCCAGCTCCAGGTATCGGTCGAAAATTGCCGCCGCTGATAGCCTATCTCATTCGAGAGGCTAAGCCCCACCGGCCAGTTCCATTTCTTCGGCACGTGCACGCGCGGCCGGATGTGGTCGCCCACCCACTGCACGCCAAAGCCATTCTTTGACGAAGTAAAAATGTAGAAGCCGGTCTCGAACCAGTCCGTGAACCCATTGGTGATCTCGATGGATTCGTGCAGCGCGTGATTCGTCGGTAGCAAGCCATTCTCAACCGCCTTCGATCCCTGAAACGTAAAATTGCTGTGTAGCTCGATCATGGTGTGCCCCGGCTCCACCTGGTCGTATCCATATACCTGGATTTCGTAATTGTCCTGCGCGCGCGCGGGAGAGCAGAATGTTCCAGCAATTGTAAACAGAAAGAGAAACATCGTCGTGAATGGAAGCCGCATG
>JBGOTL010000101.1:0-13652 GCA_041476465.1 Candidatus Acidiferrum sp. | reverse complement strand
CGCGGCGAAGACCCGCGCAAGGGCGTGCTCGTAGGCTACGATCACCGTTATGCTTCGGACCGCATCGCGCGAGCCGTCGCCGAAACCATCAGCGCGAGTGGCACACCGGTTTGGCTGGCGGATAAGCCGTGTCCAACGCCGGCTATTTCGCTGCTCGTTCGCCAGCGCGGTGCGGCGGGCGGCATCGTCGTCACCGCAAGCCACAATCCTTACCAATGGAACGGGATCAAATACAAGGCGAGCTACGGAAGCTCCGCATTACCTTCCATTGTCGCGCAAATTGAAACAGAGCTTGCGGCCGTGCAGCAGAATGGCGTGCCTCCCTTGCCACCGCGCACGGATTTGCTCCACTCGCTGGAACCTCGCGCGCCGTATCTCGACACCATTGAAAAGCTGATCGATTGGCAGCGGCTGCGCGACGCCAAGTTCCGTTTCGTTGTGGACCCCATGCATGGCTCCGCGGCAGGCCTGCTGCACGAGCTCTTCACGCGTAACGGCGTCGCGTGCGATGAAATTCGCGGCGCCCGCGACCCGCGATTCGGCGGCGTGCATCCCGAGCCCATCGAGCCGCATGTGGAAGCGCTGCGCCAGGCGGTGCGCGCCGGCAAGTACGACGCCGGCTTCGCCGCGGACGGCGACGGCGACCGCATCGGCGCCATTGACTGCGACGGCACTTTCGTCAACCCGAACCAGATTCTCGCGCTGCTGGTCTGGCATCTGGCGGGAACGCGCAAGCTGCCGGGAGACATTGCGAAAACATTTTCGGTGACGAAATTGATCGACAAGCTGGCCGCCAAGCTCGGCAGAAAACTCCATGAAGTCCCCATCGGCTTCAAATACATTTGCGAACTCATGCTGGAACAGAACATTCTGATCGGCGGCGAAGAGAGCGGCGGCATCGGCACCAGCCTGTATCTTCCAGAGCGCGACGCCACGGTGTCCGCGCTCTTACTCGCGGAACTCATGGCCTGGCACGGCAAGTCGCTCGGCGAATTGCTCAGCGCCCTGCACGCTGAATTCGGCGAGTATCATTACGGCCGCGTTGATCTCCATCTGAAGCCAGGGCAAAAAGGAAAAGCCATTGCGCATTTTTCCAGCGCCAAGTTGCGAAAGATTCTCGATTGGGCCATCGTGCGGCGCGAAGACATGGATGGCATAAAAATTTACCTCGGCGAAATCGGCTGGGTGCTGGTGCGTGCTTCCGGGACGGAAAATCTGCTGCGCGTTTATTGCGAGACCTCCAAACCGGAAACCACCGAGCGGGTTCTCGCTGCTGTAACGGAAATAGTGCACACTCTTTAGGAGCGATTATGAAAACCATCAATCTCAGCGAAAAATTCACCCGCTTTTCCGACTACTGGAATCCAAGAATCCTTGGTGAAGTGAATGACAGCATGGTGAAAGCGGTGAAGTTCAAAGGCGAATTTCTCTGGCATCATCATGAGCGGGAAGACGAGCTTTTCCTGGTTGTGAAAGGGACGCTGCGAATGAAATTCCGCGATCACGAAGCCATCGTCCGTGCGGGAGAATTTGTAATTGTGCCGCGGGGCGTGGAGCACCTGCCGGTCGCTGACGAAGAAGTGCACGTCGTGCTGATTGAACCGAAATCGACTTTGAATACCGGAAATGTCACCAACGAAAGGACCGTCGCGCAGCTCGAGCGCATTTGAAAACCGCCTCAGCGCCTGTTGCGACGTCTCACTCATATGGAGCACCGCTTTTATACCCTGGACGTATTTACAACCAAGCGATTTGAAGGCAATCCCCTGGCGGTCATCACCGATGGCGACGGCCTCTCCGAAGACGAAATGCTGGCCATCGCGCGCGAGATGAACCTTTCGGAAACCGTCTTTGTTCAAAAGCCCACCGAGGACAGCGCGCTGGCACGGCTGCGCATCTTCACAACCAAAGAAGAACTCAAACTTGCGGGCCATCCGGTGATTGGCACTTGGTTTCTGCTGGCGGAACTAGGCGTGGTGCCCGCGCAGGAAGGCGGCGTGCATGTCCTGCAGCAGACGGGAGCGGGCATTCTGCCGGTGGAGATCCGCTTCAAGGGCGGCAGACCTCAACGCGTAACGATGACGCAGATGGAAGCCGTGTTTAAACCCGCGAAAATTAACAAAAAAAAGCTGGCGGCGGCGCTGGGCATTTCACCCAAAGATTTCGACCCCAGGCTGGAGCCGGAGTTTGTCTCCACCGGGCTCTTCAACTTGATGGTGCCGCTGCGCAGCCGCGCTGCTCTCGGCAGGATTGCCATGAACATGAACGATTTGCGGCGGGTGCTGGGGAAAAACGGAACGATGGCCTATTGCTTTGCCCTGGGAGCCACTGCGAATAAAATTTTCGCCCGTGGCATGCTCCCATGGGAATTCTACGAAGACGCCGCTACTGGCTCAGCGGCGGGTTCGCTGGGGGCCTATCTCGTAAAGCGCGGAAGACTTTCGCCCGGGCAAACACTGGACATACTGCAAGGCGAAGAAATGGGCCGGCCAAGCCACATTGAGGTGGAAGTTACGCGAAGAGGCAAGAAGCTCGTGCCCCGCGTAAGCGGCGCAGCGGTCAAGGTTTTCGAGGGTAGCATTCATATCTGACGCGTACGCAAGATTAAAAAAAGGAGGGCCGCCGGTGGAAACCGGCGGCCTTTTTTATTTCCATCGCGCCCAGATTAGCGGCGCGGGTGCTGATCGCGGTGCAGGTCCTTGCGGTCGTGGTGCAAGTCCTTCTTGTCCTTATTGATGTCGCGCTGATCCTTGTTGCGATCGGCGCGATCCTTGTTCAGATCCTTCTTGTCGTGATTGATGTCCCGCTGGTCGTGGTTGCGGTCCACGCGGTCATTGTGCAGGTCTTTTCTATCGTGATTGATGTCCCGCTGATCCTTGTTACGATCGGTGCGATCTCCGCGCAAATCCTTCTTGTCCGCGGCAACCTGCGAGCTGTTGTTGCCGAATTTCTTTTCATCGCTCGCGAGCTGACCCTTATCTTTGATGATATCGCGCTGATCCTTGTTGCGATCTACGCGGTCCTTATTCACATCGCGGCGGTCGTGGTTGATGTCCCGCTGATCCTTGTTGCGGTCGGCGCGGTCTTTGTTCAAGTCGCGGCGATCATGATTGATGTCGCGCTGGTCGGCATTGCGATCGGTGCGATCTTGGTTCAAGTCTTTTTTGTCGTTGTGGATGTCTTTCTTGTCGCTCTGAATATCCTCTTGCCGCGGGGTGGGGTCCTGGCCCTGGGCATACGCGCCACCAGCCAACAGACCGGCAAACACGAGCCCGAGCATGCTATGTCGAATCAGTTTCGATGCTTTCATGGTTCTCTCTCCTGTGGAAGACTTTCCGCGACCTGAAACGGATGTTAGAGAGAAAAACACGCCCGCCACAAGAAAGTTGCAGGAGGCAAGGAATTTTACTTAACTAGCTAATGTTCAATGACTTACGGACGGCATCGAGGATCCCGTTCACGAACGAACCAGCCTCTTCCGACGAATATTTCTTGGCCAGATTCACGGCTTCGTTCAACACAACTTTGGGAGGAGTACCGGTCGCGCGCAGCTCATGTATGGCCAGGCGCAGGATGGCGCGGTCAATTGCGGCCAGTCGTTCGAAGCGCCAATTTTCAGCGTGTTTGGTAATGAGTTCGTCGAGCGCGGGAACTTCACTTGCGGCGCCCTCAAAGAGACGATTGGCAAAGCCGCGTGTGGATTCCGCTGCTTTGGCCGCGCGCCAGAATTTTGCCTCCAGCTTCGCGGGCTCCTGCTGGCTCATGTCCCACTGGAAAAGCATCTGCATGGCAAACTCGCGCGATTTGGTGCGCAGGGAGGCCACGCTATTTACGCCGCGACTTTCCCGCGGGAGCGGCTTGCGGCGCGGCGGCGCGCAGTTTGCGCGAAAGGCGCGCCATCTCGATGGCGCCCAGGCCGGCTTCGAATCCTTTGTTGCCGCCTTTGAGGCCGGCGCGATCGATGGCCTGCTCCAGCGTGTCACAGGTCAACACGCAGAATAGGATGGGAACGCCGGTGTCCATCTGCGCGAGCTGCAGGCCGCGAGAAGTCTCCGAACAAACGTAATCGTAGTGGGTTGTCTCTCCGCGAATCACGCAGCCGATGGCGATCAGCGCATCGTATCTGCCTGTTGCAGCCAGCTTCTTCGCCGTCAGCGGCAATTCGAAAGCGCCCGGCACGTGAATCACGTCCACGTCCTTACCCGCGGCGCCGGCTCGGCCTAGAGCATCCACCGCGGCGGCCTTGAGCCGCTCGGTGATAAAGCTGTTGAAACGGCTGACCACAATGGCGAAGTGCAGGCCCGCCGCTGTGAGCTCGCCGTGAATATTTCCCGGATGCAGTTTTTCCGCCATGAGCTGGCTGCGTTTCCTTTTATTTCCCTTTGAATTGCGCCGTGCGCTTCTCCAGGAATGCCCTGGTGCCCTCGCGCATGTCTTCCGTCGCGCAGCATAGCCCGAACAACGTGGCTTCCAGGAACAGTCCCTCTTCCTGCGGCATTTCTACGCCCCGCTCGATGGCTTCCATGCAGTATTTGATGGCCAGCGGAGCCTTTTCGATGATTTTTTTCGCCATCGCTTCAGCGGCGGGCAGCAGCTCCGCTGGTTCGTAAATGTGATTGACCAGGCCGATGCGTTGCGCCTCTTCCGCGCTGATCATTTCGCCGGTAAGGCATAGCTCGTGAGCAACGCCTTTGCCGCAGAGCCGCGCAAGCCGCTGCGAACCACCATAACCGGGAATAATGCCAAGCTTTACTTCCGGCTGGCCAAGTTTCGCGGTCTTGCTGGCCAGCCGAATCGTGCAGCAAAGCGCAAACTCGCAGCCGCCACCAAGCGCGAATCCATTGATGGCGCAGATGGAAGGCTTGCCCATGGTCTCCAGCAAATGAAACACGCCCTGCCCATAGAGCGAAAACTCCTTGCCGTTCACCGGGGTCTGCTGCGCCAGCTCATTAATGTCCGCGCCGGCCACAAAGGCTTTTTCGCCGGAACCGGTAAAGATCAGCACACGCACCGAAGCGTCATCGCGCGCGTCCAGCAACACTTGCTGCAGCTCGTCCACCGTCTTGCGGTTTAGAGCGTTCAGCACCTTCGGCCGGTTGAAGGTGATGTACGCGATCCCCTCTTTTTTTTCGTACAATAAATTCTCGTAGGCCATCTTTTCTCTCTTCTGCTCCGCTCTGCGTCTCTGCGTTATCCTTTTTCTGGCATTAGAACTTCATTGGTTTCGGATTCTGCGCATCGGCGTAATCGTAAAATCCGCGTCCAGACTTTCGGCCGTTCCATCCCGCCAGCACCATGCGCTTCAGCAGCGGCGGCGCAGCGAATCGACGCTCCTTAAATTCGTCAAACATGATCTGCGAAATGTAATACGTCGTATCCAGGCCCACGAAATCCAGCAGCGTGAGCGGCCCCATCGGGTGGCCGCAGCCCAGCTTCATGGAGTTATCAATGTCCACGATGGAGCCGACGCCTTCCTCCAGCGCGCGAATGGCATCGAGTAGATATGGCACAAGCAGCCGGTTGACAATGAATCCCGTGCTGTCGTGCGCGCGCACCGCTGTTTTCCCCAGCTTCGCGCCAAAAGCCGCCATCTCTTCATACACGGCGTCATTCGTGGCGATCGTCTTCACCACCTCGACCAGCTTCATCACCGGAACCGGATTGAAAAAATGCAGCCCCACAAAACGGTCCGCGCGTTTGGTGGCCGCGGCGATTTCCGTAATCGTGAGCGAAGAAGTGTTGCTGGCAAAAATAGTAGTGGGAGGACAAAGCGCATCCAGCGCGGAAAAAAGCTCGCGCTTGGCGGGAAGCTGCTCGATGATGGCTTCGACGATGACGTCGCAATCCTTAAGATCTTCGATTGCGGTTGTGCCCTTCAAGCGTCCGCGAATTTCCGCCTTCGCCGTCTCGGTGATCGTTCCCTTTTCCACCAGGCGAGCAAGATTCTTCTCGATGCTCTTTATGCCTTTTTCCAAAAGCGCCGGGCTAACTTCGCGCACCACCGTCGTGAATCCCGATTGCGCGCACACCTGGGCGATGCCGGAGCCCATCAGGCCACACCCTACGACTCCAACTTTTTGAATCGCCATGCTCGTTCCTCGCTGATGCGGATGTCGGTACGCCCGGCCGGGAAAATGTCAGCCCCGGAGAAGAAAGTGTAGCAGAAACAGCTCGGCGGCGGCGGCCAGCCGCCACGCTCCATTATTTTCGATTCGTTCTACAGCGCCTCGACGATCATGGCGATGCCCTGCCCGCCGCCAATGCACGCCGTCGCCAGTCCATACCGCAAGTTGTTTCGGCGCAGCTCGTTCAAAAGGGTGATAACCAGGCGCGTGCCAGAAGCGCCGAGCGGGTGGCCCAGGGCGATCGCGCCGCCATTCACATTAGTTTTCTCGCGGCACAGGCCGAGCTCTTTTTCCACGGCCAGGTATTGCGCGGCGAACGCCTCGTTGACCTCGATGCGGTCGATCCGCCCGAGAGACATGCCTGCGAGCTTGAGCACCTTCTGCGTGGACGGCACCGGCCCGATGCCCATGACACTGGGATCAACTCCCGCCACGGCCCACGCCACTATGCGTCCCAGGGCCTTCAACCCGCGGTCCTTCGCTGTTTTCTCCCGCGTGATCACCACCGCGGCAGCGCCATCCACGATGCCGCTGGCGTTGCCTGCCGTGACGATGCCATCCTTCTTGAACGACGCCGGTAGTTTTTCCAGAATTTCCATGGTTGTGTCGGGACGCCGGTGATCGTCTTCGCTCACGGTAATTGTCTTCTTGCCCTGCTTCACTTCCACCGCGACGATTTCTTCCTGAATGCGCCCTGCTTTGTACGCCGCTTCGGCAGCCTGCTGGCTGCGTAGCGCGTATACATCCGCATCCTTGCGTGTGATTCCCTTCTGCTCCGCGAGCTTTTCCGCGGTCAGCGCCATATTCAATCCGCAATAGCTGTCGGTCAATCCCACGAAAAGCGAATCCTCCAGCGCGCCGCCGCCCAGCTTCAAGCCGGTTCGCGCGCCGCGAATCACGAAAGGCGCCTGCGTCATGTTCTCCATGCCACCGGCGAGCACCATCGCGGCTTCGTCCAGCAGCAGACGGTGCGCGGCCTGCGTGATGGCTTCGATGCCCGAACCGCACAGGCGGTTCACAGTGACCGCGGGCGTCTCGATCCTCAGCCCGGCCTTCAGCGCAACGTGACGCGCCCCATAGATTGCGTCGGCGCTGGTCTGCATTACGTTGCCGAAGATCGCGTGATCGAATTCGCCGGGATCTACTCCAGAACGCCGGATGGCTTCTTTCGAAGCATGCGCGGCCAGATCGATCGCGGAAACTTCGGAGAACGCTCCGGTATAACGCGTCATCGGCGTGCGTGCCCCAGCCACAATCACAATGTCTGTCGGAAACATGCGGCCTCTTTTCAGCGCTGATTAGAGTTGGGGAATCTCAAGGGGCACGATGGTGTCGCCGCCTCGTTTGCGCGCTTCTTCCATGGAAAATTCGGCGCGGTTGATCAAATCCGTAACGATGTCCTCGCTGTCGTATTCCTGCTTCGCGGCTGCTTCCACGATTCCCGCGCTGAGTGTGATCTGCGTGGAATCCCACGGCGGGCGCACGCCGGAGGCCGCGCGGCGCAATTTTTCCGCCAGATTCTGCGCCCCCGCAAGCGTGGTGTCCGGCAAGATAAACGCCAGCGACCAGGAAGTGTACTTCACCGCGACGTCATTCTGCCGCACGATGGGCTGCAGCGAGCGCGCCAGCTGCTCCAGGAAACGCTCCAGGGGCGATTCCCCCTGCTGCCGCAGAATTTCCGCCCCGCGGTCGATCTGCAAAATGGCCAAAGCTAGAGGCGTGCCCTGCGTTCTCGCGCGGTCGGCTTCATTCAGCAGACAGCTCTGATACGAGCTGCGGCTGAGCAAGCCGGTGCGTTCATCGGACACACCCATGCGGCGGACCAGCGAGCGCAGCCGCGTGTGGCTCACGCTCATGAGCATTTGATCGCCAATCGCCTGCAGAAAATAGGTTTCGTTGGGCTTCCATTTGTGCGCTTCGGCGTGAGCCACAATCAGCATGCCGGCCGGTGATTGCGTCTCTTTGTCGCTGATCATCACGCCCATCGCCGTGGCCAGTCCCAGCTCGCTGAGTATGGACCCTTCCATGGCATCGACAACCAGGCCGCCAAGTTCATCCGCCGACGCTTTCTCCATGTGCGCGAGCAGAAAAACAATCTGCGCGCCCGGCGCGGGACGCGCGCCCGGAAGGAAAAACTCCGCTGCCATCTCCGGCGGGCGCCCGGGTGTTCCAATCACCGCCACGGCTCGCGCGGCGCGCAGGTAACCGCCAACTTCGTTGACTGCGGTGTTAAGCATGGCTCGCGGCGTTTGCTGGCGAAATATTTTCTGATTAATCTCGGAAATCTTGGAGAGGTCGCGCAGCGTTTCCGCGCTGTAGACCCCGGTCTTTCCGGTGATCGCTGCGGGTTGCGCTTCGACGACCGGCGCATCCCCCGCAGTGGCCGCAGCATCCAGCTTGGGCGCGCCCGGCGGCCACCAGTTCGCGAGCTGGTAGAGGTTGCGCAGCCGGACGTTGCGTTCTTCTTCGCCGGGGAACATGGCCGCGATTTTCTGCAAGCGTTCCGTCGCCTTGCTCTGCAGCGAATATTGCAGAAAAATTTCGGTCTGCACGATGAGGTCTTCCAGCGCCTGGCTCTGGCGGCCTTCTTCGGTGATCGCCTGCTGTCCCGGCATCACACCAGGACCCGAAACAGTCTTCGGCCGCGTCGCCGCCTCTGCTGGAATCGTGGCGGATGTCGCGAGTCTCCCGGAGAGCCGGCCCAAAAAAGAATCATCCACGTGGCCACGAAGCCGTTCGAGGTGCTCCTGATTCCGGTAATCGTAGGAATCGATGTCCACGAGCCTCTCCAGCGATTCGCCGGCCTTCGCGAAGTTACCCGCGTTGAAGTACACGTCAAACAGCTTGCTCAGCACTTCGAAGTATTGCGACTCGCGGTTCAGCTCGTTGTGGACACTCGCCCAGAATTCCAGGATCGCTTGCGACTGCGGATGCTTCTTACCAACTCCGTCCAACAGCGCGGCAAATTCGTTCTGCTTTTTGTCCGCGAACATTCTGCGCTTCACGGTCTGAAAGATTTCTACGGACTTCGTGTCTAGTCCGGCCTTGGCGTAGCAATCGGCAAGCTCGAAGAGTCGCGTGATGCCTTCATTTTTTCCGCGCAGCAAACCCTCCAGGACTTCGCGCGCGCGGTCCAGCTGCCCCGCCTGCATAAGGGTATCCGCGAAAATATCAAGGAACACCGCGTCGCCTTCCGACGTGGCAAAAGGCTCCAGCAGTTCGGCGGCTCCCTTGGCTTCGCCGGCGCGGAGCTTCGCTTCGGCATACAGCATGGCGACGCTGCGCTCCTGCGGCGCAAGCTGGTGCGCGCGGCCCAGGAGCTTCAGCGCGTCGCCTTCCCCGCCGCTTACGGAAGCCAGCTGCCCCGCCCGCAAAAACGCCCGTGCGGCAAGAGCATTTTTCCCAATCTGCGCAGCGGCTTCGGCCAGGCGCATTTGGCGCGGGAGGCTTTCCGGATCGAGATGCGCGATGCGCTCCCAGCAGAACAGCGCGTCCTCCGCGCGGCCCGCAGTCGTGAAGATTTCCGCGGCCTTGGTGTACTGCTCAATGGCTTCGTCGGGACGGTTTTGCTTCTGTTGCAGAAAAGCGTAGCGCGCGATGCGTTCCGGGGGTTGTTGCGCCTTGGCGCTGCGGAGAAAGCGGTTATAGATCGCCAGTGCCTTGGATTCGTCTTTGGGCTCAACCAACAGATCGAACAGCGAACCGTAATACACGGCCGCGCGATCCGGCTGCTCCATGCGTGCATACAAGTCGCCCAGCGCTTGCGTCGCTTCCTGGTGCTGCGGCGCTTCCTCGAGCACGGCAAGATACGCCTCGATAGCGTCCTCGACGCGATTCTTCTCGAGGAAACGCTTGGCGCGGTCTAGATGCTTATTGACGTCTGCGGCCATCTATCTGGGCTGCCTTTGCGGTGCGTTGCGGCTGCGCATGCTGGTCCCGCTACCGGGCTGCGCGCGGGTGGGGGGGCGCCTTGCCCATCATTACTATATACCGCGAACGCAACTCGGGCAAAACACCGCGAAAAGCGCCATGCAGTATGCAGCAAGTGCGCGCCTAAAGGAATCCGCCGGAAGACTTGCGGTGTATCAATTTGCAGGAATGGGCTTGGAAGATGATCGCTTCGACTTCTGCTGTGCCGGCTTCCCAGCCGAGGAATCGGTCATTACTCCGACTCGCCAGCCGCCGGAGGATCGGGGGCCTTTTCGCTGGCTGACCGGAGTTCCTTCTGAAGACAATCCGGACAGAAGCATCCCTTCGCATCCGCTGGCATCGGTACGCGCGGCAATCGTGCGCACCAGCAATCGCCCCCGGGATTGCAGGTCATTGGTGCACAGCAGCTTACGCAGCGTGTTTCCATCGCAGCCATTATGGCGCAAGATGGCCGCTCCGAACACGGAATCACGCCAGACTGCGCGGAAGCTGACGCCCTGCGCGATTTATGGCAAACTAAATGTTCACACGGCACGGTTTTCCACCGCATGTGGAGTGTTCGCGTTGCGAGCAGGCCCGCCGGCAAGCCCTGAAGGCAAAAGAGAGCGCCTGGATTTAACAAAATTTAATGGACCCAAAGTTCATACGCAATTTTTGTATCATCGCGCATATTGACCACGGCAAATCCACGCTGGCGGACCGCCTGCTGGAGATGACCGGCGCTCTAAGCTCTCGCGAAATGCACGAGCAGGTTCTGGATTCCATGGACCTGGAACGTGAGCGCGGCATCACCATAAAAGCCAAAAGCATCCGCCTCCACTACCAGGCGAAGGACGGCAATACCTACCGCCTCAATTTAATTGATACTCCTGGTCACGTGGATTTCTCCTACGAAGTTTCCCGCGCGCTTTCCGCGTGCGAAGGCGCGCTGCTGGTCGTGGACGCTAGCCAGGGCGTGGAAGCGCAAACCGTCGCCAACACTTTTCTTGCCGCCGGCCACAACCTCACCATTCTGCCGGTGATCAATAAAATCGACTTGCCCGCGGCGCAACCCGATTTCGTGAAGGAACAAATTGAAAGCGTTCTCGCCATTCCCTCCCACGACGCGCTGATGATCAGCGCGAAAAGCGGCATCGGCGTGGAAAATGTTCTCGAAGCCATCGTGCAGCGCATTCCCCCGCCAAAAGGCAGCGCGGAAAATCCATTTCAAGCGCTGGTCTTCGACTCCTGGTTTGATATTTACCGTGGCGCGGTCGTTCTCGTTCGCGTCATGGAAGGGCGCATCACCAAGCATATGAAGATTCGCCTCGTGGCCACGGGCGAAGTGTACGAGGTCGAGCAGCTTGGCACGCTTACGCCCAAGCCTGTTGCGCTCGAGGAACTCGAAGCCGGCGACGTCGGCTTCATCGTGGCGAATATCAAGCGCGTGGCCGATGCGCGCATGGGCGACACCGTCACCGAAGCCTCCCGCCCCGCGCCGGCGCTGCCGGGATTTGAAGCCATCAAGCCGATGGTATTCGCCGGACTATTTCCGGTGCTCGCCGACGACTACGAGCCGTTGCGCGACGCGCTCGGCAAATTGCAGTTGAACGACGCGGCGTTTTTTTACGAGCCGGAAAACTCCGTCGCGCTGGGTTTCGGCTTCCGCTGCGGCTTTCTCGGGCTGCTGCACATGGAAATCGTGCAGGAGCGCTTGGAGCGCGAGTTTAGCTTGAACTTGATTTCCACCGCGCCCAGCGTGCGCTACCGCTTGACTACGACCGCAGGCGAAGTGATGGAAGTGGACAACCCTACCAAGTTTCCCCCGCCGAACACGATTGATTTGATCGAAGAGCCGATGATTACGGCGATGGTGATTACTTCGGAGGAGTCCGTCGGCGCGGTGCTCAAGCTCTGCGAGGAAAAGCGCGGCACGCAGAAAAATTTCGAGTACCTCTCGCCGCAGCGCGTGATGCTCACTTACCAGTTGCCGCTGAACGAAATCGTGCTCGATTTCTACGATAGGCTGAAGAGCGCTTCGCGTGGCTATGCTTCGCTCGACTACCACTTCGCCGGCTATCACGACTCCGACCTGGTGAAACTGGATGTGCTGGTGGGCGGCGAGCCGGTGGACGCGCTTTCCATGATCTGCCACCGCGAACAGGCGCAGGAGCGCGGGCGCGACCTGGTCCACCGCTTGCGCAAACTGATTCCACGGCAGATGTTCGAAGTGCCCATTCAGGCGGCCATCGGCAGCCGCGTGATCGCGCGCGAGACGATTTCCGCCATTCGCAAAAACGTGCTCGCCAAGTGCTACGGCGGGGACGTCAGCCGCAAACGCAAACTTCTCGAAAAGCAGAAAGAAGGCAAGCGGCGCATGAAACGCGTGGGGCGCGTGGATATTCCACAAGAGGCGTTTCTCGCTGTTCTCAAAGTTACTAGCACAACGGAATAAAACGGCGTTGTCCGAATAAGTGGGATTTCGGAGCCTTTTCTGCAATCTTTGGAGTCTAAGCTTGTGTGGCCTGACTTTGCGCGGTAGCTTGTACCCAGGTTTACACACGCGCGAGACAATGCGGTCGAAGGTGTTTCGATGAGCCCACGAAAGATCATTTGGCGAGGGAGGCTGCCGGACTTTTTGGGTGCAGTCTTCCTTCTTGCCGTCTTGAGTTTCGTTGTAATCAGCACGACTGCACTCGGATGGAATGGATTAACGCCGCAACAGAGCACCGCGCGCGAATATCTGAACCAGGGTGTGCAGGCTTTCAAAGAGGGAAACTTTGATAGGGCAATTGAGCGCTTCAAGCGGACCAAGGAGCTTGATCCTTCTCTTCTCAACGCGCGACTTTACCTGGCCACCGCCTACGCGAGCCAATACATTCCTGGGGCACCGTCCGAAGAAAATATCCAGCACGCCAAAGATGCCATAGCTGAATTCAAGAGCGTTCGGGAATTAGAGCCAAACAATCTCTCTGCCATCGATGGCATCGGATCAATTTTGTTTCAAATGTCCGGCCATCCCTTTGACCCTAAGGGCTTCGAGGAATCTATCGCATATCACAAAAAGCACATCGAACTGAACCCCGAAGTTCCCGAGCCGCACTACTGGGTCGGCCTGATTAATTGGACGCTGGGATATCACGGCAGGATGTCACTGCTGGAGAAGTGGGGCATCGAAGATGAACCGGAGGCACTTCCTGTTGCTTTCAGCCGAGAGTTTGCAAAACAATTTGGTGAGAAAGTTGACGAGGGCATCACGAAACTGAAGAAAGCCATCGAATTGAGAGCGGAATATGAAGACGCAATAGCCTATCTCAACCTGTTGTACCGGTTGAAGGCAGACATGGTTGAATCGCCTACTGAAAGAGAAGAGTACCTTCGGAAGGCCGATGCGCTCGTGGACAGAGTCAAAGAAATTAGGAAGAGGAAAATGGAGGAGCCCAAACCGCACAATCGCTAGGCTTTGCTTCCCTCAGATTCCCGCTCCCCGACTTCCTCCACATCCTTTCCTTCCTTTACTTCCTTGCAGTCATCCGCTACCTTTCCCGCGCAGGAACTTCCAAGGAGCCGCCATGAAAGAGAACAACATCATTGCCGCCACTCTGACTGTGGCGTTCT
>JBGOTL010000100.1:0-13765 GCA_041476465.1 Candidatus Acidiferrum sp. | reverse complement strand
GTGTGGCCCACTCCGAGCGCAAAATGCGGTTCGGAATTTTCTGCACATAAGGCAGCAGGAAATTTAGCGCGCGGAGCTTGCCTTCGCCGGTCGAAAGATCCATCTGCCGTGCGCGCATGATCAGGTAATCCACATACGGCGGCGCTTCCTTCAGCAGTTTGAGGTAGGCTTCCGCGCCCATCTCGCGGATAAAAAGATCCGGATCGGCTTTCTTGTTTCCCACCGGCGTCAGCGCCAGCACGCGCACCTCTAAATCTTGTTCCAGCAAAAGCGAGTGGGATCGCTCCGTCGCCGCCTGCCCCGCCGTGTCCGGGTCATAGTTCACAATCACTCGTTTCGTGAAGCGGCCCAGCAGCTTGATCTGCGCCTCCGCCAGGCTCGTGCCGCAGCTCGCCACCACGTTGCTGATTCCCGCGCGCGCCACCGCGATTGCGTCCATGTAGCCTTCCACCAGAATCGCGAAGTCCTGCCGCCGCATGGCGTCCTTTGCGCGGTCCAGGTGATAAAGCACATTGCTCTTTGAATAGATCGGCGTTTCCGGCGAGTTCAAATATTTTGGCTGGTCGTCACCCAGCGCCCGGCAGCCAAACGCCACAATTTTCGCGGATTCATTGGAAATCGGAAACGTAATTCTCCTGCGGAAGCGATCAAACAACCGTCCGCCTTGATCGCGCCCGCTTTGGTCGCGCCCGCTCTGACCACGAGAGACCAGTCCCGATTCCACCAGCACCGCGTCTTTGTATTTTTGCTTCAGGAAACGCAACAGCACATCGCCGCCGCTCGGCGCATAGCCGATGCCGAAGCGCGTGATGGCTTCCTGGTCCAGGCCGCGGTCCTCGAGATACGCGCGCGCCGCTTTCCCTTCCGGCGTGGCTTCCAGTTGCTTCACAAAAAACGCTTGCGCCTCGCGGTGCATCTCCGTCAACACCGCGCGCTGCTGATTCTCTTTGCGCTCTTCCGGCGAGCGTTCCTTCGGCCGCGGAATCGCGATCCCGCACTTCTCCGCAACGATGCGAATCGCCTCGGGAAATGGGCACTTCTCCATCTCCATCACGAATTTGAAAACGTCTCCGCCGACTCCGCACCCGAAGCAATGATAAATCTGCTTCACCGGATGCACGGAAAACGACGGCGACTTTTCCGCATGAAACGGGCACAGCCCGCTGAAATTCTGTCCGCTCTTTTTCAGGCGAACGTATTCCCCCACCACGCGGACAATGTCCGCCTGCTGTTTCACCTTGTCCGCAAATGATCCCGCTTCCGCCATGGTGTTTGAAACTCGAAATACGAAACTCGAAAGTTACTCGTTAGCCTGATCACCTGGCCTTTCTGATTGGCGTGCCCTTGTCGATCGAATATAACCATTCAACGTTTGAATCACACGCTGTGCCAAGTTTTCCGCTGCTTCGAATTCTTCGCTTGAAACATACCGCTGGTCCAGTGCCGTAGTGAGATGATCTCGAACTTCAAAGGCCGAGCCACCGGCCACTCTGCTGAATTGAATATTCTCCTGGTAAGAATATCGCCCAAAACCCTCGGCAATGTTGGCCGTAACCGAGATCAGGACGCGTCGCAGTTGCGACGAAAGTCCATATCTTTCTTCAGATGGGAACTTACGTATCAAGTCGTACGCAAAGCTGCGGAGTTCGCGGGCATGCTGCCACACATGTAGATCTTTGAAATCACGTATGGCACCGGCGGAGGCGTTTTCCGACCGGCCGAATTTCGTATTTCGAATTTCGCTTTTCGTCATTCTAGTTCCGCAATTCTACAACCGTGATTGCTTTGCCGCCGTGTTCTTCGGTTTCAAATGTAGACCGTTCCACCAGCGGATGTGTCTTCAAGAATTCCGCAAGTCCCTTGCGCAGCGCGCCCGTGCCATGGCCGTGAATGATCCGAACACGAGAATGATTCGCCAGCGCGGCCTCGTCCAGAAACTTGTCCACGCGCTCCGTGGCTTCTTCGACGCGCATACCTATGACATTGATTTCACCCGACGTCGTGCCTTCGCCGGATTGCGCGGTGACGGTCACCCTATGCCGCGTCCCGGCAGTCACGGATGATTTTTGTGCATCAGGTACGCCTTCAATCCCCGTAATTTCCTCGACCGCCACCTTCATGCGCAAAGGGCCAGCCTCGATTTCTGCCGAGGAACCGTCTAGACGCCGAAAAATCACCGGCTTGCTGAAACCGCGCACGCGAATCCGCGCGCCCGGTTGCAGACGATCCGCGCTGATCGCTTCCTGCTTCGCGGAAGCTACCCCAAGGTCCGCCTGCGATTCCGATATCGTTTGCACGATCGCCGCGTTGAATTCTTCGCGCGATTCGCCGCGTACATCCTGCGCCTTGCGCCGCGTCGATTTTTCCAACTGCGCACGGACTTCACGATCCTTGACCGCTTCCACCACCCGCGCCACGTTTTCCTCAAAGCGCTTCTGCATCTCCGCAAACTTTTCTTCCAGCTCCTTGATGCGCTTCTGCTGCCGCCCCACCCACTCCGTGCGCAGCTTCTTGCGTTCTTCTTCCAGCACGTGGCGCTCCGCTGCCATCTGGTGCTGCATGCGGTCCAGCTCGTCGCGGCTGCGGTGCAGGTAGGCAATCAGGTCGGCTGCTTCGCGCGATTCTGCCGTCATCAACGACCGTGCTCGCTTGATGATTCCTTCGGCAATTCCCAATCGCTGCGCGATGGCGATTCCGCTCGACCCGCCGGGCACGCCGACCATCAATCGGTACGTCGGGCGCAAATTCACATCGTCGAATTCCACCGCCGCGTTCACTACGCCCGGTGTCGTGGAAGCATAAGTCTTCAGCCGGTCGTGATGCGTGGTGGCCAGCACGATGCAGTTCTTTGCGCGAAATCCATCGAGCAGCGCCACAGCCAGCGCCGCGCCTTCTTCTGGCGCTGTGCCGGTGCCCATCTCGTCCACCAGCACCAGCGACTCCGGTGTCGCCATCTCCAACATCGTCTTCAAATTAATCATGTGCGCGGAAAACGTGGAAAGGTCCGCGGCGATGGATTGCTCATCCCCAATATCCACCAGCAACCGGTCGAACAGCGGCAGTACCGCGCGCTGCGCCGCCACCGGAATCCCCGATTGCGCGGCCAGCGCGGCCATGCCTGTGGTCTTCAACGCTACCGTCTTGCCTCCTGTATTCGGGCCACTGATCACCAAAACTCGCTCTTCGCCGCCCAGCGCCAGCGTCATTGGCACAACCGCGCGATTTTCACGCTTCAATTTATCTTCCAGCACCGGATGCCGCGCGGCCTCCAGCCGCAATTCCCCCGCCGCGGAAAATTCTGGCATGGTCGCGTCGAAATCGCGAGCGAACCGCGCTCGCGCCATCACGCCATCGAGTTCTGCAATGGCCTCCGCGGCAGCCGCCAACGCCACGCGCATTCCCTGCAAACGTTCGGTCAATTCGCGCAGGATGCGGACAATCTCCACCGCTTCATCCTCCGCGTACTGCACTAGCTGGTTATTCACCTCTACGGTTTCAAACGGCTCGACGAACATTGTCTGACCGGTTCCGCTCGCTCCGTGCACCACCCCGGGTACGGTGCGGCGATTTTCCGCGCGCACGGGAATTACAAAACGTTCGTTGCGCAGCGTAACGTAGTCTTCCCCGGCCTCCGCGTTCCGCGAACGCAGAATTTGCTTCAATGTTTTCTGGATCGACTCGCGTGTCTGCGTGATGCTCACGCGAATCCGCCGTAACGCCGACGAGGCATCATCGCTGATCTCGCCATTCGGCAGCACGCACCGCCGAATCGCCGCCAGCAAATCTCGAAAATCCCCAACCGCTGCCGCGCGCGCCGTGAGCAGCGGAAATTTCACCGCTTCTTCGCGGAATTGTTGCCGCAACCACCCCGCCGTTTCCAGCAGCGTCGCCGCATCCAAAAACTCCTTCGCTTCCAGCACCACGCCCGGCGCTTCCAGCCGCGCCAGCCAAGTCTCCGGATCGGACAGCGCACCGAATCCCAGTTCGCGGCCCATGCGCAACCACTCGCGGGCCTCTGCTATTTGCGCGAATACGCTTTCCAGCGCGGCGCGATCCACTCCCGGCTCAAGTTCACCCGCCGCGCGGCGCCCCGGCGCGCACGTCGTCCTCAGCCGCAGCAGCTCGCGCAGCTTGTCGAATTCCAGAATGTCTTGCGCCGTTCGCGACATCGATTTCCTTATTTCAATTTCACTTTGAAGTGACGCACCACATCCTCCGGTGTCGCCGCCAGATGCACGAGTCTGGCGTTGGCCTCGCCCCACGGTGCCGGATGCCCTAGCTCCACTTCGCGCACGCGCTCCAGAATCGGCTGCCAGAAATCGCCCAACACCGCGAACGGTTTCCCTTGCATCACCGATTTGTTCAGCATCTCCCAAACCACCGCCAGCTCGACCAGCGTTCCCGTGCCGCCTTTGCACGCCACAAACCCGTCCGCAACGCGAATTAGTTCAAATAGTCTTTCCTGCCACGTCGCTACTCGCACTTCCACGTCAATCCACGGATTCAGTTTGGCCTTGAAAAATTCCGCCGTCACGCCGTACGTTTTCCCGCCAGCTTCCTTGGCGCCGCGCGAGACTGCTTCCATCACGCCACTATATCCGCCGCTGCACACGCCATAGCCCGATTCGCCCAGCGCGCGTCCAAGCAATCGCGCTTCTTGATAATCCGCATCGCCTTCGCGCGGCCGCGAACTCCCAAACACCGTGACTCGCAATTCTTTCCTCATTGCCTGAGGCCAATTTCATTTTGAATGCATGCGCTCGTGGCCGGTTGCGGCGGGTGCGCCGTTGAACTCCTCAATCATCGCCACACACAATCCATCCAGCGCATCGCCCGCCTCATGATTTTTTCCGCCCTGATTATTGCTCAGAAAAGAAAAAATCAGCCGCCGCCCTGCCGGAGTGTCCACGTAGCCGGATAGCGCGCGTACATGTTCCACCGAACCGGTCTTCGCGTGGATGCGCCCGCTTAGCGCTGGGTTCTTCATCCGGTCGCTGAGCGTGCCATCCACCCCCGCCACCGGCAACGACGCATAGAACACGTCAAACCAAGCCTGCTTCTGCGCGTATTGCAACAAGCTGACGATTGCTCGTGGCGTCACCAAATCGTGGCGTGAGAGTCCTGAACCATCCGTCTGTATCACGTCTTCCGGCGCGATGCCCGCCGCCGCGTAAAAATCTGTGGGAAATTTTGCCAGCTCCTCCGCATCATTCCAGATGCCCTGCTGCCGCGCCGCCGCTCGCAACAGCATTTCCGTGTGCAAGTTCTGGCTTACCTTGTTGACTGGCTTTAGCGATTCGCCAAGCGGCACCGAGATGTGCTCTGCCAGCGCCGTCGGACTCTCCGGCAAATCCACGTGTTCGTGCCTTGCCCTGGCCACGCCCGCAACTTTCACGTCGCGCTCCTCGAGTAAGCGCTTGAGCAACGCCGCGGCATGCTGCGCCGGCTCTTCAATCGCCAGTACCAGTTTGCGTGGCGTGCTCCTCGCCGGCAGCGTCCCCTTCACTACTACCAAATTTGCCCCGGGGTCTCGCGTCAGCGTCAAGTCTGGTTTCACGCCGGCCGCTGCCGTGATCACGTCATTCTCAACGGCAAAATCCAGCGTCATCGGGGCCACGCTCGCCTGCACCACGTCGCCCGTTTTTTCTCCCGGCGTAAGCGTGAGTGTCACCGTGTTGTCATCCACGACGATCGCGGAGATCGCCGCTCCGTACTCCCAAACAATATCGTCAACCTCCCAGCCGCTTGGGTAGCGCTCGCGCGGAAAGTAGCTGTCGTCGCCAATAATATTGCCGGAAACTTCTTTCACGCCTTTGGCGACCACAGCATCGGCCAGCTCCGCCAGCACTTTTTCCGGCAGCCCGTCGAATTCCTCTTTCAATTCGTATGGAAATTTGCGATTGGAGAGATTCGGATCGCCGCGGCCAACCAGAACCAGATCCCCTGCGAGCGCGCCCAGCGTCGAAATCGTGCCGCGCGTTTCGACTGTAGTGTGAAATCTGTATTCCGGCCCCAGTTTGGCCAGCGCCAGCGCCGTCGTGAACAACTTCATGTTCGATGCCGGAACGAAATACTTGTCGGCGTTCAACTCATAGAGCGTTCGCCCGGTTTCGGCTTCCACGATCAGCAATCCCCATGCACCCTTGCTCGCCGGCGCCGCGCCCAGCAGCGCCGCTGCACGCACCGCGAATCGCTCCGCCGCAGTGGATGATTGTGGTTTCTTGCTCTCCTTCCCCGCGTGTTTCCTCGCGCAACATGCGCGTTCGCTCTGCTCTTTGGCTTGCGCCGTGATGCGCGGCGCGAGAGCCATGCATGCGAAGATCAGCAACAGCCATCGTCCACCCGGTTGCACCCTTCTCATCATTAATCCTCTGCTGGCAAAATCTGCCCGGAGAAAGTATAGTCGAAAGGTCACGGAACCCTTCTGTCAGAGAGTATAGCCGCGATGTCCGGCACACCCGCCCTCACCTCTGGACTCGAAGATCCGCAGATTGCGTCCAGCCCTTTAACAACTTATGATCACGTTCGCTAATCCTTTGCGAGGAGAACTTCTGATGAGAAAAATTACTTCGTGTTTGATGACATTTGCCATGTGCGCTTTGCCGCTTTCCGCTGCAAGCGACATAAAAGAAACGGATCGCCTGGATAATTGCGGCACGGTCCTGAAAGAAATTCTCGATCTCCCCGACGACATTCCATCCGACCTGCTCGACAAAGCCGAGTGCGTTATCGTGATCCCTTCCGTGGTGAAATTCGCGATCGGCTTGAGCGGGAACTACGGCAAAGGCGCGATGACCTGCCGCACCGGCGAAAACTTCACCGGTCCCTGGAGCGCGCCGGCAATGATGCGACTCGAAGGAGTGGGCGTCGGATTTCAGCTTGGAGGCCAGGCAACGGACTTCGTGATCCTGGTGATGAATCCGCGCGGCGCCAAATCGCTCCTCAAGAGTAAGGTAAAGTTGGGCGCCGATGCCGCCGCGTCCGCCGGGCCCAAAGGCCGTGACGCCGCCGCCGCCAGTGATGTCACGATGCGCGCTGAGATGCTCACCTATTCGCGCTCGCGTGGCCTGTTCGCCGGGATTTCCCTGGAAGGTTCGACGCTTCGGCAGGACAATGGCGGAAACGAAAGACTTTACGGTCGCAAGCTCGACGCTGAGTCGATTATGCGCAAAGGGGCTGCAGCAGTACCTCCTGCGGGCCAGCAGCTCATTTCGCTATTGAACAAGAAATCTCCGAAGAATCTGTCTGATCCCGAATCTCTAAAGTAGCCCTGGCTTCCCGCTTGGCACCAGGAAAGCCCGGCTTCGGCCGGGTTTTCCTGTTTTTGAGCCAGTTCTTTCGTCACCAGGTTGGAGTTGACTGCCTATCTCAAATGACCTATAGTCATATATGAGCATCGGTCAATATGAGATTACCGAGGCACTCTTCTATGCCGTCAGACGCTTCCAGGGCCCTCCCTTCCTCCACACGCCGGGCGCGCCGTAGCGCGGAGCTCCGTGAACGATTGTTTCGCGCCGCGCTGGACCTCTTTGCCCGCAAGGGCTTCGCGGAAACCACCGTCGAAGACATCACCAACGCGGCGGACGTCGGCAAGGGAACATTTTTCAATTACTTTCCGAGCAAAGATCACATTCTGGCAGCTTTCAGCGAGATGCAAATCGGCAAGCTCCGCGCCGCCGTGGATGCCGTGGAGATGTCTCGCCAGCCGATGCCAGAATTCTTGCGCAGCCTGACGGAGCGCATGACCGAGGAACCCGCGCGCAATCCTTCGGTCATCCGCGCAATCCTGCAGGCCAACCTTTCCAGCGAACCGGTCCGCCAAACGATGCGGGAAAGCCACGCGCGAGCGCACAAGTTGCTCTCGCGGATTATCGAAATCGGACAATCGCGAGGCGAAATTTGCGCCGACTTTCCTGCCGCAGAACTCGCCCATACTTTTCGGCAAACTATTTTCGGCACGCTGCTGATCTGGTCTCTGTATGGCGACGCGACTCTCCCGGCTCGCATGGACACCGCGTTACGCATTCTCTGGGTTGGCCTGGCGCCGCGCGAAGGAGCTGCGGCGGCACAAGTTTCTGTTTCTTCGTGAGGTATGGGTTCCATGACACGCAAGCGTTTTATTGTCGCCATCGTACTTGCCATCATTCTTGTTGTCACCGCGCTCTACGCGGGTTGGTTCCGGCACGATGACACGCTGCAGGGTTCCGGGACCGTGGAAGCGCGCAACATCCGCGTCGGCTCAAAAGTCGGCGGGCGGATCGACAAGGTACTGGTGCGCGAGGGCGACTCCGTTCAACCAGGGCAGGTCCTCATCACCTTTGATGACCGGGAGTTGGCGGCCGCGCTGAAGCAGTCCCGCGCGAATGCGGAAAAAGCGCTGCGCGGATACCGGCCGGAAGAGATCGCGGAGGCCCGCGCCGCAGCGGCGCAAGCAAAGGCCGAATACGATCAACGCAAGAACGGCTACCGCCAGGAAGACGTCGCGGCAGCGCAAGCGGATATGGAACGCGTCCAGGCAGACGAGCTTCGCGCGCGCGTGGACTTCGAACGCTACGACAGCCTTGCGAAAAAAGACCTGGTCTCCAAACAACAACGCGATGCCGCGGAAGCCAGTTGGCGTATGGCCAACGCTCAGATGCAGAGCGCGCAGCAGAAGCTGAACCAGTGGCGGCAGGGTTATCGCCCGGAAGAGATTGCCTCGGCCGAGGCGCGTTATCAGCAGGCACAGGCGACGCTCGGAAAACTCGTGCATGGCAATCGCCGCGAAGATGTGGAGCTGGCCCGCGCCGCGCTCGACTATGACGAAGCCCGCTTCCGCGAGCGCCAGGTGATTGCGCCCACCGCCGCTACCGTGGAAGTGCTGGACGTGCGTCCCGGCGACTTGATCGCCCCCAATACTCCGGTGGCTACGCTGCTCGAGAGCGATCAGATTTATGTGCGCATCTACGTGCCGGAAACCGAAATCGGCCGCGTCAAGCTGGGTGAAAAAGCCGAATTGCGCGTCGACTCTTTCCCCAAGGAAGTTTTCAGCGGCGTCGTGGAACAGATCAACCAGCAAGCCGAATTTCTGCCCCGCAACGTGCAGACGCGCGAAGAACGCGTGCATCAAGTCATTGGCGTGAAGATACGCATCGACAGTTCTTCGCAACACGTGCTTGCGGGCATGGCTGCGGATGTGAAGCTCACGGGTGGAAAATAAATCCATGGACATCACCGCGCACTCCCCCGCTGCACCGGCCATTGACGCGCGCAACCTGGTGCGCCGCTTCGGACAGTTCACGGCCGTCAATGACGTGAGCTTCCGCGTGGAAAAAGGCGAAATCTTTGGTTTCCTGGGTCCCAACGGCAGCGGAAAAACCACGGTAATCAAGATGCTCACCGGCTTGCTCCCGCTCAACGGGGGTTCCGCGTCCGTGCAGGAACTCGATGTGCGTTCGGAGTCTGAAGCCGTGCGCGAGCGCATCGGATACATGTCGCAGAGGTTCAGTCTGTACCACGATCTCACGGTATCCGAGAACCTTAAGTTCTATGGCCGAATTTACGGACTCGCGCCGGATCGCCTGAAGCGCCGCACCGAGGAGATCATCGAACTGAATGGCCTCGAGCCTTACCTGAATCATCGTGCGGCGCAGTTGTCCGGCGGGTGGCAACAGCGCCTGGCGCTCGGTTGCGCCATGCTGCATGAACCGAAACTTCTTTTCCTCGACGAGCCCACCGCGGGCATTGACCCCGTCGCGCGGCGGCAGCTCTGGGATTTGCTGTTCCAACTCTCCGGTCAAGGCATCACATTTTTCGTCACCACGCATTACATGGACGAAGCCGAGCGCTGCAGCCATGTCGCTTACATCTATTTCGGGAAGCTCATCGCCGACGGCACTCCAAATTCACTCCGCGAGCTTCCCGATCTCCAGCCTCCCGGTACGCTGCGCGTGGAAATTACCACGCCGGAAGTCACCCGCGCGCTGCTCTTCGCCCGCAAAATCCCGGGCATTCGCAGTGCCACCATTTTCGGACAATCCATCCATGCGCTCATTGATGACCATTTCGATCTGCATGATCTTCGTGAGCAACTCCTGAAAAACGGAATTGCCGTCGCGGAAATCCGCCCGCTGGCGCCCAGCCTGGAAGACGTCTTCGTCGAGCTTACGAATAAGCATCAAGGATTGTTGGAGGGGACCCGTGCCTAGTCAATTCCGGGGTTTCGGCGCGGTCCTCTATAAGGAAGCGTTGCACGTGCGGCGCGACCCCGGAACGCTCTTTTTTTCTTTGGTGATTCCTCTTCTGCAGATGATCGTTCTTGGCTTCGGCATCGACACCAATGTCCGGCAGATTTCCACCGTCGTCTTCAATCAGGACGGACGCCGCCAGAGCCGCGAGTTCCTCGACCGGCTAAAGACCTCGGATACTTTTCACGTAATCCGCTACGTCGATAGCGACCGTGAGTTGAATGACGAAATCACCGCTGGGCGCGCCCGCGTCGGAATTAAGATCCCGGTGGATTACTCCGATCGCTTGCTGCATCAGATGAGCGCTCAGGTGCTGGTGCTCATCGACGGCTCGGATTCCTCGGTCGCGGGACAAGCCATCAACGTTTCCACCGCCATTGGTCTCGATGAATCCCTCTCCCGCGTGCTCCCGAACCGCGCCGCCTTTCCCGTGGAGATCCGCCCGAAGATGCTTTTCAATCCGGACTCGCGTTCCCCAAATTTTCTCCTGCCCGGGCTCACCGCCATCTTGCTTCTGAATGTCACCACATTCCTCACCGCTTTTTCGATTGTGCGCGAAAAAGAGCGCGGCACCCTCGAACAACTATTCGTCACCCCGGTGCGCCCCTTTGGATTGTTGCTCGGCAAGCTCCTCCCCTATCTTGGAATCGGCTTCTTCGAGCTGTGCCTCATCCTTTTTTGCATGCGCTTTGTTTTTCTCGTGCCCATCCACGGCAACGTAATCCTTCTGGCGATTTTCTCGCTGCCCTATATTTTCGTTTCGCTCTCTCTGGGCATTCTGATTTCCAGCAAAGCCAATTCGCAATCCGAAGCCATGCAACTTGCTTTCCTGACCATTCTTCCGAGCATTTTCTTTTCCGGCTACATCTTCCCGCGGGAAACCATGCCGTTCTTCTTCCACGCCATCAGCTACCTGGTGCCCGCCACCTACTTCATCAACATCACCCGCGGCATCATTCTTCGCGGCGCCGGATTCACGCATCTTTGGACCGACGCGCTCGCGCTCTTCGTCATGGGCACTCTTCTCCTCGCGCTCGCCGCGCGGCGCTTCCGCAACAAAGCCATCATGGCGTGAACGCGCCGGTTCTGGCGGCGCAAACCTGCACTCGGTTTTCACTCAGGGAAACGCTGCAATCCAGCTCAAACGAATCTGCCGCAGGATCGCCGGATAGACAATCCACCATCGAAACGGGTCAATCACTTGAGACGCGACCCATGTGCTAACTGCAAAGTATAGAGAATCGGGTTCCGGTAGCACAGCCACTCCTGGCTGTGCGCTTTTCAGGCGACCCATCCCGTCATATCTGACCAATGGATCGCGATGTCATTCTGAGTGCCGACTGGTTTTGTCGGCCCGAAGAACCTCAATGTCAAATGCTCGCCACTAGTTGACATTCAAGATACAGACTGCTTCCGTAATCCCCTCCGTACGTGATATTCCTTTAAACTCAAGTGCCGTGAAACCACGACTGAATCGCGATTACCGTCGGGCTCTTCGCGATTCGTTGCTTCACAAGGGAATCAAACCATGAGAAGACTGCTAATGTTTGTGGTTGTATTTGCTTTCCCAATTAGTGCGCCGCTTGCCCAAACGCCGAGCTTCAATGACCATCTACCAATTCGGGAGGAAGAGAAGACGCCGAGATCCCTCAAAGCACAGCGCGTCGCCCTGGAGCAGCTTCACGACATTCTCCGGAAGTACCCTGAACCGCACGACGCCTACATTTCCATCGCAGCCATTGGAAACGAGGAGACCGTGCCGCTACTCCTCGAACGATTTCGCCTAGATTACGGACCTTTAGAGCTCGAGCCAACCCTTGGAGTGATGCATGGGTTCATCTGCACGCAAGTTCATCTGGTAGACGCGCTCAGAACCATCACTAACACAGACCAAGGAATGTACTACCCACGATGGGCGGCATGGTGGGAGGCAAATCGAAGCCTCTCCGAACATCGCTGGATCCTCGACGGCTTCACGTCGGCGGATATGCACGTCACCGACCCGGTAGATGAAAAGTTCGGCCTCGAACTCATCGAACTACTCGGGCGAGAACATAGTTACCGCGCTTTCAATGCCAACAGACTACTCGAGTATGCTCGACCCGACTTGCGCGCGGAGTGGGTGGCTCGCGCCTCTGAATCTGCCGAGCGATCTCGCCGCCTAGGTGCGATCGCAGTTCTACGTCAGATTGACACCACGGGTCGTGAGGATCTACTCCGACGGCTGGCTGCTGACTCGGATGTGGAGGTTCGCGGAGATGCGCTCACGGCCCTCAACGATCGCCTGCGCAACGCGCCTAGTTCGTCGACTGGCGCCAGGATTCTACTGCGTGGGAGTAGGGAGAACTGGATCAGAGCGGTGTTTTTTGCCGGGGATTTGCTTGTCGCAGCTTTCCGCGATGGCACGGTGCAAGCACTAGACGCACGCTCCCTTCAAACACGCTGGACCCGTCGAGTAACACCGGGAGCCGGAGACCAAGTAGTAGTTGCTGAAGATCGAGTCATCTTGGCATCTCAGGAAGGCGACCTCGTCTCACTCGATTGGCAGGGGCGAGAGCTGTGGCACAGGGACGCTGGCGATGAGAACAATGAGATCCGCCGTCTCATCCATCGCGGAGATGAGGTCGTCGTCGTTCACCTTCGCTCATTGGAGCAACTCGAACTGAAGACTGGGAAGATTGGTAAGGCAAAATTCACGATCCCGGCAGCTGACTTCATCACAGATGCGGATTCGTCGCAATCGTTTGGTTTCTTCATCGATGGGTGGGGATTGCGATCGTTCAGTGACGGTGCGAGTCCGGGGCAGCCATTCTCGAAGGCTGTGGGTGTCTCAGTAGTCCAAGAGTCAGTTTGCGTGACATATGGCGGCTCTGACAATCGTGTTACGTGCTTGACGCCAGATACTCTGTCTCCGCGATGGACCCGGTCCGTCGGCAGCAACGGCACGTGGGGACATAGCGTCGCGCCGATCCTGGACGGTTCGCGGGTAATCGTTACCACCGATTCCAGTTTTACGGCGTTCCGTGCTTCAGACGGAGCAATGCTATGGACCAGCCACGGAGGACAGGAAACGCACGGCAAAACGCTACCTACCGGATACGGTCTTCTCACCCAGAATTACAACTACAAACTTGAGCTTCGTGATCCCTCGACAGGTGAAGTTCGTCGCGTGTGGCCCCAGATACAAGGCGTGGCGCGACTCGCAGTGGAGCAAAACTTTGCCTTAGTCGCAGACCTCGATGACGCCCTCTGGCTCGTCGATCTGAGCGATCCTGGAGGCACCGCGCCTCCTCTATTGCATCGCTCCCCGTAGTAGATTTCTTGTGGCACAGCCACTCCCTTGTCCCGAGCGCAAGCGAGGGATGGCTCTGCGCCTTCTTGACGGTCTATCCCGTTTCGCAAGCCTGCGCTTGTTTCACCTGCTGCGCCACCGCCGCTGCATCCCAACCCAAACTCAATTGCGCACAAGGTGTCGTATGCGTCTTCACCACCCACGGCCGCGCCTGGAAACCATACTTTTCCCGTATCCGCGCCACACG
>JBGOTL010000099.1:0-13822 GCA_041476465.1 Candidatus Acidiferrum sp. | reverse complement strand
CCTATCACCGGCATCACGGCGTGGATACCCACATCGTGCGCATCTTCAATACCTACGGGCCACGCATGCGGCTGAACGACGGCCGCGCGCTGCCGAATTTCGTGTATCAGGCCCTAAGCGGCCAGCCCCTCACCGTCTACGGCGATGGCCGGCAAACGCGCAGTTTTTGCTATGTGTCGGATTTGATTGACGGAATTTACCGGCTGAGCCAGTCCAATGAACATCTTCCTACGAATATCGGCAACCCCGCGGAGATGACCATTAACGATTTTGCCGAGCAGATCCGCTCCCACTTTGAGAACGCGCCAGCGATCATCCATGAGCCGCTGCCGCAGGATGATCCCAAGCGGCGTTGCCCGGATATTTCCAAAGCGAAAAAACTTTTGGGATGGGAGCCAAAAGTCTGCTTGGAAGAAGGACTTCGTCTCACGCTCGATTATTTTAGGAAACAGTACAAGAAGAGAGCGCACAGCAAGTAGTACAGAGCGATTGGGATTCGGACCTTGGGCATCGCTCCGATTGACCGCGAATGATTATTCTCTTCCAAACGAAGAGTAATCAAAACCCAGCTTGCGCATGCGCTGGGGTGAATAGAGGTTGCGGCCGTCAATGACCAGGCGGCGGGCCATGAGTTTCCCGGCACGCTCCCAATCCAAGTTTCGAAATACATCCCATTCCGTGCAGACGAGAGCGGCGTCTGCTTCGCGCAACGCTTCATAAGGATCCTCGTGGTAGGTGGCTTGCGGAAAGAGAGCCTTGGTGCGCGGGATGGCTTGCGGATCGGAGGCGTGTACCAGCGCTCCTTCCTGGACCAGACGCTTCACCACCTCCAAGGCCGGCGAGAAACGGATGTCGTCGGTATTGGCCTTGAACGCAAGGCCGAGAACGGCGACGCGCTTCTGTTTCACCACCCACAGCGCCTTGCGGATTTTTTCGAAAAAGCGATCGATGCGCTGCTTATTGACGAGCTCGGTAGCCTTCAGGAGTTCGAAATCGACGCCTACGGTGCCAGCCAGGTGAATGAAAGCCTGAATGTCCTTGGGGAAGCAGAAGCCGCCGAAACCGAGCCCCGCACGCAGAAATTGCGAACCGATGCGGGGGTCCAGCCCCATGGCGTGGGTGACTTCCTCGACGTCCGCTCCAACCTTTTCGCAGAGATCCGCAATGACGTTCGCGTAGCTGATCTTCAGGGCGAGAAAGGAGTTGGAAGCGTGCTTGATCAGCTCAGCGCTGTTGATGGTGGTTACGATGAATTCTCCATTGTTTCCCGGCGGGCATTTGCCGCGATGAACCGGGCAGGAGAAGCTGCGCTCGAGAATTGGGCGGTAGATTTCGCGGAGCTTTGCGGAGGAGGATTCGTCCTCGACGCCAACAACGATGCGGTCGGGATGGAAGAAATCCATGACGGCGGTGCCTTCGCGGAGGAATTCCGGATTGGATGCCACCTGAAAGGTCAATTCGCTCCCTCGTGAATAGGCGGAGAGCGCCCGGCGCAGCTCCACACCGGTCATGGCCGGGACCGTGCTTTTCTCCACGACCAGCTTCGAAGAGCGCGCCTCCGTGGCGATCTGACGGGCGACGTGATCGATCGCGGAAAGGTCGGCTTCTCCGGATTCCTTCGGCGGAGTGCCAACGCAGATGAAAATTGCGTCAGCAAAGCGAATGGCTTCGCCAGCGTCAGCCGTGAAGGAGATATGTTTGCTTTTGCAGGCGTTGGCAAGCACGGCCTCGAGGTGCTCTTCGTAGATCGGCACGCCGCCCGCCTTCAGCTGCGCGATGCGCTTGCTGTCTATGTCCGTGCAAACGACCTCGTGACCCGCTTCGGCTAGGCAGGCTCCGGTTACCAGACCGACGTATCCACAACCAATTACTGAAAGTCGCAAGGTGCAATCTCCCTCAGGAACGCTTTGGAGGACGGAACACGCAGTCCGAAGCAATGTGTAGTGCATTCATTTTGAAGGGCGCAAGCCTGCAAGCAAAGGAAGACCTTGTTGCTCACGCGGACGCCGGACGTTGCGTTTCATTTTTTCCCAGGAGCAGGCCACGAAGTCCCAGCAGGACAAGCTTCGGCTGCCGGCGGACCACATTCCATAGCAGCTTCGTCGATTCATCGCGGTTGATCTCGCCCAGCGATTCCCTGGTTGAAGCATCGAGCAGGTCCACCAGGCGCGAATAGTCGTCCTGCTGAAAATGATGCAGAGCGCGGCGGATAAGCCAATGCGTGCCCAATTCACGGCGCAGCGCGCTCAGCTCCTTCCCGCTCTTGCGCAGAATCGCATCGGCCACGCCATGCGCCCCGCGAAAACCGGTGACGATCCCGCCGACTGTGGACACTTTCACCTGCGCCGCCGCATCGCCAACCAGATACACTTCACCATTTCCAATGCGCCGCTGCACCGGCACCCAGCGCTTGTATACGGGGATGCGCGCGCCCTGCCATTCCAGCGGTTCCAGCCCCTTCTTCTCAAGGAAGCGATCAAAGCAGCGTTTCGTGTCGCGGCCGTATTCGCCAATGACCCCCAGCGCGCCGCGCTCGGCAGATTCCGGAATCAGCCAATAAAAATAGGGCGTGTCGTCGGGCACGAACCACACGCGCGTGGTGTCCGGCGGGCAATCCCTGGGCAGCCGCACAATGGCTTGCACCAGCGGCACGGTTTCGATGGCTGGCCAACCCGCGGTACGCGCCACACGGCTGGTGGCTCCATCCGCCCCGACCAGGTCGTCGGCGTGTAATTCTTCGCGGCGTCCGGCCGTCTCTGTTTCCAGGCGCAAACCGCGCCCATTTGGTGCCAGATCGAGGAATCGGGTATCGAAAGATACTTTTGCGCCGGCTTGTTGCGCCTCGCGCGCCAATCCTGGGATGAGTTTTGAACGTTCAATGATCAGGTCGGGTCTCTTCAGAGCCACCTGCGCCGACCGGCCATCCGTGAAAAGTTCGAACCGGCGGATTTCATTGATGATGCTTTGCTGCGCGGAAGCGCCCAGTTGGCTGCGAAAATGGTCCGTGACGATGAGCGTGCGCCGCGCGGGCTCGAATGCAGACTTGGCTTCCAGCACGTGGACCCTGCGGCCTCCACGCGCCACTTTCGCCGCGGTGTAGAGTCCTGCCGCCGAACTACCTACGATAACTACTTCTCCGCGGCTCCGGCCGGCCGGGGCCTGTTGAACTTTATGTTCCACCGTATCTCTTTGTTCTCGTCGCGAGAAATTCCCAGAATTCCCGTAGTCGCAGGATCCTATACTTTCCCAAAAAAATTACTTTGGTCCACGCGGCCTGTGCGGCTAGCTGGCTTTGGCAAATGGCGACGTCGCAAGTATAGCGAATCCCCCTGTGGGGGCAAAACACAAGGAGGGTGCTGGAAATCCTGTGCGGCGTCAACTGCCATGCGCTGGGCGGATTAGGCGGACGGCGCCTGCTTGCGAACCTGACGCTCGTAAGGTGCGCGTTCCATCAACGCCACGCTGATGAGCAGCAACGCGACCGCAAAGATGGCAATAAGTAGCGCGCCCCGCGGCGAGACGTAACTCGCCAAAACGGCGGCGCCGCCACACACAGCGCCCAGGAGGTACATCGTTAAGACCGCCCCGCGCTGCCCCAGACCAATATTTGCAAAGCGATGGGCGGCATGGTCTTTGCCCGGCGTGGTGAAGGGCAGCAGGCCGCGGCGCGCCCGGGAAATCGTGACCAGCGTGGTATCAAAAATCGTGGCGCCGAGAAGGAGCAGCGGAGCCAGCCAACCGGCAAGAAGCGTGGAATGCTCCAGCCGCAATTTCAGCCCGAGCGTGGCCATCAGAAAACCAAGAAACATTGCGCCGCCGTCGCCCATGAAGATCTTCGCGGGCTTGAAATTCCAGCGCAGGAAGCCTGTCGCCGCCCCGAGAACAGCGGCGGCCAGCGTGGTCACCAGCGTCTGACCATTCAGGTAGGCGAGCATGGCGAAAAAAATGGAGGCCACCGCGGCCACACCGGCGCAGAGACCGTCCATGTGATCCAGGATGCTGAAGGAGGCGGTGACGCCCACGACCCAAACTACCGTAAGACCAGCGTCCAGCAGATAACCAGATCGCCCGCCGATCAGGGTGCCGAAGACCTGGGCGTGAATCCCGCTGGCCAGCAGAATTCCCGCGGCCAGCGGCATGCCGACAAAAAGCTTGATCTGATGATGCAGCCAGCCGCGGTCGTCGAGGAAGCCGACGACAGCGATCAAGGTCGCTCCAGTGACAATGCCCGCGCTCTGGGCACGCGCCGGGCCATCGAAAGCGATCAGGATGGCAAGCATCACGCCACCATACATGGCCAATCCGCCAAGCATGGGAATCGGCTGGAGGTGTACTTTGCGAGGTCCAGGCAGGTCAACCATGCCCACGCGCAGTGCCAGCGCGCGCACCGGCACGGCGAGCAGCAGCGATGCACAAAGAGAAATAAGAAATGCGAGCAGGCCTGCGGCCATGCTACCTCGATCGAATGGTCAGGTTGAAACCGGTTCGCGCGGCACTACTGGTGTCGCACGTGATCCTTGCCGGGTTGGGGGCCCGGCTCCCAAGTCACAGATGGCTGCCCCACGCAGCTTCAACACGATACAGCGGTTTTTCTTCCGCTTCAATGCTCAAAATGGGAGGTTGGGGTGAAGGTAACCGGGGGGCTGAAATCCCCCTGTTGCTCAGCGCTTAGCGTTCCGTCAACATCCTGGCGAAGATGCGCTTTACTTCGTTGCGGTCGCGCGTGGCGTAGTACCAGTCGATGGTGCGCTGGAGGCCATCGCGAAACATCACTTTGGGTTCCCATTGGAGAAGGCGCTTCGCGAGGGCATTATCCGCGACGCGGTTGAGCGGCCCGGTGGGCATGTCCGGGAGCAACTTAATCTCCGCATGATGTCCTGTGAATTCACAGACCATTTTTGCCGCATCCAGCACGCGGATGCGCTCCATGGTGCCGAGGTTTATTGCTGTCCCATCATTGATTTTTTCTCCGGCGAGAATCGTGCCTTCGACGATATCGTCAATATATGTCCAGTTGCGAATCTGCGTGCCGTCGCCCCAGACTTCGAAGGGATTCTGTCCGATGAAGGCGCGGGCAATCATGGCGATCACCGCGTGATTCTCCACGCCGCGCGGACCATACACCGTGAAGTAGCGGCAGGAAGCTGCTCCGATGCCGTGCTCCTTGGCGTACGCGCTCAGCGTAAATTCGCCCATCAACTTGGCCCAGCCGTAGGTGTTGTCGGCATCGTTCGGGCCCTTGGTCAGTTCTTCGGTGAGGTACAGCTCCTTCTTGGTGTCGGACTGCATGAAATTTGGATAGACGCAGCCGGACGACGCGAAAACGATTTTTTTGACTTTAGCGCGTAGCGCTTCGGCAAAGACCAGGCCGTCGAGAAAAAAGTTTGAGGCTGGCCCCGCCTGGTGCAGGTCCACGTAGCCTCGGCCTCCGTGATCGGCGGCCAGGTGGAAAACTGTGTCCACACCCTGCATCGCGGCGCGGGTCACACCCGGCTCGCGCAAATCGGCATGGAGAAAGTCCACCTTGCCGTTGCCGAGGTGCTCGCGGATGTTGTCCAAGTGTCCGCTTGTCAGGTCATCCACAATGCGGACTTTCGCGCCGCGCCCGAGGAGTGCGTCGGTGAGCGACGAACCGATGAAGGAAGCGCCTCCCGTCACCAGCGCTTGTTTTCCGCTCCAAAATGTTTCCGGTGGCTTCACGCGCGCCGCACTCCCTCGATGGTCTCTGCCGCACCCGGGCGGCCGAGAATTTCCAAGAATTTCTGCAATTCTTTGACTCTATCATAATTCGGCGCGGTGGCCCGAGCCGCCGCGCCCATGGCTTTGAGGCCCGCTGATTCCGCTCCGCCTTGCGCCAGCGCGCGCATCGCGACATGAACTTGCAGGGGCTGTTGGGGGCTTGCCGCGTAACCACAGTTTTTCTCGAGAACAATCCGGCTTACGTCGGACCCAGCGTCCGCCACTGCTAGTATCGGTTTGCCCGCGGCCAGGATTCCGTACATCTTGCTGGGCACCACCACCCCTTCCAAGCCGTTCTTCACGGTAACCACGTGTACATCTCCAGCTGCCATTACAGACGGAATCTTGCTGCCAGGGAAAAAAGGCAAGAACCGTATCGACGTGCAGCCCTCCGCAAGCGATACCAGACGATCTCGCTGTGCGCCCTCTCCCACAAAAACGAGCCCGATCCCGGGGTCAGATTTCTCCAGCAGTCTTGCGGCTCCGATCAAAGTTTCCCAGGCCCCATAGAATCCCAAATTGCCCGCGTGGAGAAACACGAAGCGAAATTCACCACGAATGGCGCGGATGACTTCGGGATCGAGTTGCGGTTGCGGCGCACCGTCGGGAAGAATGTACGTCCCGTCGCGCACGATCGCCACGCGAGAAGCGTCGACACCTTTGGCAATGATGCGCGTGCGCATGTCTTCACCAAGCACAATGACGCGCGTGGCACGGCGGAGCGCCCAGCGATGCAACTTTTCCCAGACGCGCGCGAGCAGCCCCGGCTCGATGATCGCCCCGCTCACGGCCATGTCCGGGTACATGTCGCGAATGTTGTACATGTAGGGCTTGCCCTTGATTAGGGCAACAAACGCGCCGGCAATTCCCTCAAAAGGTGGATCCGTCATGGCCAGCACCACATCGCAGCGCACGAACAGCACCCGCGGCGCCGCCAGCGCGATGTAGCTGAGATAGTTCAGCACACGGTGCTTCATCCGCACGCGCGGATAGTCGGTCGATCCCACACGGATGATGCACACCTTTCCAGCTTGCTCTGTCCGTGACAATCGCCAAGCGCGCCGCTCCGTGGGGTCATAGGAAGGGCGCCCGCAGAGCACGGTTACTTCATGCTGCGTGACCAGCGCTTCCGCCGCCGCACACGCCATCTTGGCGGTAGCGGATGTGTCCGGAGGATAGTAAAGATTCAGCAGGAGAATTCGCACAAAGCAATCCTATCGCCCCGCGGCCGGTTTGCTGATGAGGAAGTCGCCGAGGACAAGAGCGTCCATCTGGGTGCGCAGAAAACAATCGAGCGCTTCCTCCGGGCGGCAGACGATGGGCTCGTTATCGTTGAAAGAAGTGTTTAGCACCACGGGAACGCTGGTGAGATTTTCAAACGCTTTGATCAGCTTCCAGTAGCGTGGATTCGCTTCGCGCGTGACGGTTTGCAGCCGTCCTGTCCCATCCACATGTGTTGGCGCCGGGATTTTGTCGCGCTTATCGGGCCGCACCGCATAAGCCAATGTCATAAAGGGGGAAGGCTGCGATTGTTCGAACCATTCGCCCGTGGCTTCCGCAAGAATGGACGGCGCAAAAGGGCGGAAAATTTCGCGGTGCTTGATACGGCGGTTTAAAATCTCCTTCATTTCAGTGCGCCGCGGATCGGCGACGATGCTGCGGTTGCCAAGCGCGCGCGGCCCCCATTCGGCGCGTCCCTGGAACCAGCCGAGAATTTGCCCGTCGGCGATGATCGCGGCCGTGCGGCGCAGCAGTTCATCCTCCGGCAACTCCGCGATGCGATAGCCGGCTTGCGCGAGGGAACTTGCGTCCATGGCGCTGCGGATCGCGGCCGCGCCGTAACTCGGGCCCCAGTACGCGTGCTCCATCACGAACGAGCGCGGTTTGCCGAGGATCTGGTGCCAGACATGGTACGCGGCGCCCACCGCAAGGCCCGCGTCGCCCGCGGCGGGATGCACGTAGACCTGCTCGAAGGGCGTGGCTGCGAAAATTTTTCCATTTGCCACACAATTGAACGCTACACCGCCCGCTAGGCATACCGCTTTCAATCCTGTTTGCTCGGCAAGTTTTTTCAACATGCCCAGGTAAATCTCTTCGAGACGCGCCTGGAGCGAAGCCGCGAGATTCCGATGGCGCTGCTCGAGTGGTTCTTCGGGCCTGCGCGCCGGCCCGAGACGCTTGGCCATCTTCTCCGAAAACATCTTGCCCATCGTCGGCGTTTTGCCGGCTTCCGCCCAGGTCATTTCCGGCCCCGTGCGGTGGTGAGTAAAATACTTCAGGGCAAGCCGAAAGCCGGGTCTTCCGCTCTTGGCATTGCAGCGAATGATGTCGCGAAAAGCGTCGAACTGTTCGGCCTGACCATAAGCGGCGAGCCCCATTACCTTATATTCGTCGCCAAATTTCAGGAAACCAAGATACTGCGTCACCGCGCTGTAAAACAGCCCGAGCGAATGAGGAAACGCGATCGAGCCGGTGATCTCCATCCGGTTGCCGCTTCCGGCGCCCCACATGGTGCTGGCAAAATCGCCCAGGCCGTCCGCGGAGAGCAGCGCGGCGCGTTCAAATGGCGAAACGAAGAAGCTGCTTGCCAGATGCGCCTGATGATGCTCGATACGATGGAAAGTCGCTTTGAGTTTCGCGGGATCCGCGTCAAAGGCCGCTGCAAGCGCCAAGGGAATTTCGGTGAATTTCGAGATAACCCTGGCGCGATCGCGGGCAAAAGAAGGCATAAGCAGCGCATAAAAGAGTTTCCTGGCGAGCCGCGCATAAGGATTGCGCGGCACCGCTACATGATCGATGTCGTTGAGGGTAAGCCCGGCCTCTTGCAGGCAATAGCGGATCGCCGCCGAGGGGAAACCTGCCGCGTATTTTACCCGGTTGAATCGTTCCTCTTCGACGGCAGCAACAAGCTTCCCGTCACACACCAATGCCGCAGAAGCATTCCCATGGTATGCATTGATTCCAAGAATGTTCATCGGGCAATAGTTCAGTTTACCTCAGGAAGCCGCGTCATGCCGCAAGGTGCCGCCGGCACCATTCGTTCAGCACGTAGAGCGACCAGGGGCGGGACCAGGAGGTCTGCCCGGCGAGGAATGCGTTCCACACCTCACCTACGCCATCCATTCGCAGGTGTGGCGCAAGTGCTGGAGCGGGATCCGCGAAGCTGGCCTCGATGCGTGCGCGCAGCGGGCCGCGCAGCCATTCCTCCCAGGGCAGGGTAAACGTCCGTTTCTTCTGAGTGAGAATCTCATTGGGCAGCACATCGCGCAAAGCTTCCACGAGCAAGGCCTTTTGTACGCCGGGTTGCCGCCGCGCGGCATCCGGCAGAGCGCCCACAAATTCCACCAGCGGCGTATCCAAGAACGGAACGCGCACCTCCAGCGAACGAGCCATGCTCACGGAATCTGTATCGCGCAGAAGCGTGCTGCCCATGTACGTGCGCATCTCCAGCCAGGAGATGCCTGCGACCTGCTCCACTTTGCGCGCTTCATCCGAGGTGCGCTCCAGCCACCCCAGCCAAGTTGGATCGAGCGTCACGCCGTTCGTACTCACGCTGCTTGGCCGAAACCTTGGCTCGGTAATTCGGGCAAGCTCGCCGGGCGGGAAGAGCAGACGCGTAAAGAAATAAGGATGAGGTAATGATTCCGGCAAGCTCCAAGCCGCCGAGATTTTGCGCACCGCGTCCGGCGAACTCTTTCTCCCGGCCAGCGCACCGACCAGAGGGGAACTCAGCCGGCGCAGGGCGCCGGGCACGAACTGCGCTAGAAGTTCCAGCCGCGCCAATTTAGGAGTGTCGGTAAACGTGCGATAACCGGCAAAAAGTTCATCGCCGCCGAGGCCGGAAAGCGCCACCTTTAGCCCGGTTTCCCTCGCTGCCCAGGATACAAAATACGTATTGATACCATCCATCGTGGGCTGATCCAACGCTGCCAATGCCTCGTCCAGACGCGAGAGCATTCCGCTGCCATGCAGCGGCACTTCCGCGTGCTGCGTGCCGCAGTGTTTCGCGACCTGCCGCGCCAGCGGAGCTTCGTCGAACGACGTGCCTGGGAAGGAGAGCGTAAAGCTTCGGATGCCATTCTGCGCCCGCGCCGCGAGCGCGGCAATCGCACTGGAATCCAGTCCACTGGAGAGAAAGAGTCCCACGGGCACATCCGCAATGAGATGCGCGCGCACGGAGTCCTCCAGCATGGGCCGCAAGCGCTGCGCTGCGCTAGAAAAATCGCGCGGCTTTTTCGGATCGAGCGCTGCTGGGCTCCGCTGCGGATCCCACCATGGACGCGCGCGCGGAATGCTCCGCCGGTCCGGCACATAGAGGAGCAGGCGATGCCCCGGTGGCAGGGAAAAAACACCTTCGAGCAGCGTCACCGGCTCCGACACGCTTCCGAACAGGAGATAGGAGGTCAGCGCATCGGGAGAGATGCGTTTCGGCGCCGCGCCGGAGGCCAGCAACGCGCGAACCTCCGATGCAAAAGCAAATCCTTTTGAAGTCTGCGTGTAATAAAGCGGTTTGATGCCCAGGGGATCACGCGCAAGGAAGAGAATCGGCGCGGTTGCAAAACGGCCGCGCAGGTCGAGCAGGGCGAACGCGAACATTCCGCGCAGCTCGAAAAGGCAATCCTCACCCCACTCTTCCCACGCATGGACCAGGATTTCGGTATCGGATTGCGTGGCGAATCGATGCCCGCACATCGAAAGGCGTTCCCGCAGCTCGCGGTAGTTGTAGATTTCCCCGTTGGAGATCACCGCGACGTCGCGCGTTTCATTCCATATCGGTTGATGGCCGCCGGCGAGATCGATGATGCTGAGCCGGCGCATGCCGAGGGCCAGGCCCGGCGCGCGCGGCTCCCCAGTCAAAAATCCTTCTGCATCCGGGCCGCGATGCCGCATGGCGGCGGCCATCGCGCGAACCCCGAAGTCCGCATCCGCGGTGCACCGTGCTAAGGCGAATCCGCAGATGCCGCACACGCGATTACTTGATCTCCGGGCTCGAGAAAAATGCCGCGCCGGCCCGCAGCAAGTGTTCCCGAAAGTGAAAACGAGTCGTTGCCAGGCGATGATCCGCGAGCCATGCCAGAAAAACCCGGAATAGAAAAAACAAGAGGGTGGTCACAGAAAAAAAGACCAGAAAAAAGAAAGATTCCCGCTCGAGAAGCAAGCTCCAGTCAATCGATTCCTCCCAGCTGGGAGAGATGCGGTCCAGCAACTTGCGCAGGTGAAGACCTTCCAGGGGAAGGCGCGCCAGTCGCACGTGGGCGAAATGCTCGTAACTATACACGGGAAGATAGTTCGCGACGCCGCTCGTTGCTTCGCGGAATATGACGGGATCCTGAAGATCTTTGCGCGTGAGGAACTTGCCCCGCGCGTCCTTCATGATCATCCGGTACGTTGGATCGACAATGATCCACCGCTCATCGATCAAGACCTCCGCCACAACGTGTTTGGTAGCGCGCTCCGGGGTAAGCAGAAGCAGCCGTCGGGTCTCCAGTCCCGCACTCTTTGACAGATTCAAGAATGCATTTGTGGCCGTGCCACAGACCTGCAGAAGCTGCTGGTAGTTCAACGTGTTTTGTGGATCGCGAGCGGAGAGTCCGTTGGGATTCGCGGCCACCGCCCGCGGCGGGCCGTTGCGCATCCAGGCCAGAATGTCCTCGATCTTTTGTCCTGCGGGAGCAGATTCTGGCACGATGGCATCGGAGAAGCCCCGCAAATATTGACGCACGGAATATTCCCAAATGCCTGCGTAGACCGTTGCTGCTATCGCCCCTGCGAGCAGGACATTGCTTACCCACCAGGTGGCGCGAAACATGAGATGTTGTTTCGTTGGCAAAGAGTTATCCCATAGGCCGCGACGTTGCACCAGCCGAGCTCCGCGCGGCAAGTGTTTCGTACAGCTGTTCCATTTCTTGCACCGGCTCTTCCCAGCCCAGGCGTGAAGTGGCTATGCGGCAGCCAGCGCTCAATTTTTCAAGAAGACCGGGTTCATTCAGCACTCGCTGCATGGTTTTGGCCAGCGCCGCTTGGTCATGTTCCACGACGAGCCCCGCGAGATCCGCCAGCAGAGGTGCGATCCCGCACCGATTCGTCACGATCACCGGTGTGCCCGCGGCGACTGCTTCCGCCGCTGTGTTTCCAAAATTCTCGTTTTGCGAGGGCAGCACGAAGAGGTCGGCATCCCGGAAAGCCCCCCACTTCGCTTCTCCGAACAGCGGCCCTGTAAAGTGAACCCGGGAGCGAACCCCAAGCTGCACCGCCGCTCGCTCCAATCTTTCTCTCATGCCACTCTCGTCCGGCCCGGCAAAGACGATTTGCAGGCCCGTTCGGTCCTCCGGGGCTGCTTGCGCGGCGAACGCTTTCAGCAGTAGATCGGGGCTTTTCTTCTGCGAGAGGCGCCCGAGAAACAAGATGAGTTTGGCATCCCGCGAAATCCCGTGTGCGTCCCGGAATGTGCCGCGCGCCGGTAATGACCCTGGTATTTCCACGCCGTTCCGGCGGAGCACAATTTTCTCGCGCGTCACTCCGCCAGCAGAAAGTTCAGAGAATTCCTGCTCCGAGGTGGCAATCACGCGGTCCGCTCCCCGGAACAACCGGCTCCCGAACACAGAATGATACATCCGTTTCAACCGGAAATTCCGCACAATCGGTACAAACATCCCGATGGGCTCGACGACGTAGGGAATCTTGCGGGCACGGCACGCGGCCGCAACCGCCGGGCCCAGCAGATCGTACAGCCCAAAAATATGAACTACGTCGAACTTCTCCAGCGAGTCGCGGCAATAGCGCTTTACGTCGGGGTTCCAGCTGAGCGCGCGATAATGCAGCCAGTTCGGGAAATAGATTGCTTTAACTCCGTTTTCGACGCGGCACATGCCAAAGGGGTGATGTTCCGCTTCCCCCTGGCCCATTTGCCGCAATCGCCGGGTGAGCCCCCAATCCGCCGTCAATACCGTTACTTCATGGCCGCGCCGCGCCAGGCCCTCGCTGAGCGCGCGCACTTTGACCGGCGGGCCCCCATATTCGAAAAAAGGCGCATAACTCTCCGTGACGTTCAGGATTCGCATAGTTCGCGGATGATTTTCTTCAGCGTTTTCGCGAACACGCTGAAACGGAATTCGCGTTCGACACGCTCGCGGCCGCGCGCTCCCATCTGTTTCGCGAGGTCCGGGTGTGCCAGCAGGGTTTCGATGGATGTGGCCAGTTGCACGGGGTCGCCGTATTGCACCAGATAACCTGTCACCCCGTCGTCGATCACTTCCGGCGCCCCGCCGTGCGCCCCGCCGATCACCGGTTTTCCGCGCGCCATCGCTTCCAGATACACCAGGCCGAATCCCTCGCCGCGGCTCGGCAGCGCGAAAAGTTCGCACGCGGAGTAGCAAGCGGACAGTTCCGCGTAGCTGAGTCCGCTAAGAAAATGAACGTGACGCTGAACACCGCTTCTGGCGGCCAGCCCGTCGAGCCACGCGCGGTCGTCGCCCTCGCCGACGGCCACCAGTTGCAGTGCCGGCCATCGCATGAGCAGGCGCGGCAACGCCATGATCAGCGTGTCCATTCCCTTGTATCTTTCTTTTGCCAGCCAGCGCCCCACGGTTAGAATCACCTGCCCCCGGGGAAAATTCGCGGGAAGAGCGGCCTGCGTGGAAGCCTTGAGCAACTCCTCGAATTGCGGGTCCAGCCCCCAGGGCAGCACACGGATACGTTCGCGATGCACCTGCTGCTGCCCCGCCAGGTGATCCGCCGTATCGCGGCTGGGCGCCAGCACCAGGTCGGCTCGGCGCAGCGCTTGCCGGCGCAGGGTTGCAAGCCGTTCCCAAACTTCGATGCCATGGGTGCACACGATGCTCTTCAAGCGCGGCGCGGTGACGCGCATCGCTTGTACTACCGGCCCAAGATGGGGATGCCCCGCCAGCACCAGTTTCGGGTGGCGCCGCGCGGCGCGCATTGCCGTGACCGCAAAGCGCGTTTTGCCGCGGTCGCTGCCGGTGAAAACAAATTCGCGTTCGCCCACGGACATGCGATGCAGCTCCGGCGAGTCGTTCAGGCTGAGCAGGCGGCACTCCATGCCGTGGCTGGAAGCGTATTCGCT
>JBGOTL010000098.1:0-13986 GCA_041476465.1 Candidatus Acidiferrum sp. | reverse complement strand
GGGCGTGCCGCGAGCGGGCGCGGACGCATGCGAAAGTGCGGCGTAAGCGGCGGCGGAACATGGCGGAGGGAATCGCCGCAGCAAGGGCACAGCTCGCTACCCACGATATCGGCGCGGAGCCACATACCGCGCGCTTCGCACTGCACGTTAATGCACTGCACGGTGCAACCGGGCAAATATTGCATCGATTTTTCTCCTGTGGCCGCAAAGCAAACTCGTTCGAGCTCCCCTGGGCGGCCTGAACCAACGTGTTGGCGGGGATTCTGCAATGAGTACCCTGTGGTGTCAAGGAAAAAGCATACAATAGCTAGTGGTGGCCTTGCCGTGCTCCCGGCGGAAAGGATTCACCCGAGTTTTGCGTAGTACCAATGGTGGCGCGCGGGTAACCCGCTCGACGGAAACAGCCGCGCGAAGGAGACGGAGATGGCGAATACAACGAAGGGTGGATTTGACTTGGGTGGCGCGGGGATGCCGGCGCTGCCTAACTTTGCGCGCGCGGGCTCCCGAATTTTGAAAATAGCCGCGCTGGTGGCGGTGTTCTTTTTTTTGATGGCCAGCGTAACGTCTATACCGACGGGAAACGTGGGTGTGCTGACTCTCTTCGGCAGAGTGACCGGAGAAGCCCTGCCGGAAGGAATTCATTTGGTGAATCCGTTGAAGTCGGTGCAAAAGCTTTCCATACAGACGCAATCCGTCAAAGAGAGCGCCAATGTGCCTTCGAATGAAGGACTGATTCTGGCGCTGGATACTTCGTTGCTGTTCCGGCTGGACAAGACCAAGGCGGCTTTCGTGTACCAGACGGTGGGCGACAACTACGCGGAGAAAATTGTGGAGCCGACGCTGCGCGCGGCGATTCGCGCGGCGACTTCGGCGCATACGGCGAATGCGCTGTACACCAACGCGCGCGAATTGGTGCAACAGCAGATTCAGGACGAGCTCACGGCGCAGCTCGCGCCGCGCGGGGTGATCGTGGAAAACGTGCTGCTGCGCGACGTGCAGTTGCCAGCCATGCTGAAGGGTTCCATCGAAGCGAAACAGCAGGCGGAGCAAGACGCGCTGCGCATGAGCTTCATCCTGCAGAAGGAAAAGCAGGAGGCCGAGCGGAAACGCATCGAAGCGCAGGGCATCGCCGATTTTCAGAAGATCGTGGCCACGGGAATCAGCCCGCAATTGCTGGAATGGAAGGGCATTGAAGCCACGGAAAAGCTGGCGGTCAGCAATAATGCGAAGATCGTTATCATCGGAAACCCGAAGAATGGGCTGCCGCTGGTCCTAGAGCCGAAATGATACGCATCTTCTTGCCCGCGTCTTCCTGAGCGAAGGAGCTCAGGGTTGCGGTGGCGCGGCGGGTGGCGGCGGAGCGGACTGCGAACGTCCCTGAAGTTCTTGGGCAGCAGCCAGACGGGTTTTCAGACCATCAAGTTCCTGCTGTTTGTCGGTCACCTGCTGCTGGAGCGCGGCGACTTTTGTCTTTCCTGCGAGGTCATGGACATAATCAGGGTTTGAGTAGTAAGAATCCTGTTGGAGCGCAAGCTCGCGCTGCGCGAAATCGAGTTCTTTTTGTTTCTGCGCCAGCTCCTGTTTCAAACTTTCGGTTTCGCCGGGGGCCTCCGCGGCTCCCGCTGCCGCGGCATCGCTGGAAGCTGGTTGAGATGATGTTGCATCGGAAGCGGAGGAAGCCGGCGCCGAGGCGGATTGCGAATCAGAAGCAGCCGGCTTTACGGTGTCTTCGGTAATCACGCGCGCGGGCTTCTCGGACTTTTTCTTTTGCTCGCGGGCGCGGCGTGCGGCTTCGGCGACGGACTGCTCCTGGGAATCCTGTGACTGAGGAAGCGCGGTCAACGGGAGTAGCGTTGCCGCCAGGAGTACGGGCGTGGCCAACCGCAAAGAAATGCGTCGCAGCATGGGCATTCTCCCTTAAGGAATTCGGGCTGGCTGAAATTGCAGGATACTCCTGGGCGGGTCCCGAGACAATTGGCTTGGCGCGGCACGCCGCCAATGAAGCAATGGACGGGAGCGCGGCGATAGTAGATTGCCAGAGATGGCAGTGGTGAAGGCGCACTGGGTTGTGAGATAAACCAGTGTGGGGACGATGGAACGGAAGATGAAAAAAATTCGAGGAGTTGTGTTGCTACTAGCTTGCGCGGCCGCCATCGTTCTGGGCGAAGGGCAGGTGTTTGCCCAGGCCGCCACCGCGAACAACGAGCGGAAAATAACGGTGGAGGTCCCGGCGGCTCCCCAGCCTCAAGTCCAGCCGTCTAATGGAGATGTGCACCGGTTCTGGGACAAGAAGAATGGCTGGCTCTTCGCGGGAGTGGGCGCCTCGCGGGCACTGGATTATTTTTCAACCTTGAATATGCGGCGGCGCGGGGTAAAGGAAATTTTTCTGAACAACGATGCGGTGGACAATCATGCGGCGTTTGCGGCGATCGAAGCCGCGGGGACCGGAGTTTCTATGGGAGCGTCATACATCTTCCATCGCTACGGGCACCACAAGCTGGAGCGGTGGACATCTATTGTGCATATAAGTGTCGCCACCGGTGGAGCGGCCAGGAATTATAGTTTGAAGACGGTGCATCCCGTGGCTCCGGTAGCGAGGCCCTAGCATGTTGAGCGGGAAGTTCAGGAGGCGCGATCTGACTTTGCGACGATGGTTGATGGTGTTTTCTATTGTCGTTTGTATCGCATCCAGTGTGCCGAGATTTGTTCTGGCGCCGCGGGCACAAGCGGCGCCGCAGACGTCCCCTCCCTCCTCCACGTCCGAAACCTCCTCGCAGACTCAGACGGAGCAGTACACGCTGTCGCATGAGCGTTACGAGAAGGCGGTGGCGTATTCACGCGCGGAGTACACCCTGTATTTTGTTTCATCCTTCTTCGGTGTCCTGATTCTTTTGCTGATTCTGCGTCTGGGGATCGCGGCAAAGATGCGCGACATCGCGGAGCGCCTGAGCGAGAACCGAATTCTGCAGGGGATGGCGTTTACTTCTCTGCTGATCCTGCTGATTGATCTCCTCGATTTGCCCTTGCGGCTTTACTGGCATTCGCTCTCGCTGCACTACGAGCAGTCCGTCCAGGGCTGGGGCTCTTGGTTGTGGGATTGGACGAAGGGAGAATTGCTGGGAATAGGATTGTCCGTGATCCTGGTGGTGATTCTTTTTGCGGTGATCCGGCGCAGCCCGCGGCGCTGGTGGCTGTATTTCTGGTTTGCGGCGCTGCCCATCCTTCTTTTTATTTTCTTCATCAGCCCATGGTACATCGATCCGCTCTTCAATAAATTCAAGCCACTCAGCGATACGCACCCGCAACTGGTGACGGCCATCGCCAGGCTATCCCAGCGCGCGGGCGTGCCGATTCCGCCGGAGCGCATGTTCCTGATGGAAGCGAGCGCGAAGACCAATACGCTTAATGCCTATGTCACTGGGTTTGCAGCCTCCAAGCGTGTGGTGATCTGGGATACCACCATTCGGAAAACGACAACCGGCGAGGCGCTCTTCGTCGTCGGCCATGAACTTGGGCACTACGTCCTAGGACATGTGCGAAATGGGTTCTTGTTCTTCGCAGTGGGGCTGCTGCTGGCGCTGTATCTGGGATATCGCGGGCTGCACTGGGCGCTGGATCGCTGGGGTCAGACCTGGAAGGTGTATGGGCAAGCAGATTGGGCGGCCCTGGCGGTGCTCCTGCTGGTGCTGGAACTGCTGATGTTCGCGGCTTCGCCTGTGGCGAACGGATTCAGCCGTATGCAGGAGCATGCCGCTGATGTTTACGGCCTGGAAGTGATCCACGGAATCGTGCCGAACTCCGAGCAGGTGGCGGCGCACGCTTTTCAGGTGATGGGAGAGATAGACCTGTCGGACCCGAATCCTGCGCCGTTCATCACCTTCTGGCTTTACAGCCATCCGCCGCTTGCCGAGCGTCTGGTGTTTGCGCACAATTATGATCCGTGGTCGAAAGGCGAACCGCCGAAGTATGTAAAGAAGTAGGGGAGGGCAGACTCAGAAATGGTTGCGGGGCGCCGCAACTCAGTGCAATGACCTTCAGCACTGGATCACTTACCTTCCCGCCTCGTGGCGGCGTGCTCCGCGGCGGCTCATGAAAGCCGCGACCTTGTGGCGGTTTCCGCAGAGCGCCATCGAGCACCACCGGCGGCGATGGGTTCGGGAGGAATCGTAGAAGAAGAGCCCGCAATTGGAATTGGCGCAGCGGCGCAACGGCACGTTCGCACCCTCCACGATGATTTCCGCCGCGGAACGGGCGATGGCCGCAAGCAGCCAATCCAGGCCGCCTTCCCGCGCGATGAATTCCATACGCCAGGCCTTGTCTCCCAGGACCAGTTCGTCGTGGCCTTCGGTGATGCGCAGGACATCGTTCACGGGCTCGACCCAATCGCGGGGAATTTTTTCCGCTTGCACCACGGCGGTGAAAATGGCGCGCAGTGATTCCCGCAGACGCAGGACTTTCAGCAGAACCGCGTCGGCGGCTTGCGGCTCGGCCTGCGGGAGAGTGAGCAAGTGGGCGCTGCGGGCGGGGGAGATGACACGCCCAGCCTCGAGAAAGTAGACAAATTCGTTCCAGGAGAGATCGTGAGCCACAGGCAAAGTATTTGCAAAGTCAATCGCCAGGCGGCCCCCGAGGAGTCTGGGATTTGCGGTGGTGTGCGGCATCAAAAGAGCTCCCTTTTGGCGAGCAAACAGCAGGATAACCGGATAACCAGTAAATGGCAATATAAAGGTTATACTAGTGTCTGGACCTTCTTGCAGCCTGGCTTCAGCAACCTTTTCATCGTTCTTGCCTCTCATTAGGTGAACTACCAGGAGGAGAATTTCCATGAAGTTTTCCATGAGGGCGGTAATTGCTTTGGCGATTTCTTTTCTCGGGCTGGCTTGCGCCACATCTCCCAGCGCTACAACGCAACTGCCATCGGGAACGGCGGAACGCGCGCCCGTACTCGTCGAACTATTCACCTCGGAAGGATGCTCAAGTTGTCCACCGGCAGATGCCCTGCTGGCGCGACTGGAGGATGAACAACCCGTCAGAGGTGCCGAGGTAATCGCGCTCGAGCAGCATGTGGACTACTGGAATCACCTGGGTTGGACCGATCCGTTTTCCTCGCATGAGTATTCGGCAAGGCAGGAAGAATATGCGGCCGGGTTTGGAAACAGCAGCGCATATACCCCACAGATGGTCGTCGACGGAAAAACAGAATTTGTCGGTAGCAGCGAGAGGCAGGCGCGGCAAACCATTGAACAGGCTGCGGCGCACAAAAAAGCAGACGTGGCGGTGACTGAGGATAAGCCCGCAGCCGGAGGAGACCAGCCCTTCACGGTGGGTGTGGGAAAACTGACCGGCGCCACGGCGGAAGACACCGCCGAGGTTTGGCTCGCGGTTACCGAGAGGGGGTTGCATTCGGATGTGACGCGCGGCGAGAATGCTGGTGAAGATTTGCATCATTCGGCTGTCGTGCGCACCTTGCGAAAAATAGGCGTCGCGGACGGAGGCAAGAAATTATCGTTCGCGGCGGATCCTGCGGTGAAATTTGCGGCTTCGTGGAAAAAAGAGAATTTGCGCGTGGTTGTATTCGTACAGGAGAAAAAAAGCCGCAGGATATTGGGCGCCGCTGCTGTTAGGGTCACTCCATAGCGAGCCTCCTTTCCGCAGTATCCTGCCGAAGAAACATTTCACCCGGGCGTTGCGTACTGTTGTAGCATGCAAGGCGCGCTAACCACCATTGGTAGGCTGCGTTCCAAGAGTCAGCATTTCAAAACTTGCCTCTGGAGAACAGCATGGACAGTGAAGTCGTAGGCGCTCCTTCGGGAGCGCCGCCCAGTGCAAAAATAGATCTCCGCAGAATCGCCGGAGAAATATTTTTAAACGATCACGGGTTGCGTGCTGGCTGGCGCTTGCTGATCTATATTGCCATCCTGGCGGCATGCAGCTTCGCTATCAATCGGGCAGTCAGACATTTTGTTGGCCCAACTCGCGGTATTCCCTCGATTACAGGGCTGTTCCTTCAAGAGATCAGCGGTTTCGTTCTCGTGTTCGGCGCTGCATTGATTATGTCTGTGATGGAGAAGCGATCCCCTGGAGCATACGGCTTGCCGGCGCAGGGCGCTTTTGGGAAGCGATTCTGGCAAGGCTGGTTGTTGGGGCTCGTGGAAGTTTCCGCGCTACTTGGACTGATCGCCGCTTTCCACGGTTACTCCTTTGGCGCATTGGCCGTGCACGGCGCTGCGTTGGCGCGCTGGTGCTTTATTTGGGCGGTGCTCTTCGTGTTTGTGGGGCTGTTTGAAGAGTTTATGTTCCGCGGCTACACGCAGTTCACGCTGAGTGACGGCGTCGGATTCTGGCCCGCAGCCATCCTGCTGTCCGTGGGCTTCGGCGCTGTCCATCTGGGGAATCCCGGAGAAGGCTGGGTGGGCGCGGCAAGTGTCGTGATGATCGGGCTGGTCTTTGCGTTCGCTTTGCGCCGGACCGGAAACCTTTGGCTCGTCGTCGGATGGCATGCGAGTTTTGACTTTGGCGAGACCTTCCTATTTTCCGTGCCGAATAGCGGCATCGTTTTTGACGGGCATCTCTCGAACGCAACTCTTCATGGCGCAAAGTGGCTGACGGGCGGGACCGTTGGTCCCGAGGGCAGCGTTTTCAGTTTTCTCACCATGGCCATTGCCGCCGTGTTCATCCACTACGCCTTTCCGGCGAAAAAGGCAGCCACGCTCGCAGACACAGAAGCAGCTTAGCTCGATTAGTGGACCAGCTCGGAGGCGTAGACCAGGCGCACGCCCTGCGCTTCGGCTTGCGGGAGAATTTCGTGCAGCGCCTGCAACGTGGCTTGGTGCGGGTGGCCGATGGCGATTGCTTCGCCTTTTTCACGGGCGTCGCGGATGGCGAGCTTCAGCTGCTTGCGAATGGCGCCGACATCCTGAACATCGTCGAGAAACGGAACGTTTCGGAAGGCGCAGCGCACGCCATTGCGTTGCGCGGCATCGTAGGCCACCGTGGCGGCGGTGGTGCGGCTGTCGACATAGAAAAGCTTCCACTCCCGCAGAATGGGCATGAGCTCGCCCATCAGCTGGGGATCGGCGGTGGCCTGTGAGCCTTGATGGTTGTTCACCCCAACGGCATTCGGGACGCTCTGCATCATCTGGTCGAAAAGCAGAGGGACATTATCCGCGGACATTCCGGGGCGGAGTTCCTGTGCTTCAGACGTTTCATTGCCGACGGACTGCATGGGGAGATGCAGCAGCACCTGATAGCCCCGGCGGTGAGCATCTTCAGCGATGTCGGTGGAATGTGCATGATTCGGCAAGACGGAAATGGTGAGGGGAAAAGGCAGAGTGAAGATGGCATCGGCGGCGGCGCGGTCGCTGCCCAGGTCGTCGAGGATGATGGCAAGGCGGGGTCCCGGAGATTTGCTGGCCGGACCGTTGGTGAAAGGCCCGGTTGATTTCGGGACTCCAAAAAGAATTTCGATTTCGTGAGTAACTACACCGGATCGGCGCAGAGTAAAACGAAGAGCATCCCTCGCCTGGACTGGATCGTCCTGAGTCAGATGATTGCGCGTTGCCACCGTGCCGATACTCTGGAGAATTCGTGCGATGTTGCCGCGTCCCGCCTCGATCGAACGTTTATTCTCGAACAGAATGGAAATGGAATCCGGTCTTTGCAGAATAGGGATACGGGAGGCTCCAGACCCGAGAAGAACCCGGGTTCCTGGAGGAGCGGCTGAGGAGGCGGCTGAACCCAATTGTTCGCTGATCGCGCGGATCTGCGCTCCCGTCAGGGGGGTATCTGGATTTCTTTTGCAACTTTGTAAGAAAGGGATGGTTACAATGAGCAAAACGAGCGGGCCAAACCATGCCAACTGGTCTGCTCTAACCTTGCTTGGGAGAAGATTTTTTCCTAGCGAGATTCGCGGGCAGCGCACGGAAAATTAAGCGGCCTTTTTCGCCGAAGTCTTCAGGAGTTCCAGGGCCTTGCGCAGAATCGGGTCTTCCGGCGACAACGGACGCGGACCGGCGGACGGTTCTTTCTGCGCATTCGTTGCGGCGGCGGGAGTTTCGTCGGTGCCGTCGCCGTCGTCCTCGGTATTGGCGGCCGCGCGAACCACTTCGCTCGGGATGACGCCTTCTTCCAGGATGGACTTGCCACCCGCGTTGTAATAGTTCGCAACGGTCAGCATCAGCGCCGCGCCATCATCCAGCGTGATCAATTCTTGCTCCGAGGCCAGACCAAAAGTGCGCTCTCCGACGAGATCCCCGCGGTGATTGGCGGCGAACGCGGAAGCCAGGACTTCGGCGGCGCCAGAGGTCGTGGGATCGATCAGCACCGACACACGGCCCTTCCATGCGACTTTGCTGGAATCGGCGGAGAATACCTGAACCGGAACGGTCTGTCCGCGAAGCGTAGCTAGCGTGCCGGAAGCGACAAAAAGGCGGGCAACCGCGACTCCTTCGGAAACTGGCCCCCGGCCACACTCGCGAAGATCCAAGACTACTTTATGAACGCCCTGCCTTTCGGCGTCGATCAGACGGTTGCGAATCTCATCCGCGCGTCCTGCTTCGAGCGTGGGCAGGCGCAGCGCAAGAATATCCGGATCAATCTTTTGCGCAATTATCCTGGCAGGTCCCAGTTTTTCCCGAACGAGATCTACGTCGTCAGGCGTGGCTTTGCCGCGACGAATGACCGCAACTTTGACACCAGTGCCGGGCTGCCCAGTCAAAAGGTTTTTGGCCTGGCCCACGGACATGTCCCGCGTGGTGAAGCCCGCGACGGATTCGAAAATGTCGCCACTGTGAATCCCCGCTTTCTCTGCGGGGCTTTCAGGAAGTACCGAGACCACTATGATGTAGCCGAAACGCTTGCTGAGGTTTAGGCCGGTTTCCCCCGTGCCTGCTTTAGAGAGCTTCTGTTTGTACTCGGTATACTCGCGCGGGGTGAGGTAGCTGGACTCGGCATCCAGCGATTCCAGCAGGCCATGGAGCGAGCCTGCGGTGACCAAGTGCATGTTAGGCTCATCAACATAGTCCTGCTGAATTTTTTGCAGGACTTCGCTGTAGACCGTGAGGGACTTATAGGCTTTGTCGTTCGCAGTGCGGCCCAGAACGTGGCCGATTCCGGCATAACAGAAGATGGCCACAGAAACAGCGAGAATGCCAATGCGAGCCGCTCGGTTCATGCCTCACCTATCCTTAAAATACTTGCGATTTTTTAGTATAACACCGCAAAAGAATCGGACGCGGCAAGAAAGAGAAAGGAAGCCTGGCGATAGCGAAAGCGGTACGGGATGCAGGGATGGGGAGACACGAAAGACCAGCAAAGTGTTGCGTAATTACCACGTCGCAGTACTAAATGACTACTTGTGTTTATGTAAGTAGTTGAAAATAAGCAACAAACAGGAAATTGAGTGGCCAGCAACATGCTACTCTTGAACCCGGGCATGTTCCAAACTAGCATCAGTCGAGAAGTTTCTACCGAAGGTGTGGGCCTGCACACTGGGGTGCATGGGCACGTCCGGCTGGTTCCCGCTCCGGCGGATACGGGAATCGTTTTCCGCCGCTTTGACCTGGATTATTTCCCCATCGAAGCGCAGGGACAAAACGTCGCGCGGGTCAGTTATGCGACCAGCCTGATGAAACAAGGTGTGCTCCTCTCCACGACCGAGCACTTGCTGGCGGCGATCTACTCCTGCGAGATCGACAACATCTACATCGACATCGATTCCATCGAGGTGCCCATACTGGATGGCTCCGCCGAACCGTTCATGCAGATGATCGAGCAGGCCGGGCTCAAGAAGTTACGTCGCCGGCGTCGCTACCTGAAGGTACTGAAGCCGCTTGAGGTAGTGGAAGGCCACCGCCGCATCGGCATTTACCCAGCCGATGAGTTTCGCGTGCGCTGCTATGTGGACTTTCCCCACCCGCTTGTTGGTCAGCAAGAAGTGGAAATGGTTGTGAATCCGGAGACGTTTCGCCACTTGCTTGCGCGGGCACGCACATTCTGTTTCGAACGCGATATCGAGCCGCTGAAGGCTATGGGATTGATCCGCGGCGGGTCGCTCGAAAACGCCATTGTGCTCACCAACGACGGCGTGATGAATGGTCCGCTGCGCTTTCCCGATGAGTTTGGGCGGCACAAAGCACTTGATCTGATTGGTGACCTGGCGCTGGCGGGACTCCCGCTGCTGGCTCGTGTGGAAGCCTACAAAGCGGGCCACGCTTTGCACACTCAGCTGGTCAGCCGGTTGCTCGCCGATCCGTCGCTTTGGACCATTACCACCGAAGAGGCTTCTCACGCCGAATCCCACGCGCCCCTTGCGGCAGTTTCCTCCGCCCCTGCCGCTGATTAGCGATTGGCCGCCTATTAACCATCCCTTCATTGCGAAATTTCCTTGGCTCCCGCAGAATGGCTGAAAACCATGCCCAATAACGACCTAGCCATATTGATCCTTGCCGCGGGGAAAGGCACGCGGCTGAAGTCTAATTTAGCGAAGGTGCTGCACCGGGCGGGCGGGCGCTCGCTGGTGGAGCAGGTGGTGCGAGTGTGTGTTCCTCTCAAGGCGAAGAAGATGGTCGTCGTAGTCGGCCATCAAGCCGAGCAGGTCGTCGCCGCGGTCGAGCCGCTCGGGGCAGACACCGTTCTTCAGCAGCCGCAGCACGGCACGGGTCACGCCATGCTCGTGGCGCGTCGCGCGTTGGGCAGCGCGAAATACGTCATCGTATTGCCGGGCGACGCCCCGCTGGTGCGCACCGAAACTTTGCGCGCACTCATCGCGAAACATCGCTCTGGAAATGCCGCCGCTACGTTACTAACGGCGGTGCTGGCGGATCCCTCCGGCTACGGCCGCGTGGTGCGCAAGTCCGGTGAAACCGTCGCCGCCATCGTAGAAGAGTCGCAACTTGCGCCGGAACAGCGCGAGCTCAACGAAATCAACTCCAGCATGTATTGCTTCACGCTGGCGAAGCTGTGGCCGGCGCTGGCGCAGGTGAAGCCAAACAACAAGCACCGCGAGCTGTACCTTACCGACGCGATCGCGGTGATGGTCTCGCATGGAGAAATCGTGCTGGCGGAAATTGCTGGTGACGCGCGCGAAGCGCTGGGTTGCAACACGCGCGCGGACCTGGCCGAGGCGGACCGCACCTTCCGCGAATGGAAGCGCGCGGAGCTGATGCGTGACGGCGTGACCATTCAATTGCCGGAAACCGTGCTGGTCGATCCCGATGTGGCCGCTGGCGAAGACACGGTGATCGAACCGTGTGTACAGTTACTCGGCAAGACAAAGATTGGTGCGCGCTGCACCATCCGAACTGGCAGCGTCCTGCAAGACTCCACGCTCGGCGATGACGTGATCGTCGAGCCGCATTGCGTGGTGGCGCAGAGCCGCCTGGACGACCGCGTGAGTATTGGGCCGTTTGCGCGGCTGCGCACCGGGACCCATCTTAAAACGGGCGCACGCATCGGAAATTTTGTGGAAACGAAGAAAGCCATTGTCGGCGAAGGCAGCAAAGTCCCCCACCTCAGCTACCTCGGTGACGCCAAAGTTGGTTCCAGGACCAACATCGGCGCCGGCACCATCACCTGCAATTACGATGGTTTTCAGAAGCACCCGACCACGATAGGCAATAAAGTGTTTATTGGAAGCAACTCGACCCTGGTGGCGCCGTTAAGAATCGGCGACGGCGCTTATGTCGCCGCAGGTTCCACGATTACGGAAAACGTTCCGGCGGACGGTTTGGGCATCGCCCGCGGCCGCCAGATGAACAAACCCGCCTGGGCTTCCAAGAGACGCCGTGCATTATCGGTTGCGGAAAAGCCAAGGAAATCCCCAAAGAAATCCAAGCCGCGCCGCGCCTCAAAAAAACGCAAACGTTAGATACTACGCCGCAGAATCGCTTCGCCATTGCGCCGCACCATCACGAGTGTTATCGTGCGCGGTACTTAATTCGCAGGGAGGCTCTCCTTGGGCAATTGGGTGAACTGGCTGCTGGTGATCGGCGGCGTGGTGTGCGTGATTATCGAGCTGGCACTCGGCGCGCTGACGGGTTTCGATCTTGCGCTTGTCGGTGGCTCTTTGGCCATCGGCGGCGCTATTGGCCTGCTGACCGGATCGGCGAAGATCGGTTTGCTTGCGGCTGGCGGCCTCGCGCTCGTGTACCTGGCGGTTTTCCGGAGCTGGCTGAAGGCCAAGCTTACCGTAAAGGACCACGCGAGCAATGTGGACGCGGTGGTGGGGAAGACCGGCGTGGTCACTAAGCGAATTGCGCCTCGCGAAGCTGGCATGGTGAAGCTGGGCGATGAAGTGTGGCGAGCGGAGCTGGCCAGCCTGGAAGATTCGGCGCGGGAGTCTGGTGCAACGGTGCAAGTGGTATCGGTGGAAGGCGTGACGATCAAGGTGAGGTGAATAGCTATGGATGTCATCGGCGGATTGGTGATGGTGGCGATCTTCGCGTTCCTGGTGCTCGGGCTTGTCGCACTCGCCAAGGGTGCGCGCACCGTGAAGCAGTACGAAAAAGGATTGATCACGCGGCTGGGGAAGTATCACGGGATGGCACAGTCCGGGCTGACGTTCATCGTGCCCTTTGTGGACGATATCGAGCGTGTGGATATGCGCGAGCAGGTGATCACCGTGCCGCCACAGAAGCTGATCACCAAGGACAACGTGACCGTGGAAGTGGACGCCGTGGTCTATTACAAGGTGATCGACCCGGTAAAGTCGCGATACGAAGTGCAGGATTTCGGCTATGCCTGCACCACGCTGGCGCAAACCAATCTGCGCAATTTAATCGGCGACCGCACGCTGGACGAAACACTCGTCGCGCGCGACATGATCAACACTAATTTGCGCGAGGTGCTGGACGAGGCTACCAACAACTGGGGCTGCAAGGTCACGCGCGTCGAGGTTCAGAAGATCGAACCGCCGCGCGATATCACCGACGCCATGTCCCGCCAGATGAAGGCGGAACGCGAAAAGCGCGCCGCCGTGCTGGAAGCCGAAGGCATCAAGCAGAGCCAGATTTTGCAGGCCGAAGGCAAAAAGCAATCGGAAATTCTGAAAGCCGAAGGCGACGCGCAAGCCCGCATCACCCGCGCCAATGCGGAAGCCGAAGCCATCAAGCTGGTCTCCAACGCCGCGGAAACCTATTTCAAGGAACGTGCCGAGATGATGCGCCGCCTGGAAGTCCTCAACAACACGCTCGCGCAAAATACGAAGTACATCGTGCCCTCGAATTCCAGTCTGGTGAATATCCTCGGCCTCGACGGCGCCACTCCAACCGCCACCGGCACCACACCAACTCCCGCTCCGCCCGCATCGCCGGGCCGCTCCGTGTAGAAGCAGCGTTCTGCGACGGACGTCATTCTCTTCCCTTCGATTTCTCCGCGCCCCTGCGTCTCTGCGTTATCTTCATTCTTGTTTCCCCCCCGCCGTCCGAGCGCGCGGGTCTGTGCTAAAATAAAAGGTCCCCGAATGCCACACGGAGCCAAAACGCAATGAAATTTGGAGTTGTAGTCTTTCCCGGGTCCAATTGCGACCACGATGCGTTTTACGCCATCGGCAACGTCCTGCATAAGCCTGTCGAATTTATCTGGCACCAATCGGAGAATCTTGCGAATTGCGATGCCATCATCCTGCCCGGCGGCTTCGCGCATGGAGATTATCTTCGCACCGGGGCCATCGCGCGCTTTTCCCCGGTGATGAAGTCCGTCGAGAAGTTCGCAAAGAGCGGCGGCATGGTCCTGGGCATCTGCAATGGCTTCCAGATTCTGCTAGAAGCGGGCTTATTGCCGGGAGCGATGATGCGCAACAGCGGCCTGCGCTTCATCTGCCGCCACGTGCACATCCGCGTCGAGCAGACCGATACGCCGTTCACCAACGCCGCCAAGCAAGGCCAAATTCTGAAGATTCCCATCGCGCACAACGAAGGCAACTTCAACGTCGATGAAGCGACACTCGCCGAGCTGGAGAAAAATCGCCAAATTATATTCCGCTATACG
>JBGOTL010000097.1:0-14266 GCA_041476465.1 Candidatus Acidiferrum sp. | reverse complement strand
TTCGCTTTAGTGGATAGAGGAACTGCCATCGTCGCCGGTGACCGGGTTTTCACCCAAGTCAAGACCCCAGAAATGAGGCGCGGGAGTGAGGAATTCGATTCCCACGCGCTGCCCTTTGTCTCCCGGATCGCCGAGGTAAACGATTCGGCATTCCTGTTCTTCCTGCGTTTCCGGGTTGATCACCACCAGCATCTCGCCGTTATCCACTTCGTGTTTCAGCAGCAGCAACCCGCCGTGCGAATTAACCACCACGGTCTCGCAGGCCTCGCGGAATTTCCGGCCGTTGTGGCTCCGGCCCTGGGCTTGTACGCGCATTTTGTGGAACACGCGCCCGCTGCGCCGCGGCGTTGCTAAGGTAGCTTCGCTCATTTCGCCATCATGGGACGCCCTGCCGGCGGCGTCAATCGGCCCGCGGGACAGGTGTGCCGCATCCGCAACCGAGCATCCGACAAGGATGCGAGTCCTGAGCGAGCGCAGCGAGTCGAAGGACCTCTCTGGTACATCCCCTTGACGGCCTGTACTGGGTTCGTTTCCGATATACGCGTTATACGCCCAATTGGATTGTTTCCGAGTGCCCCGTCACTCGGGCACGATCACCGATATTTTTGGTCTACAATTGCTGGGTGGACCACCACATAGTCGCGGCCGTCAGCATCACCGGTACCTGTCTTGATGTGTTGGGTAGTCTCTATCTGGCCTACGACCTATTGGGTGGACAACACGGTCCCTTGCGGCTGCTTACCCGTGCGGTCACCTACGCCGTTGTCTTCGGCATCGGCTATGGTCTCGGCCTTGGTCTTTTCTTTGGTCTGGCCTCCGGTATCGCCACCGGAGTCACTCTGTCGATTGAATTCAGTCGTGCATCCCGCGGGCAGGATCATTACTCTTTGCCTTGGGAAGCACTGTTTTCCGCCATCCGGGGGCTCGCCTTCGGAGCGGGACTGTACAGGATTTTGGGCTTCGGATTCGCCATCACATTTGCCAGTCTCATCACCGTCGGCCAGGTATTCGCCTACTCTCGTGGCATGCGTCCTTCCATGGACTAGGAAGCGTCTTGCCGTCCACGGCTTACGCGTCGCCAGTTTTGGGGAACGGTCCTCCGTACCATCGGCTACACGGTCACCGCACTGATCTGTAGCGCCTTCATCCATCACGTGGACCACGCATGGATTTTTGCGATTCGCGTGGGCTTGGTGACCGGCATCGTCACCGGCGTGGGCGTGACCCTCAATCCTTACATCGAATACTACGCCGACAATCTCCCGGAACGGCGTCTTGGGGTATTCGGCATTGCTCTCATGCTTTGTGGCTTTGCTCTGCAATCCCTTCAGTATTGGCTGGCGCTATTTGACGTAGGACTAACGTAGGCACTGTAACGCGCGATATTTGTAGGTGCCGCGTCAGTACGAAATTCATATTCTTTTGTCCCCCCAGTTTGATGCTCTACAATACGACTGATGGACGGCAACTCAAATCCCTCCAATCCACAGACGCTCGAGGAACCGTGTGACGAGACGCGCGCAGCCGAAGACGTAAACTCGCCCCCGACTGGAAGCCTCGAGCAAGTTCAGATCGCTTGGCAGAGGTCTTGGCAATTCAAAATTATCGAATGGCTAAAAGCATCGGCGGGCCTGGCAGCTGTCATCGCCTTGGTCATCGCGTTCTACTTTAACTCGAGGCAAATGGTACAGCTCTCGGCATCGCGTGACGACGAACGCTTCGACAAAGCGATTTCGAGACTCGGGAGCCAAAGCCCCAGCGAACGGATCGCAGGCTTGGCGGGCTTACAGCTTTTGCTCGAGCCATCACAAAAGAGCAGGCATGAAGCTGTCCTCCTTTTCCTGGCGAATGCTGTAGCTGTTGAGAAGGATACGACCGTGCGGAGCGCGATACTCGATACGTTTGCCAATCTACGGCAGTACCACGTTGATCCTGAGGTGTTGAATCACATCCTCGCGGCAGAACGCGACCGCAATAAAGGTATCCTCGAATACCTTCACGCTCGATTCCGAGCTAGATTGGAGGAAAATACCTCCGACATCTTCGAGAAAGGGAACGACGAGACTGGCCTTGGTAAGGTTTCGCCAGAGGATCTGGCGCCGCTGCAGGCCACGGCAGCGGCCCTTGCTTCGTTGGTTCGCGCGGGTGCCTACCTACAGGATCTTTCGGCAATATACTGTGTGTCTTGCAATTTCTCGTCCAGCGATGCATCTGTGAATCTTTCCAGTACGAAATTTGATGGAGGCCTCTTGCGTGCTGCCAATTTCACCAAGGCGAACCTTGAGAATGCTTCGTTTGATGGAGCGGATTTGGTGCGTGCCGACTTCACCAGCGCAAACTTGCGCAACGCGCGACTGACCGATCCACCTTTGATCGAACCATCAATTCAAGCCATTGTGATAGGAAAGGCGCTATGGGCGGCTACCGGTCCTGTCTTCGAGTGCGCAGACTTGACGGGGACCGACTTCACGGGGAGCACCATGTTTGGATTTTATTGGACAGACGTAAACGGCGCCGGGTATTTCCCGCGATGGTTCGGGGCGAATTTGAACGGAGCGAAGCTTGGTTCCTTTACGATTTTCATTGCAGTGCCGCCAGAGGTTGCTGACCGAGGGAAGATACCTGGAAGGTCATTCGACAGTGTTTTCCCAATCAAATCTCTTCAGGCCGGCGGTTATGATACAGCCGTGGAAGGGTGGAACAAGGGGCAGTATCGAATTATTTCGTATCGTGTGGGCAGTGATTTTCGATTCACCGGACAAATTCCACCAGAGATGTGGCCGAGCGTATACGCGGCCCTAAACTCTTTCGCATCCGCAAAGAATCTTGACAAAGCCGATATGCCTGCAGGCCTTAGAGCGTTTCTGTCGGCGAACGAAAAAGCATTCTCCACGCCTATCATCACTACCACCTGCCCTGCAATCTTCTTCCCGCATCTGACGCTCCCCTAATCCAGTAGAGACTTCCCGGATGGCCTATGCTTTGCGCATTTCGCAAAGCATGTGCCGCTCTTCGTTTAGCGCGTACTCCGCGCGAGAACTCCCGGATTATGCCCCCTCGGAGAGCACCCTCCTGCCTGGCGACTCCCCTTGAAGTCGGCGTACCAAAAGCTGACTCTCAATGGTCCAGTCCTAGAACTGTCCCTTCGTACCTGTACTTCTTTACTCTTGATTTATAGTACCTATAATGATACTATCGCCTTGCGAGTCGCGGACGAGCCGACCGCAGATTTGCGCTTTCTGCATCCCGGACGGTTCTGCGGGACCGACCCTATCGGAAAGGCTCTTACGTGAACGCTAAACCGAGTGGAATGAATACTGAGCATCCGATCAAGGATGCGAACCCTGAGCGACCATCGGGAGTCGAAGGGTCTGACATAAACGCTAAGCTGAGTAGAATCAATACTTACAAGAAGCACTGAAATAACCCCTTTAGAATCCATACTTACGAAAAACAGGGGGGAGGGGGGCCCCCTTTGGTGAGAACAACAGGAGATAACTGATGCCTGCTTCGCCTAACTCTAGCAAATCCAGCGTGCCCAATGCTTCTCGCGCATCCTCTCGCGCCAGCACCTCTGCTCCTTCTTCGCCCCGCAACACTCGCCCATCTCTCCCATCCGCACCGGCGCCTCTGCCCGCCTCCGATGGTCGCTGTCAGCATCTTCGCGCGGACGGCAAGCGCTGCGCCTCCGTCATTTATCCCGGCCACGCTACGCTCTGCCACTACCACCTCAGCCGCCAGATGCGCGGAATCTCCGATGCCGATACCATCGCCGCGGACATCCTCTCTTCCGTCGGCAATTTCCAGTCTGCCTCGGCCATAAACATCGCTCTTGGCAAACTCTTCGTTCACCAGATCACCGGCCGCATCTTGCGTCAGGAAGCCATCGCGCTCGCCTACACTTGCCAGCTCCTTCTGCAAACTCTCCCTGCCGTCAAGGCAGAACTCCAGGAAGGCGGCTACTTTGAATATTGGTGCGAGGAAACAGAGCGCATCCTCTCTCGTACCTCGGACCTTGAAGATCTCACCACTCCTTCGCTCCTGCCGGATAGTTCACTCCCACTTTGTCCCCCGGACCACATTGACAGTCCAGCTCCGGCTGCAGGGAAAGTCCTCTCATAAGGGGGTCGGAGCTTTAGCTCCGACATTAAGCATGCTCTCTCGTTGGGCTTTAGCCCCTGAGGAAACCTTCTTGGCATTTTTCCGCAGCCTGCAACAACGCTGCAGGGATGACTCCTCCCAAATGACGCGGCGACGCCCCCGTAACTTGTACCGCAGCCTCCAGCGGTCATAGAATATGTGAAGGTGGTAGGGGATGCCGGATACGCGGCATACGATTTTATTTGCGGCTGCCGCGGCAGTAAGCATCCGTAATAATAAATAATAAATCGAAACTATCCTAATTCGGGCTAAGGGGCCATTGATGAATCTTGCGGACTATATAGAAGCACATCGCGACCAGCACCTCGCGGAACTATGCGAATTTTTGCGCATTCCCAGCGTCAGCGCCAAGAGCGAGCATAAATCCGATATCGAGCGCGGCGCCCGCTGGGTTGCCGAGCATCTTCGCATAGCGGGCTTTAAAACGGTTGAAGTCGTTTCCACGAATCTTCATCCGCTGGTTTATGCGGAATCTTTGGAAGCTCCGGGCAAGCCCACGGTGTTGTTTTACGGGCACTATGATGTGCAGCCCGCCGAGCCTCTGGACCTTTGGACTTCGCCGGCTTTTGAGCCCACGGTGCGCAATGGAAATCTCTACGGCCGGGGTACCGCCGATGACAAAGGCCAGGTGCATATCCATTTGAAGGCCCTGGAATCCTTGCAGAAAGTGAACGGCAAATTTCCGATTAACGTGAAAGTGCTGATCGAAGGGGAAGAGGAAGTCGGCAGCGTCAGCCTCTGGGATTACGTGCAGAAGCACAAGGAAAAACTTCAAGCCGATGCGCTGATCGTTTCTGATACCTCCATGCTCGGTAAGGGCGCGCCCTCCATTACTTACGGACTGCGCGGATTGAACTACTACCAGATCGAGCTGACCGGCCCCGCGCGCGACTTGCACTCCGGCGTCTACGGCGGCGCGGTACCCAATCCGCTGACCATTCTTACGGAGCTTTTTGCGGGGTTGCACGACAAGAATTTTCGCGTCACCATGCCCGGCTTCTACGATAACGTTGCGAAACTTCCTGCGGCGGAGCGCAAAGCGCTGAATGCTCTTCCCTGGAAAAAGAAGGATTTCGAAAAGGCCGTTGGCGCGCCCGGCTATTGCGGCGAAAAGGGTTTCTCCATTGTGGAACGGCTCTGGACGCGGCCCACGCTCGAGCTCAACGGCATCTGGGGCGGCTACATCGGGGAAGGCGCCAAGACGGTCATCCCGTCCAAGGCCTATGCGAAGTTTTCCACGCGCCTGGTGCCCAACCAGGAACCGCACAAAATCGCGAAGTTGGTGGAAAAGCATATCCGCAAGCTTTTGCCCAAGACCGTGCACTGCAAGTTTGAAGTCTTAAGCACCGGCAAGCCTTGGGTCGCTCCGTTTCAGGCGCCGATCTTCAAGAAGGCGCAGTCCGCGCTCGAAAAGGGCTTCGGCAAGAAGGCGGTATTCATCCGCGAAGGCGGCTCGATTCCGTTTGTCACGCAGATGCACGACACCTTCAAGGTGCCCTGCGTTTTGATCGGCTTCGGCCTGCCCGACGAAAACGCGCACGCTCCCGACGAACATCTCGCCCTGGAAAATTACTTTGGCGGGATCAAAGCCATCGCGCACTTCTACGCCGACCTTGCCACACTGTAAAGCTCAAGGGACGGCGCTGTTAGTACTTCCAGCTTTTGAGGTCGGCACCAGCAGGAGCGGTGTCTTGGATGTGCTTGACCATTTGCCAGATGAGGATCGGGAGTTCGTTCAAGCGCTCGATGCGTGGGGCGTCCAGACGCACACCTCGATAACAGTGGGGTTGCAGCGGGGCGTAGTCGAAAGTGGCTTTGGCCGGAGGATATAGCTTCGGGTCCGTAAGGACAGACTCTGTCAAGTGTACGGCATTGTTGAGATACCAGGTATCCATGTCGCCGACGGCAAAGTGAAGTTTTCCGGCGAGTTTCGGCCCGAGCGTGGCCCAATCGCGCTTCATGATGTAGCTCAGGTCCGAATGCTCACGCCAATAAGCTGCGATGGTCTTGTCTATTTGCCCAGTGCGCTTGTCCCAGATGGGTTTGGGATAACCATCGTCGCCCATGGGGCCGAAGACAGCTTGCCAGATGTCCCACTGCTCCCCGGAACGGCTGTGCGTGCCGAGCACCAATTCGTAACGGGAATCTTGTTCCATGGTGGAGTCGAGGATGCCGTTCGTTTTGCGTTTCTCCGGGAGCGGCACCTTTAGAAAAGGCCCTTCCCGGAAATATGCGTTCTTGTCTTCGTAAATGTTTACGGTGCCATACGCGCGGAAGTCGATGGGATCGGGACATGCAGCCCAAGCGCCGTTGATCTCGTCGGGATAAAAGACCTGCACACCGAGCGCCTCCCACCCGCCCGTGGAACCGCCGAAGACGGTGCGCGCCCAGGCTTGCCCGACACCGCGGAATCTTTTTTCGATCATGGGAAGCAACTCGTGCATGATCGCGTCACCGTAAGGGCCGAGATTTTCTGAATTCACGCTGTAGGAATCATCAAAGTAGGGATTTGCATGCTGCGGCATGACGATGATCACACGGGGCAAGCGGCCGCTGGTCCAATCCTGAAACAATTTCCAGCCGGAATCCTGCAGGTCTCTCTCAGCGTCGCGTCCAAGCGTCCAATCCTGAACAGATTGCTGACTCGAATCTTTCAACGTTTTGTTGTAATCGTAAAGATGGGGATCCGGTGGCGTGATGCGAAAGCTGGGGAAAAAATGGCGATGGTAGTGATCCTCGGAGATAAGAACGGGATAACGTGCATCCGGATGTTCTTCCCATCCGTCGGGTAGCAGCACAACTGCACCAATTTCTGTGGGACGTCCCCAGAATTTGGTGAGGAGTTCGCTGCGCATGCGCACGTGCTTCACCCACTTGTTGTCCTCTTCGCTGGCGGGTTGCGTGATCGGGCGCCAGTCGATCAGGGATTCGACCTCCGCGAGTTCCTGGTCCAACGGCGGGATCTTGTGGTCGAAAGTAATCGAAATGGTTCCCGAGGTTGCAGGATCGAGATGCAATTTCTGCAGCTTAGTGAGGAAATTTCCAGGTTTAGTTTGCCAGTGCTGGCCTTCTCCTTTGTCTGGGGGAAGTTTTACAACTTTGCCGTTGCCGAGGTGGAAAGTCTCATAGAGGTTCAGCACTGCCTGCACGATGTAGTCTCCGGGGGGAAGGTCGCGCAAGCTTTCGAGAGGATAGCCGAGTGTCGATGCATCCACGCGAGCGATTGTGCCGGGTTGCCAAGTTTCCACGTCCACGCCAAACGCCTGCTGCGATTCGAGGCCTTCCGCGATGCCGGAACCCTCGAGGCGAGGATCTTGCTTGTCATTCTTGGAGATGATCAGCAAGACACGCCCATCCACTGAGGATGAAGAGAGTTCTTTAGGAAAAGAAATCTCAAACACCAGTGGCTTTGACGGCGAAGCCAGCCCAGGCAGAGCTGTGAGCAGGACGAAGGCCAAGAGGTACAGGCGACGTGGCATCAGATTCCTCCAAGGATGTTCTTTTCTATTCTATAGAGTTGCGAGTTGTTCGCGGCGGCCCGTGGCGTAATCCTTCAGTGCCACATTGGCGGTTGTGATGGTGCTGAGTGCATCGACGACAGCCTCTAAATCCCGCCCGCGCAAGACAATGTACATCTCATCTTCGCCTAATCCGGTGTACACACGGTTGCCCATGCAGCCGAGGCTCATGACCGAGCCATGCTGCAGCGAAGCGGGCAGCGCCATGCACGTTGGGCGTCCCAGCGCGGGTGCGCCACTGGCCACTCCCGCGCGATTCGCGGCCTCGTTCAGGAGCATGGCGGCGGCGGGCCGGCACGAAATCAGCACCACATCGGGCGCCACCGGTGTTTCCCCAAGTGGCGCATAGACAATCGCTTTCGGCGTGTCCGCCAGCCGTGGAATCCACGGTACTTCTTCCGGCTTCACATAGCCGAGGTCAAACATCATCTGCAGCGTTTGCTGGGTCTCTTTCTCGCGCTCCGGCGACAAAACAATGTTGTGAGTGTAGGCACCCACCGCGCAGTTAAAATGATTTTCCGGCACGGTGTAAAACACGCGCCCTTCCACTGCCAGCCGCCAGAAGCTGCAGCCAGACGGCTCGGTCCCTGCAAATTTCTGGACACCCGCTGGCTCGGCATCCAGGAAGGCCACTGCCACCGGGCGCTTTGCGAGCTTTACCACCGTTGCAATCTTTTGCTCCAATTCGCTGTACAGCGCGGAAAGGCTCATCGTTGGGGCTCCTTAATCAACTTGGAACTATCGACTTGGAACGACAGAGGATAGCATAAGGGCAACACCTGCTGGAGCGTGTGGATGCGCTTCCCGGCCGCGTAATTACAGCTTATTTCGCGGTTCCTGCAAAGAAACGCGCATTTTCACAGCCTTTTTATTGTTTTTTCTTGCGTTCCACTTGCGCCTTGGCTATAGTCGCTTCCGGCTCGAGTGTTTTCGCAGTGAAAACAGGGGTAGTTTGCTCGCGGCCTGCCTCGATCATCTCGGGGTGGAAAGAAAATTCAGGAGGATAAGCAGACTAAATGGCAGCCAAGCCAATGAGCAAGACCAAGATCGTGTCACACATCGCCGAGAAGGTCGGCACACCGAAGAAAACCGCAGCTCTCTTCTTCGAAGAGCTTTTCAAGCTCGCCGTGAAGGAAGCCAAGGGCGGCGCGGGTAAGTTCGTGATCCCCGGCATCGGCCGCGCCGTAAAAGCGCACCGCAAGGCGCGCATGGGCCGCAACCCTCAGACGGGCGAAGCCATCAAGATCAAGGCCAAGACCGTCGTGCGGCTGCGCGCGTCGAAGGCGTTCAAAGACGCGATACTGAAGTAAATTCCCTGCTTCGCGGGGGAACATTGTCTCAGTAAAGTTTGCCCCCGAGGACCGGATGTTTTCCGGCCCTCGGGGGCTTTTTTGCGTGGATCGCTATTCGAGAGCCGGCGGGACTACAGGGTTTTTACGTAGGCAACCATGTCCTTAATTTGCGCCGGTTCCAGCACTTCTTTGAACGGCGGCATCAAGTCGTCTCCATTTTCGATCCAGGTCCTGAGATTTTCGTCGGTGACCTTGTTTCCATTCACCGAAAACGTTCCGCGCTTGCCGATCCCCTTGAGTCCCGGGCCGATTTTTTTTGCATTACTCTCCGCAAAGTGGCAGACGGAGCATTTTGATTGAAAGATGGTCTGACCCCGCGCGGCTGCAGCGGCGGAGCCCTTGGCCGTAGTCTTCTTTGTCGAACCGCCTTGCGCCAGCACGGCGCCCGCCGCGGCCAGAATCGTAGTTGCCAGCAAAAGACCCCCAAGCGCCAAATTCCTTTTCACGGTTCCCCCTGGTCTCTTTGGATGAAGACCTTTTGATTTTCCTTCATTCATGCCCCAATTTCCACTCTTAACCCGTCACAAAGGACAGGTTCCGCCCGCGCACCGCTGGGACTATCGTACTTTTGACTTTCACTCTCCCGATGTTGACAATGCTGAATATGAGCCAGGAAACCCTGACCCGAGCCTGGGAAGTCTTACAGGATGCCTACCAGTCGCAGATGGAGGGGGACTACGACCGCGCGGTCGAGCTCTACCATTCTTCGCTGGAACTGTATCCCACTGCCGAGGCGCACACGTTTCTTGGCTGGACATACCATTTTCAGGGCAGGCTCGAAGACGCCATCGCAGAGTGCAAGCGGGCCATCGAGGTTGACCCAGATTTTGGCAATCCGTACAACGATATCGGCGCCTACTTGATTGAGCTGGGACATTTCGACGAGGCCATACCATGGCTGCAGCAGGCCGTCGAAGCGCGCCGCTACGAGCCGCGCCATTTTCCGCATTACAACCTGGGCCGCGCGTATCTTGGCAAGGAGATGTACAGCCAGGCGATGCGCTGCTTCCAAGAAGCGCTGAACGTCGAACCGCGTTATTCTCTGGCGCGTCAAGCGCTGGAATCCCTCCGCCGCATGGTGAATTGAAGAAAGTCGACAGTTCAAAGTTGAAAGTTCAAAGTCAGGCAAAATCCTCGCCAAGATGATGGCGCTGTGCGGAATCATGAGGATGATTCCTGCGCGCTGGGTTTGACGACACGGTCGTAAATCCACAGCAGGAGAGTTGTCAGCACCCCGATCCCGGTAATCGCCCACCAAAAGCGTTGCGGCTGATGCCGCACTTCACCGAAATGGTGCAAGAGTTTTCCCCCAATGCTTCCTGCCACGAAGGAACCGATGCCCAGAGGCAAAAAGGCAAAGCCCATATAGGTACCCTGCTGGCCTGCGGGAGCAAGGCGCGAGATGTAGTCGTAGTAGCGCGGCTGCTGGGTGAGTTCGCCGAGGGCGACGATAATTAAGGTGGCATAGGCGGCGGCGACGCTGGAGTGCAACGCAAGGATGGCAAACGCGATCATGGAAATCAGTGTGCCGAGAATTACCGCGCGGAAAGCGGCAATTTTCTGGGTGAGAACGCTGATGGCCACAGTTAGGGCGATGACAACGAGCGGACCGGTGGAGAGCATTCTTTCCGTGTCGGTATGGGGATTGATGTAGTCGTGGACGTAGATGGGCAAGGTAATGAATTCCTGCCAGTAAACGATCCAATAGCCGGAAAAAATCAAAAGAAACAGCATGAATTTGGGATTGGCGAGGACTTTTCCGAAATTGCGCAGGGTTTCGCCGAGATTCGCGGTCTGCACTTCATTTGACCGGCGCGGCTCCTTGAAGAAAATGAGCACGGCAAAGAGCATGAGGAAAACGCTGGCGGCAGCGACGCGGAAGACGTTTTCAACGCTGAGGTTTTTGTGCACCCAGGAAGCGACGAAAGGGCCGAGCGCGCCGCCGATATTCACCAAGGTGTAGTAAATGGAGTAGCCGATGGAACGCACGTTTTCTTTGGAAGCGCGAGCGGTGGTGCCGACAACGCAGGGTTTGACCAAGGCGACGCCAATGGCGGGAAGCATCAGGACCACGGTGACGAGAACGATGAGGGGAACGGCATTGCGAACCGGAGCGAGCCACGGCGCGCCCAGGGAGCCGAGAAGGAAATACGAGCCGGCGAGAATCAGATAGGCCAGGGAAAGCGCGCGGCGGAAACCGAGACGATCGGAAATGGCGCCACCGAAAATGGCGAGAAACCAGACCAGGCCGCCGAACAAGCCGGTGAGATCGGCGGCGCGCTCGGTGGGGAAATTCAGCGTTTCGTGGAGGTAGCGCGCAAGCGAGGCGAACGCCGCGTAATAGGAGAGGCGTTCGAAGAGCTCGCTGATATTGGCGACCCAAAAGGGGCGCTCGAAGCCGTCGCGAATTTCCTGGAGCCGCTGGCTGAAGGTCATGGAAGTGATGGCCGCTCTGCGGCCAAGGCGCGTCCTAGAGATGCGCAGCGGGGATGATAGCAGAACGCGGACTCATTGTTTTGCAAAAGAGGGCGCAATGGATTGAATCGAAAGAAGTAATCGTGGGGAAAAGTCGAGAGACGGACTGATAGAATGTGCGGGCAGCTGGTTCCTGTTGGATGGAGGTTTTTGTGCGACGCATGCTCTTTTGCGTTTTGTTGATGCTTGGCACGGCGGCGGCGGCGTTTGCGCAGAAAGCGCCGCTGTTGCCGGAGAAGGATGTGACGGCGCTGGCGAACGAGTTGAGCGGGGAGACCGCGAAGAGGAATCTGGAAGGGATTGCGCGATTTCACCGGCAGCGCGGGTCGCGAGGATTCCATGCGGTGGCGGAGCTGGTGGCGGAACGTCTGCGGGAGTATGGGTTGAGCGATGTGGCGATTTTGCAGTTTCCTGCGGATGGGAAGATTTTTTATGGAACGCAGAGGTCGCGGCCGGCGTGGGATGCGGAAAAAGGAGAATTGGAGGAGGTAAAGGACGGAAAGGAAGCAAAGGAAAAGATTGCCAGCTATGAGGCGGAGCCGGTGACGCTGTCGGAAGACAGCGAGTCGGAGGCTGTAACGGCGGAATTGGTGGACGTAGGAAAGGGAGCAAAGGAAAGCGACTACGCGGGGAAGGATGTGAAGGGGAAGATTGTGCTGGTGAGCGCGCAGCCGGGGGCAGTACAGGATTTGGCGGTGGGGAAGTTTGGGGCGGCGGGGGTTGTGAGTTATGCGCAGAACCAGAAGACGGTTTGGTGGGGCGAGGATGAAAACCTGATTCGGTGGGGGCATCTGGAGACGTTTTCGCCGAACAAGACGTTTGCGTTCATGGTGTCTTTGAAAACGGCGCGAGGAATGAAAGAACGGCTGGCGAGGGGCGAAAGGATCACGCTGCGCGCGGTGGTGAAAGCGGGGCAGCATGCGGGGAATTATGAGGTGGTGACGGCGACGATTCCGGGGGCGGACCCGAAGCAGAAGGAGGAGGAGATTGCGTTTTCGTGCCACCTGGATCATCAGCGGCCGGGGGCGAATGACAATGCCAGCGGGTGCGCGACGATTCTGGAAGTGGCGCGGACGCTGCAGAAGCTGATCAGCGAAGGAAAGCTGGCGCAGCCCGCGCGAACGATTCGGTTTATTTTTCCGCCGGAAATTGAAGGAACAATGGCGCTGCTGAACGCGAAGCCGGAATTCGCGCGGCGGATCAAAACGGTGGTGCATATGGATATGGTGGGCGGGGGGCCGGCGACGAAGGCGGTGTTCCACGTGACACGCGGGCCGATGAGTTTGCCGTCGTTTGTACATGATGTGGCGTGGGCATTTGCGGAGTTTGTGAACGAAGAGTCGTACAAGTTTGCCGCGACGGGGAAGGCGGAGTATCCGCTGGTGGCGCCGGAGGGTGGAAAAGAGCCGCTGCGCGCGGAGTATTCAGCGTACACGATGGGGAGCGACCACGATGTGTATCAGGATTCGTCGTTCGGGATACCGGTGATTTATTTGAATGATTGGCCGGACCAGTACATTCACACGAATTTCGATACCGCGGCGAATATCGATCCGACGAAGCTGAAGAGGGCGGCGTTTATTGGCGCGGCGAGCGGGTATTTCTTGGCGTTGAAAACTGACGCGGACTTATCTGAAATTAACCGATTGGTGTGGATCGATTCCACGCTGCGGCGTAGCAACACGATGAGGGTGGTATTTTTGGAACCGTCTGTCGATAAAACAAACTTAATACAAAAAAACATCGACTACGACATCGAACTGGCGAGATCGACTTACCGCTTCTTCGGAAGAGATATTTCGGAGGCCGCCATGGTTGAGAGCGCTATGAAGCAGCTTCCTGCAATCAACAGACTAACACCGAAGGAAGTGTCCGGTGATGGTCGATTGAGATTTGAGCGCGCAACGCAAGTGAAGGGGCCGATGGCGGTGTTTGGGTATGACTATTTTGCGGTGGAATGGGTAATGCAGGGGTTCGTTAAAGCGCCACAGCTATTGAGTTACGAAGGTCTCTGGGGTAACGGCGAAGAATACGCGTATGAGGTGCTGAATTTCGCGAGTGGGAAGAGGAACGCGCAGGAGATTCGCGATGCGGTGTCGGCGGAGTACGGGCCGGTGCCGCTGGAGATGGTGGTGGAATATTTGAAGGCGTTAGAGAAAATTGGGGTGGTGGAATTGGTGAAGTGAGAACGTTTAAACATTAGAAAGTTTAATGTTTGGAGCCGGGGCGAATGGGTCGATTGCTGGATGCATCGATTTGTGAAATGTCGCAAGCTAAGCCACGATTCCTCGACTTCGCAGGCCGACCGTCCGCAGGAGCGGGCGGAAAAAACATCGGCCCGCTCCGCTCGGAATGACAGATGGGAAGGAAAAGCCGCTGGGGCTCCCGACAAGGTCGGGACAGGTGTATCGTGCCACTACAGGTGGCGAAGGGACGCGGTGTGCTAGCATCGGGGACTTGTGTGTTGAGCCGCTGCATGTACGCCGAACCGTGGAAAAATGAACCGGTCTTCCCGGCAGGGCCGGGACGCCAAATACGCGAAAGACCGGCCACTACAAAAGCGCCCGCCTCCCCGACCGGATCGGGGTAAACGGAAGGCGGCCGCTACAGAGGCAGTGAATGGCGACGATGATGAAGGCGTTGCGGAAGATGCAGGCTGCGAAGGGGCTGCAGATTACCAGCGTCGCGATTCCCGCGATCGGAGCAAGCGATGTTCTTGTGCGGGTAAAAGCCGCGTCGATTTGCGGGACGGATTTGCAC
>JBGOTL010000096.1:0-14320 GCA_041476465.1 Candidatus Acidiferrum sp. | reverse complement strand
GTCCACTCCTCGCGCAAGGCCTGGAGTCCACGGAAAAGAAGGAGAAGGAATTTCGCGCGGCGCCCTCGCCAGGGCGTCTGGCACGCGGTCGCTACATTGTGGAGGGAATCACCCACTGTTTTGAGTGTCATGGCCAGCAAGACTTCAAGAACAACTTCGGACAACCGAAACCGGGAACCCAGGGAGCAGGGCAGCCCGTCAAGGGTGAAGGAGTCAATGGTATACCCATCCCGGACGGCTTAACGCACCCAAACATCACACCCGACAAAGAGACCGGGGCTGGAACCTGGACCGACGCCCAATTCGAACGCGCGATACGCCACGGGATCGGTCAGGACGGCCGGGAACTATTTGACTTCATGCCTTACGCATTCTTTAGAAGCATGACCGATGAAGATGTGGCGTCGGTTATCGTGTATATCCGTTCGCTGCCAGCGGTGCGGAACCCGCTTCCCAAAAGAAATCTCCCGTTTCCCGTGAAAGTAGACCTGCACCCCGAGATGGAGCCGGTACTCCTGGCGGATGCAAGTGAACAAATAAAACATGGCTGGTATCTAGTGCGCCTTGCGCAGTGCAATGATTGCCACACGCCCGCGGATGAGAAAGGCAAATCCCAACCTGAGATGATGTTTGGGGGTGGTCTCCGGTTGACGGGGCCCTGGGGAGACGTCGTGACACCAAACATTACCCCGGATCCTTCCGGGATCAGCCACTATGACGCAGCGATGTTCATCAAGACGATTCGGATGGGCCGCGCGTCGGGTGGCGTGCGGGACCTGAATCCGCTGATGCCGTTCAGTTACTACCGGAACATGGCGGATGACGATCTGAAAGCGATATTTGCGTATCTCCAGACGGTGAAGCCCGTGAAACACAATGTGGATAATTCTGAGCCACCGACATACTGCAGGATTTGCCGGCAGAATCACGGATTCGGCGACAAGAATTAACGAAAGACCGAAAAGTAGAAGTCCACGAACACCTGGCCGGCTTCGGGCGCCATTTTTCGAATTCCTCCTTGGGTTTCTTGTTCGATCAGCGCTGGCCAAGTACTACCTTGATGTCGTCCCAAACCAACCAGTGCTCGTTCAGCTTGTCAGCGCCGTGTCGCTGGTAGAAGCGTCGTGCGGTTGTGTTGGCAGGATCAACATCGACACAAATCCGTGATGCCTTCTGCTCAGCAAACCATGCCGCTAAAAGACGAAGCAATTCCGATGCTACTGCGCTCCCTCGACGCTCCGGAATAACATTGACCCACTCCAACTCTCCATCACACGCGTAGCGGCGTGTCAGGTGCCCGGCAATAAAGCCGAGCAGAGAATCACCTTCTAACGCGACGTAACTGACACGGGGCATCAGCGCCTGCTGCGGATGGAGTTCGCGGTTCAGGTACCGCGAAATGCGAACTCTCCAGTACTCCTCTGTTTCCCACTCTGCGGCTCGCATGCGCGCCATCGCGGGGATGTCGGATTTGTCAACCAGTCTGTAGTACACAGTGCGCATCGAAGCGTCTTATTATTGCATCTCGCAACGACGCTTGTGCGGCTGATTCACAGGGCAAGTCTCACATGTTCTATCCTGAAATTGGGATTATGCATTGCCAAAGAATATGACCGATGCCTGGTTAACGCTGCCAGCTCAACCGGAAACTGCTCCGCTGCCCGGTGCCGCCTGCGCGCCGCGCCAAACCCCAGGGGGCTACAGCGTTGGCCCCGGCAAACGCCCCAAGACGCGTTCCACACTCGAGCCGAGCGCCAAGAGCGCGCGGTCGCTGCCGGAGGGACCATCGAGCTCCAAGGCGATTGGTAGTCCTCCCGACGTGAGGCCGGCGGGGAGCACCAAGCCGGGAAGGCCCGCGGTACTCCCGGGCGCGATGTTGCGCGATACTGCTGTCTCGAACGAAAACTTTTTTCCTCCGATCACCACGTCGGTATCCTGGCCGATCGGGGTCGCCGGCACCATCGTCACCGGAAAGACGATCGCCGCGACCCCGGTCCGCGCAAAATAGTCCCGGAAATTCTGCCGCAGCCTGGGCAAGTGAACGTCGCAAGCGGCCCGATAGACGGCATCCGTAACGAACCCTTTGCCTCCGGGAAGAACATCGTGCGCGAAATCACGTCTTATATCAGCGCTTGCCTGCGCGACAACTTGCTCAAAGGTCACGCCGGCCTGGTTGTCTGCCAGATATTTCTTCAGGGTGTAAAGCACATCGTGACTCTGAATCGGGTTGGTGGTGAGTTCGATCAACCGGGCCAGCTCCGGCACCTCGGCTTCGACCAGCTCTACGCCGGCGTCCATCAATTTGCGGAGCGCCTCGCTGGTGATGCGTTCCACCTCGGCGTCGAGATCGCTGAACCAATACCCGCGCCCTACACCGAGTTTCACGCCTTTGAGTTCCCTCGGGCGCAGCACGCTCCAGTCACCGGTCACCACGGAATCGAATAGCGCGACGTCGCCAACCGAACGGGCGTGCGGCCCCACCTGGTCAAAGAGCGCCGAAATCGGCACCACACCAGCCGATGGATACCGCGTCGTTGTGGGCCGGAACCCGGCGATGCCGCACATCGCGGCCGGCACGCGAATCGAGCCCTCGGTGTCTTCCGCCACGCCCAGCGGCGCCATGCGCGCTGCCACAGCCGCGGCGGTCCCCCCACTGCTTCCGCCGGGAATCCTGCTGCGATCGTACGGATTATGTACCGCCCCAAACGCCAGGTTGTTGCTCGTCCATCCGAAAGACAGCTCGTGGAGATTGGTCTTGCCCAGAATGATCGCTCCGGCGTCAGTCAGCTTCCGGACGATGGGGGCGTCTTCCTTCGGCCGGAAATTGCGAAGCGCAGGCGTTCCCCCAGTGGTCGGGAAATCCTTCGTGTTTACGCTGTCTTTGATCGGGATTGGCAGGCCGTGAAGTGGGCCGAGCTTCGTTCCCGTGCTGCGCCGCCCGTCGGCGGCACGCGCCGCTTCGAGTACGCCTGCCGGCTCCAGCGTGATAAACGCGTTCAGTGCCTTGCCGCGTTCGCACTGCGCCAGCAGCGCCGAGGCGTATCGCTCGGCTGTAACGTCACCCCGCGTGAGCGCCGCTACCGCGTCAACCGCGGACAGCTCCAGCAGTTCCGCCGAGTTCAGCGTGGGTGCCATGGCCGGGCCTCGACCTCCACATCCGGCAGCGCCAGCAACAGCCGCCGCGGAAGCCGCCACGATAAACCGGCGGCGCGATACCCCAGGAGTTTGCTCCATGCCCGACTCTCCTTTGCGAATCACCAGCCGACTCCGCGCCGGCGCGCAATGATATCCCGTTGTAACCTCACTTTACACCGTCCGGTGGGACGACTTACGCGCTTATCGGAATTTGCCCACTGCCATGTACTTGAAACCGCTTATGCGGGGCCTTCCCCGATTTCCGCACATACCACCCATCCTGGTCTACAATCCTTCACGGCCCAACTGCGGTCCACCCCGCAGCTCATGTCGGGACGACCCTTTTGGAGGAAGCGGAGGAATCTGTGACCTCGAGCGACACTTTCGACCTCATCGTAATCGGCTGCGGCCCGGCCGGAGAAAAAGCCGGCGCGCAGGCCGCCTATTTCGGCAAGCGTGTCGCTCTTGTCGAACGCGCTCCGGTCGTCGGCGGAAGCTGCATCAATACCGGCACTGTTCCCAGCAAGACCCTGCGCGAATCCGCGCTTTATTTTACCGGGCTCAAGCAGCGCGGACTCTATGGCATCGATTATTCGCTGAAGGACAATCTTACCGTCCACGATTTCATGCACCACGAACGCGAAGTCGTCGAAATGGAGCGCCGCCGCATCCTGAAAAATCTCGAACTCCACAAAATTGAGCTTATCCGCGGTCAGGCCACGTTTGAAGATGCACACACCATCTCCGTCTCCGGCGCGGCTGGTGTGCGGCGTCTGCGCGGGGAAATCATTCTGATCTCCACCGGCTCCAAACCGCACCGCCCAACCGAGATTGCTTTTGATGATGTGCACGTTTTTGATTCCGATACCTTCCTCCAGATGGATCGCATCCCCAAGAGCCTCGTCGTTATCGGTGGCGGCGTCATCGGCTGCGAATACGCTTCCATCTTCCGCGCGCTCGGCGTCGACGTCACTCTCGTCGATGGACGTGACCGTTTACTCCCATTCCTCGATTTTGAAATCTCCGATCGCCTTCGCGATCGCTTTGCCGCGCTCGGCATGCACCTGTGGTTCAACGAACGCCCGGTGAAAGCGGAAAATACCTCCTCCGGGGTGCGCATCGTGATGAAAAGCGGCAAAACGCTTGATACCGACGCCGTTCTCTTCGCTGCCGGCCGCCGCGCAGCAGTGGACGGCCTTGCGCTCGAAAAAGCCGGCCTTGCCATCAACGACCGCGGTTACATCCCCGTCGACGACAATTTCCGCACCGGCGTAGCAAACATTTATGCTGCAGGCGACGTCATCGGTTTTCCCGCGCTGGCCTCCACTTCCATGGAGCAAGGCCGTGTCGCGGTGTGTCACGCCTTTGCACTGAAATATAAGCAGCGCGTCGCTTCCTTGCTGCCCATGGGCATTTACACTATTCCAGAGATTTCTGCTGCCGGAGAAACCGAAGAATCCTGCAAGGAAAAGAAAATCGACTACGTCGTCGGCCGCGCACGTTACGAAAACAATGCTCGTGGACACATCACCGGAGACACCGCCGGCATGCTCAAGCTCATTTTCGCCCGCGCCGATAGAAAACTTCTCGGCATCAGCATCATCGGCGAAAGCGCCACCGAACTCATTCACATCGGCATGATGGTTCTCGACAAAAGCCTTACCATCGACGAATTCATCGAGCAAGTATTCAACTATCCGACGCTCAGTGAAATGTACAAGTACGCTGCTTACGACGGCCTCGGAAATCTCGCCGGCCACAAATTGCGCGAGGGCTGATTCGATGCGAATTCTCAAAAATGTTTCGGATGAGTTCCTTGCATGATTCGGCGATCATTTCTTACCGTGATTGCTCTGCTGTTTTGTGGAATTCTCGCCTTTCGCCTGCTGCGGCCTCACCCGGTTTCACGCGGCATGTTAAGGCAGCGTTCCAATCTGCAATCACTCTCGCAGCCTCTGGAGCCTTCAGCGGGTCGGGCGTATCTTGGCTTCGACCGCAATTTGTATCCCGGCGACGATGCGATTTCGATTCTTCGCAAGTCCTTTTCATTCACCGGCTATTGGCTCAGCCCGCCGCCCGGTGAAAAGGAAAATACCTGGCTCGGCAAGCGCGAACTTCTGCGCTCAAATGGTTTCGGTTTTCTGGTTCTTTATTGCGGCCGCGAAAGTCGCGAACTGAAGAACGAGCAAGATGCGATGAAAAAGGGAACTCTGGACGCAAAGACTGCGGCCGCGGCAGCCCAGCGTGAAGGCTTCTCCTCCGGAACCATCATCTTCCTGGATATTGAAGAAGGTGGCCGCCTGCCCGCGCTTTACCATGCTTATCTTCACGCCTGGAACGACGAACTTGCTCACGCGAATTACAAGGCCGGCGTGTATTGCTCGGGGATTCCGGTCAGAGAAGATTCGCGCGTCACCATCACAACTGCGGAAGACATTCATGGCGATTCAGGTTTCGGGGACGTTGTGTTTTGGATTTACAATGATGTCTGTCCGCCATCGCCCGGTTGCACATTCCCGGATCATCCGGCGCTCCCGTCCGCAAGCGGCGTCTCCTTCGCCACCGTTTGGCAATTTGCCCAGTCGCCGCGCCGCAAGGAATTCACAGCGCATTGTCCGGCGAATTATTCTCCAGACGGCAATTGCTACGCACCCGGCGATACAGCTCATGCCTGGTTCCTCGACATTAACTCGGCTTCGACCGCCGACCCTTCGAGCGGCCGTGAGTAGACTTAAAGTTTCTGCGCGAAAACAGGCTACAACAATTTAGTTGGTGGGGTTGCGAGGAAATTTCAAGTAGGGAAGCCGCACGCCGCTGATGAAGACTTGATCCGCGCGAATATTCGCCGGTGCCTCGAATCCGGCGGCTCCGCCGGCGGATACATAGTCGTCCTGTTCGACTCCGTCGCCGCTCACGCCCAGTCCGCCAATCAGAACCCCGTTTCGATACAGGCCCACGCTGCCCGGGAAAAAAACAATTCCGCTTTTGTTCACATTCGCCGCGCCGGTTTGAAAGCCTTGCGTGCAGGGATTCGCTACATCCTGCGCATATAGATTGAAGAACGGCCCTGCTGAAGACCCATCGATCCCTGGAGGGAATAACGGCTGCGCGCCAAAGCTAATTGTCCGGTTGGTCACTGCTGTTCCCATCGGCACGTTGTTCATATCCGCGGCGGTCCTGGCCGCGCTGTTGAAGTACACCATGTTGCGCGCTTTCGTCGCCGCCACATCGATGCTGAACACCGTGGAATCCGCCATGCGCCGCAATCCAATTATTGTTCCGTCGGTGTCGGCAACGGCAATCACCATGCGCGCCTTCGAGCCCAGGGGCAAGCGGATCACCGCGCGCGTAGTTTTCGCGGTCGCTTCCGCGTTGTCCAAAATCTGTGTAACGTCCGCCGCGCTCAAGCCGCCGAGCCCTGCAGCAGGCAAGATCAGATCACCTTCGGGAGGTTGTGCTGTGCTTGCCAGCGGTCCAGTCAGAAAAGTTCCTGCAAACGTGCCGGCTCCCGCACTCGCGGGCCGCGTGGTTTGATTTACAAATGGCAGTGCCACGCCATCAATAAAAACAACTCCGGGCGGCGCGGGTGATGGGCCAAATCCATTCGAAGTCGCCGCGACATATGCCGCATATTCCGCAACGTCGGTGGCCACACCAGCGACGCCCACTCCTCCCACAACTACACCGTTCTCGAAAATTGGCACGCCACCCGGATTCACCGCGTTCGAGTCGCTGTCATTCAAGTCCGCTTTGCCTGTGAGAATACCAAGGCCGAACCCTCCGCCGAGCGAGAGCGCAAGTGGCACCGATTGTCCCGCCAGATAATTTGTGGTCAGCGCGCAGCCACGATTAGTGTTTTCAATTCCGTAGAGCGCGGCGGTACCGGCGTTAGCCACGCCTGGCGGAAAATGGATTCCGCTGATGAACCGCACAGTGCGCGAAGAAAGCGGCGCCTGATCATTGCTGAAGAAAGCCGCGGTTCGCGCCAGAGCTACCGCCAGATCGTTGATGTCCACCGCGGCGCCAAAATTTCCCGTGGCTGTCGCGCCCGCACCCGGCTTGCGAAATACAGCCAGGACAGTTCCCGCGCGATCGACCACAGCGATGACCATAGTCGTGGGGTCCGCCGCTTCCGCCGCGGCTTGCACGATGTTTCCGACGTCTGTTGCGCTCAATGCCGGCGCGGGACCCGGCGGTACCGGCGGAGGGGTCGTACTGCCTGATCCGCAACCCACCAACAGGAGAAACAGCGCGGTGACGATTCCGAATGCCAGGACTACACCCAGCGCGAGGGTCTTCCTCCGTTGCACATGGGCTTGGCGTGATTCCACCGGCCGGCGAAGTACGTGTGAGTATTTCATGAAGTGAGTACTTGAATTGGAACACACGCGTTCGAAGGCACTCAACGCGTTTGCTGCGCCGGTGCGGCGTAAGGGTGAACATCCTTCCAGGCAAAGAGTGTTATCGAATGCCTGCATACATATGGGAAAACGATTGCTCCCTGCTCGCCGATATTGTTAGCTAGAACGCGACTCCAATCCCTGCGCCGATCCGGGCAGGCCAAACGCATGCGCCTAATGTTTTTGAAACTATTACAACGCGCGTCCCGCGCTTCCGGCGTTCTCGTTGTGCTGTTTCTGCTTGCGCTTTGCGCTCCGGATTCGTCGAGCCAGTCCTCAGCGCCGCCGCAAGCTCCGGCACCCCAGGCTTCTCAGCAGTCCCGGGAATCAGGTCCGCCGCAGCGAATCCCGCGCCAGCAGGCGCTCACTACGGCCGCGGTGGATGGCACCGTGCGCGAATCGCTCTCCGCAGCTGCATCGCGCCCCATCGCCGCCGCTCAACTCACGCTCCGAAATCCGCAAACTGGGCAAGTCACCAGGGCGAGCGCCACAGGCGAGGGCGTCTTCCGCATCCTGCTTCTCTCACCGGGTCACTACGAGTTTCGCGTTGAGGCCGAAGGGTATGCGCCTCTTGTCATTCCCGAGCTCTCCCTCACTGCCAACGAAATCGTCACTCTCGAACTATCGCTGGTATCCCTGGCCAGCGCTGAGTTTCGCTCCCGCCTCCCGCGTCTTCCTGAGCTTGGACCCGCCACACCGGCCGAATCCGCGCCCGCGTTCGGCACGTATCGCGAATTTCGCCATCGCCTCGACTCCGATCCCAATTACATTGCGGAACTTGCGCCGGACATTCTTCCGCCCGTCGCGGATATCTACAACGTTGTTCCCAATCGCTGGGCCCTCACGCAGCCGGACTATCGCCGCTATCCGCAAAAAGGCGAAATTATTTATGTCAAGCCGCGCTGGTACGACCCGTTCAATCGCAACCGCTTCAAGGGCGACGAGCCCGTCTGGCCCAGTGTTTTCGGCGAACAAACATTTCTAAACATCACAGCTTCCTCGGAAACTTTTTTCGACGGCCGCCGCGTGCCCTCGCCAAGCAACGTCAGCGCGGCGCAGCCGGGAAGCAAGGAATTTTTTGGCCGCGGCGAGCAAGCTTTTCTGGATCAAACGCTTCGTTTTACATTTGATCTTTTCCACGGCGACACTTCTTTCAGGCCGGTTGACTGGCGCATCCGCATCACTCCCGAGCTGAGCCTCAATGACCTGGCAGTACGCGAACTCGGCATTGTCAGCCCCGACGTGCGCAAGGGCACGAATCGCTTCGATACGCATCTCGGCCTGCAAGAAGCTTTCGTGGAAGTGAAACTCCGCGACCTCAGCAGTAATTACGATTTTGTCTCCACGCGCGCGGGCATCCAGCAATTTAACGCCGATTTTCGCGGCTTCCTTTTTGTGGACGAACAACCCGCGTTGCGAATTTTTGGCAATCTGCGCAGTGACCGCATCGAGTACAACGTCGCTTATTTTCATTTTCTGGAAAAAAACACCAACAGCGGCTTGAATACTTCCTTCGGCCGCCGTCATCAGCAAGTCGTGCTCGGCAACGTCTACCTGCAGGACTTTTTCTTTCCCGGCTACACCGCGGAATTCGTCGCAGCCTGGAACAAAGATGACGCCACCATCCATTACGACGACAACGGATTTCTTGTGCGCCCGGCACCGATCGGAACCGTGATCAATCAAGGTCCCGGCGGAGGCCCGCTGGCGCACGCCATTCGGGTGGGCTACTTTGGGTGGCTCGGCAGCGGGCACCTCGGGCGCATCAATCTCACGCACGCGTTCTATCAAGCCTATGGCGAAGATACGTTCAATCCCATTGCCGGGAAGCGCGTCACCGTCAACGCGCAAATGGCGGCGGCTGAGTTTTCCTACGACCATGACTGGATTCGCTACCGCGTCTCGACGTTTTATACTTCCGGGGACGCCAATCCCCGCGACTCCCGAGCGCGCGGCTTCGATTCCATCCTTGATCTGCCAAGTTTTGCCGGCGGCCTCTTCAGCTTCTGGAATCGCGAGTGCATCCGCTTGACGGGTTCCGGCGTCGCCCTCACTTCGCCTGGAAGCATGATTCCCAGCCTGCGCGCCAGCAAAGAGGAAGGCCAAGCCAATTTCGTGAATCCCGGAATTTTTCTGGCCAACGCCGGAGCCGATATCGAGATCACGCCGAAGCTCAAAGGATTTGCGAATGCAAATTTCCTGCGCTTCATGCGTACCGAGCCGCTGGAGTATCTTCTTTTCCAATCGCCGATTCGCCATACCATCGGCATGGACTATGGCCTTGGCGTTCAGTACCGCCCGCCACTTACGGAAAATATCGTGCTGACTGGCGGCGCCTCCGCGCTTACGCCGGGCCATGGGTTCAAAGACATCTACACCGGCCGCACACTCTTCTCGCTTTTTGGCGCTGTGAAGTTTACCTTCTGAGGGACCAATCGATGTCAACGGCCAAACATTTCGCCCGGAGCCCAGCCCGTAACTCACAAAGCAGCCGCGCGCGTCTCCTGATTCTCTGCGCTCTCTGCGTCTCCGTGTTCCTGCTCTTTTTCGCGACTCGTTCGCCTTCCACCATCCTTGCCGGACAGGAAACGCAAACTCTTGTCCGCGGTCAGCCGCAAGAAGAAGCGGACCACAAATCTTCAGGCTGCATCTCGTGTCATATAACGACCGACGAGCCGACGATGCACTCGACAAAGACCGTGCGTCTCGGCTGCACCGATTGTCACGGTGGGGATTCTTCCGCCAGCATTGCCGCGGGTATCGCGGCGAAATCGCCTGAATACACGGCCGCAAAAGAAAAAGCTCATGTCCAGCCGCGTGATCCGATCTTCAAGAATCGCGCGAGTCTCCCCGAGCGCGTTTACACCAGATGGCTGAAGGAATCCGCCGAATACGTGAAATTCGTGAATCCCGGGGATCTGCGCGTCGCCGCGGAAACCTGCGGGGCTATCGGCTGTCATGCGAGCGAGACGCGTGCGGTTTCGACGAGCATGATGACGCACACCGGCATGTTGTGGGGCGCCGCGCTCTACAACAATGGCGGCTACCCGGCAAAGAACGCGCACTTCGGTGAAAGTTACGACCGCGACGGCAAACCGCAGTCCATCAAGACGTCGCCACCACCAACATCCGAAGAGACCCGCAGCAAAGGGGTTCTTCCGGAACTCGATCCGCTCTATCGATGGGAGATTTCCCAGCCGGGGAATGTGCTTCGCGTTTTCGAGCGCGGTGGCCACAAAAAAGGGGAAATCGGGAATCCCACTCGCGAGGAAGATCCCGGCAAGCCGGACGACAAACTTAGCGACCGAGGTTTTGGCACTGAATTGCGCACCGATCCCGTTTTTCTAGGCCTGCAGAAAACCCGCCTCGTTGATCCGGTGATGTCTCTGCCTGGCACGAACGATCATCCCGGCGACTACCGTTCGAGTGGCTGCTCCTCTTGCCACGTCATCTATGCCAACGATCGTGACCCTGCACATGCTGGCGCCTACGCGCAGTTTGGTCACAATGGTTTCAGCGCCTCCTCCGATCCCACGATTCCAAAGAACGAGCCCGGCCATCCCATCAAGCACGTCTTCACGCGCTCGATTCCCTCCAGCCAGTGCATGGTCTGCCACATCCATCCCGGCACCAACATGGTCACCACCTATTTCGGCCTCACCTGGTGGGACAACGAAATTGACGGCGACAAAATGTACCCGAAGGAGCAGCGCAACCCCAGCGAAGAGCAGCGCTACCAATCCTATTTGCGCAACCCCGAAGCTGCCGCCGCCCGCGGCTTGTGGGGCGATGAAAAATTCCTGGATAAAACCGGCACTCCCGAATTTAATGCGCAATTGAAAACCACAAAGTTTGCCGACTTCCATGGTCACGGCTGGGTGTTCCGCGCGGTCTTTAACCACGATCGCAAAGGGAACTGGCTCGACAAGGACAGCAAGCCAATCGGTTTCGACGACCCTGAGCGATTCTCGAAGGCCGTGCACCTCGCGGACATCCATCTCGAAAAAGGCATGCAGTGCGCCGATTGCCACTTCGCGCAGGACAGCCATGGAAATGGAAAAATCTACGGTGAGCCGCGCGCCGCGGTCGAAATCGACTGCGTTGATTGCCACGGGACGATCCACCAGAAGGCGACACTGGTTACTTCCGGCCCCGCGGCGCCCGATGCGGCGCGTTCGGGCGAACCGCGCGGCCGGCATCTCGACGTGCTGCGCACACCCTGGGGCCTGCGCCGCTTCGAATGGCGCCCCGATGGAAAACTTTTCCAGCGTTCAATGACGGAAGAAAATAAGGAGTGGGAGATCGTTCAGACCGTAGATACCATCACACCCGGCAACGCGCACTTCAGCGAAAAATCTTTTCGCTCGAAACTCATGAATAAGGATGGCGGCGTCGCTTCGCAAACGCCGGCCGATGATGCTTTGCTGGCGCACGGCAACAGCAGTATGACCTGCTACGCCTGCCATACGTCTTGGACGCCCACGTGTTTCGGCTGCCACTTGCAGATGACCGCAAACGTGCGGCGTCCCATGCTGCACAACGAAGGTCTGCTCACGAAGAACTACACCAGCTACAACTTTCAAGTGCTTCGCGATGACATTTATATGCTCGGTGTGGATGGCACGGTCACCGGCCATCGTGTCGCGCCCGCACGCTCTTCCTGCGCGATTCTGGTTAGCTCACAGAACGCCAATCGCGAATGGCTGTACTACACGCAGCAAACCATTTCGTCGCCGGGATTCTCCGGACAAGCTTTCAGCACGTTTGTGCCGCACACGGTCCGCGGAAAGGAAACCAAGCAGTGCAGCGATTGTCACGTTTCCGCGGAGAACGACAACAATGCCTGGATGGCGCAGTTGTTATTACAGGGAACCAACTTCATGAATTTCATGGGCCGTTACGTCTACGTCGCAACGGGCAAGAAAGGCTTTGAAGCCGTCGCCGTCGCCGAGCACGATGAACCGGAAGCCATCTTCGGCAGCGACCTCCAGCGCATCGCCTATCCGGATAATTACAAGAAATTTGTCGACCACGATCGGGAACTCACAACCGTTGCCGGGCATGCCGGGCATGCCGGGAATGTCCTCGATATCCAGGCGCGTGGAGAATACGCTTACGCCGCAAATGGTTCCGGCGGCTTGCGCGTCTACGACATCGCCAACATCGACAACAAAGGCTTCTCCGAGCGCATGACCACCGCGCCGGTTTCACCGCTTGGCCAGCGTTTCCATGTTCCCACGAAAAATGCCCTTGCCGTCGCTTCGCCCACCACCCTCGGTGTTGATCCCTTGCGCAAACAATTGCCTGAAAACGAAGAGCAGGCCATCCATCTCCTCTACGGATTTCTCTACGTTGCCGACAGAGAGGAAGGCCTGGTCATCATCGGCAATCCCGACCTAAAAGCAAAAAGCCCGGGCGTGGGCACACTCCTCGACGGGAATCCCGCAAATAATTTCCTGAAGCGCGCTCTGGCGTTCAATCCCGATGGCCTGCTTACCGGCGCGCGCCGCATTACCATTGCTGGCACCTACGCTTATGTCCTGACCGACAAAGCGCTCGTGGTTGTGGACCTCGATAATCCACTCGCGCCGCGCGTCACCGCGACGATCGGCGTGCCAGTGCTCGATGATCCTCGCGGCATCGCCGTTCAATTTCGCTATGCGTTTGTGGTGGATCGCTACGGCCTCAAAGTTTTGGACGTGACCGATCTGGCGCATCCCAAGCCGGTGGAGAAGGGCAAAGTCGCTCTCGAAGGTTCGCGCAATATCTATGTCGCGCGAACCTATGCATACATCTCCGCAGGAGCCTCCGGCTTGGGAATCGTGGATATCGAGAATCCCGAAGCGCCGCACTTGGACCAAATATTCAACGCGAATAACCTGATGAACGACGTGAACGACGTCAAAATCGGAATGGTAGCGGCGAGCGCTTTCGCATTTGTAGCCGATGGCCACAACGGCTTGCGCGTTTTGCAAATCATGTCACCGTGGGACGACCCCGCGCACTTCTCCGGCTTCAGCCCACGCCCCACGCCAAAGCTGATCGCCACGGCACGCACGAAGGGCCCTGCGCTCGCCATTTCCAAAGGCATCGACCGCGACCGTGCCGTGGATGAATCGGGCAATCAACTTGCCGTCTTTGGCCGACGTGGTGCGCGCCCTCTCAATCACGCCGAAACGCGCGCGCTGTACATTCACCCTCGCAGCGGTGAGCCTTATACCGTCACTGACACCCCCGTCGCGAAAGAAACTTTTCGTAATTAATTGCAATTTTGATTAAGGAGGATGCAAATTTTGCATGGGGGAGCGGCCCTCGCTAGTTCCAATTCTGCTGATAAACCATTAAGCTTATTAAACCGATTCAGCAGGAGAAAGCAGTCCGCCATGTCCAACATCAGTACCAAAAAAGGCGTCATCGGAATCCTTACCGGGGGCGGCGACGTTCCCGGCCTGAACCCAGCGATCCGCGGCGTCACGCTTCGCGCCATCCGCGAAGGCTATCAAGTCATCGGCCTCCGCCATGGTTGGGGAGGACTTGTGGACATGGTCCGCGAGAAGGATTACGACAATTCCGACAATTTCTTTCTCCTGGACGAAGCGATCGTCGATCGCTCCGGCCGCACCGGCGGCACTTTTCTCCATTCTTCACGCACCAATCCCGGACGCGTCAGTCAGTCCAACGTCCCTGCGCATCTCAAGGACAAATTCACCGCCGAGAAGAACGACCTCACTCCGGAAGTCCTCAAGAATCTCGCCTGGCTCGGCATTGATACGCTCATCCCCATC